>CAZEFJ010000103.1:6930-8366 GCA_964511465.1 uncultured Hyphomicrobiales bacterium
TCCATGATATGGGACACCCGTTCCTCGGGCAGGGACTGGTACAACAGCCGCTCGGTACTGTCGAAGCTGCCGGTCAGAGAGCCGCCGCCGCCGGAAAGCTGGTCGGCAAATTCGATTAACAGGCGTTCTACAATTGAGGAATCGATTGAGCCAAGCGAGGACATGGTATGGGACAGGTCGCGAATTTCCTCGTCATCCATCATCTCGAACAATTTGGCCGAATGTTCCTGGCCGAGCGCAAGCATAAACACCGCGGCCTTCTGCGGCCCGGTCATTTTGCGGTATTCGTCTTTTACTTTCGCCATTCGCCTTATCTTATAAGAATCTACTGATTATTCCGACTCATATATCCATGAGCGGATTATCGAGAGTGCCTCTTCCGGATGTTTGTCGACTATCTCTCCGACCTTCTTCACGCTCGATGCCTTGACCCGTCCCTCGACCCGGTCAATGTCTATCAATTCATCGAATCGTCCCTCCCCGTCCGGGGCAGCCTCACCCGGCGGCGCACTCAAGGCCGCAGCTGCGGCCGGTTCGGCCAGCAACCGCCCGTCGGCACCCAGGGCCAGCGCCCCCGAAGGAATAGACTCGAAGGCCCGGGAGACCAGGGGGCGAACCACCAGCAGGATGACCAGAATGGCGACAATACTCAACACCAGGGTTTCAGCCATTCTCAGAAGATCGTTCTTGTCGAGGCCGAAGAACAGTTCGAGTTTAGGCTCTTCCTTCTGGTATTCGGAGAACTCCATATTAATTATATCCACGGTATCGCCACGGTCTGCGTTGAACCCTATGGCACTGCGCACCAGTGTGGCAAGAAGCTCCATCTCCTTGGCGCTGCGTGGTTTATATACCATTTTCCCGTCTTTGTCCTTGGCCCGGCTTCCATCGACCAGGACGGCTACGGAAAGGCGTTTTACTATGCCGATATCGCGGACATGATTTATTACCTTTTTGGAAATCTCGAAATTTACGGTTTCGTCGGTGCGTTTTTCAGAGGTGGTGCTGGAATTACCGTTACCACCGTTGGCATTGAGATCGGGAAGGTTGGTCGAAACGCTCACCGGAAGGGTAGACTGGGCGTCGTTGGTATTGTTGGCAACCTCTGAAGTCTGGGTCGAACGCACGACCTGGCCGTCGGGATCAAATTTTTCCTCGGTTGTGCTGATCCGGTCAAAATCCATATCCGCCGTTACCTCGGCCCGGACACTGCCGAATCCGACTATCTTTTCAAGCAATGTCTCGATGGTCCGGGAGGTGCGGTTTTCAAGAGTCCGGCGACGCTGCCCATTCTTGGCGGAAATGTTTCCGGCATTGTTTGGATCCTCGAACCCCGGAGCCAGCAGAGCGCCTTTGTTGTCGACGATGGAAATCTGATTTGGGGTGAGGCCGGGAACCGCCGCGGCGGTGAGATGCTGTATCGCCTGAACCTGGGA
>CAZEFJ010000104.1:0-3592 GCA_964511465.1 uncultured Hyphomicrobiales bacterium
CTATGGTGAACTCTGTTCTTTGTCTGGATAACATACAAAAAAGTTTTGACGGCTTGAGGGCGCTGACAGATGTAAATCTGCATGTGAAAGAGGGCTCGACACACGCCATCATCGGCCCGAACGGGGCCGGAAAATCGACCCTGCTAAACGTCTGTGTCGGTCGCCTGAAGCCTGATTCCGGAAAAGTCACCTTCGATGGGAAAGAACTGACCGGGAAAAGCCCCCACGAAATCGCCCAGGCCGGAGTAGCCCGGGTATTCCAAACACCGGAAATATTCCAGGAATTGTCGCTGCTTGAAAACGTCATGATTTCGGCGCTGTCGAAACGCAATGGATCTTTCAAATTCAACCCTCATATTTCCATGTCCAAGCAAAGCGACGTAAGTGACGAGGCTGCGGCAATTCTTGAGGATGTCGGCCTTAAAAAGCTGGTCAAGCAAGACGCCGGCAGTCTATCGCGTGGTGACAAGCGCCGCCTTGAACTGGCTTTATGCCTGATCTTGCGCCCCCGCTTGCTATTGCTGGACGAGCCGACCGCAGGGATGGCCCGACACGATACAATTCAAACCATCGAATTACTGAAGAAGATCAGCGGGAACGGCATGACAAAGATCATCATTGAACACGATATGCACGTTGTGTTCAGCCTTGCCGACAGGGTAAGCGTCCTGGCCCGAGGTAAAATTATCGCCGATGGAGATCCCGACGCGGTTCGCGAAGACCCAATCGTCAAGGAAGCATATTTGGGGAGCGCATCATAATGAGTGCGCCGGAAAAAGAAGCCTTTTTCAGCGTTCGGGACATCCATGCCTATTACGGCGAGTCCTACATTGTTCAGGGCATTTCCTTCGAAATTCAGGAAGGAGATATCCTGGCCTTGCTGGGACGGAACGGGGCCGGGAAAACATCCACTTTGCGCACCCTGGCCCGCGTTGACGATCCGGTTCTTTCCAGTGGAGAGTTTTATCTTCAGGGGGAACCGATCCACAAAATGAAATCCTATCAGGCCGCCCAGGCGGGAATTCAGCTTGTTCCTGAAGATCGCCGTATCATTGGCGGACTAACGGTCGAGGAAAACCTTATTCTGGCCCAGGTGGAGGAGCCCAAAGGCTGGGAGATCGAAAGAATTTACCAACATTTTCCTCGTCTTGCCGAACGCAGGAAACAAGATGCCGTGACCATGTCGGGTGGCGAACAACAAATGCTGGCCGTTGCCCGTGCCTTGGCCCGAGATATCAAGTTATTGTTACTCGACGAACCATATGAGGGACTTGCCCCGGTCATAGTTCAGGAAATTGAAAAAATCCTTAGGCAAGTAAAAGAGCTGGGGATAACCACGATCATTGTCGAGCAGAACGCCATCGCCGCCCTGCAATTGGCGGACAAGGCGCTTATCATCGATATGGGGCAAGTGGCTTTCAGCGGCACGGCGCAGGAGGTTCTGGAAAATGAAGATCTTCGTTATGAATACCTGGCCATTTAAAGGCCCATATTGAAGAGAGAGAGCAAACTTTATTGAGAGCCTTTTTCGACTAAAGGAGCTTATATGCCATGAAGGATATTCTTGTTCATCTGGACGACAGCGAGGCCTGTGACCATCGCATCAGGACCGCAATATCTCTGGCGACCAAGCACGATTCCCATGTGATCGGCGTGGCGCTGAAGATCGAATCGACAATTGCCAATTACATCAACATAGCATTGCCGAGTGGTTTCCATGAGGCTCAGTGTAAAGCCGTTGAGGATTCCGCTCGCAAGGCGATTGAAAAATTTGAAACAGCGGTAAAAGAAAAATCGATCAGCTTTGACACTAATATTATCGAAGAATCATCCGCCAGGGCACCTGGCGCACTGGCCTTTTACGCCCGACATACGGATCTGACGATCCTTGGCCAGACGGACGAAGATAGAAGTGGGGCAAGTTTCAACACGGCGCTGGTCGAGGCGGCGCTTTTCGAATCCGGACGACCGATTTATCTGGTTCCATATGTCGGAAAGAAGATCGCACCGGTAAAAACCGCCGTTGTGGCCTGGGATGGCGGGGAGAAAGCCGCCCGTGCAGCCAATGATTCAATCCCGCTCCTTCAGGACCGCGATGAAGTCATTATCCTGGTTATCAATGCAGAGGAACGGGTGGATGCGCACGGAAATAAACCGGGTTCCGATATCGCGGCCCATCTTGCCCGCTATGGTATTAACGTCAAGATCGAACGGGAAACGATAACCGGCATCGATACCAATATCGCAATATTAAATTTTATTGCCGATTCAGGTGCCGACCTTTTGGTCATGGGGGCTTATGGTCACTCACGTTTACGCGAAAGGGCCTTTGGTGGCGTCACTCATTGCATTCTGAAAGAAATGACCGTCCCGGTTCTGATGTCCAATTAAATAAAGGCCCGGTTCTAATGCCCAATTAAATAAAGGATTGTCCTACATAACGCCGTGAGGGATGATAAGGGTCGGCAGCCACTTGGTTAACGGCTCTCTCGGGTTGGGCATATCCCTGAACCGAGCCATTGGGGCAGCCTGCATGAGGGATGGGGTACCGGCGTTATGACTAAATCCGTACTGGTCGTCGAGGACGAACCCAATATCGTTCTGTCTTTGGAGTTTCTTATGAAGCAGGGCGGCCATGAGGTGCGCATTGCCGTTGACGGTGAGGCGGCACTGAAAGCGATGGAGGAAAAGACACCCGATATCGTTCTGCTTGACGTCATGATCCCTAAGCTGGACGGCTACTATGTTTGCCAGACTATTCGCGCCAACCCTTCGTGGAACGACGTCCGCATAGTCATGCTGACCGCAAAGGGGCATGATGTGGAGCGCGAGAAGGGTCTGGCCTTGGGGGCCGATGCGTACATCACCAAACCATTCTCCACCCGAGAGCTTAGCGAGAGGGTGAAGAATCTGCTCGAAAAGTAAGTCCACTATGCCCGAACCCAGTAAAAAAAGTGACCGCATGGGGGCCTTATTCCTGCTGGGGCTCCTTCTCTTCAACCCTCCGCTGCTGAATATCTTTGATGCCGGACCGGGGGTTACCTTTATCGGCATTCCAATTCTCTACCTCTATCTCTTCACCGCCTGGGCGGTGCTGGTCGGGTTGATGGGCCTGGTCATCGAGCGCAAGCCCAAGCCCAAGTCCTCGAATAGCAAGGAGCAATAACATGCTGCCGGGATGGCTGATCATAGTCACCTCGTTCGGCTATCTCAGCCTGCTTTTCGCCATTGCCTACTACGGTGACAAGCGGGCTGACGCAGGGCGCTCGATCATCGCCAACCCCTATATTTATTCGCTCTCCATCGCCGTCTACTGTACCTCATGGACCTTCTACGGTTCGGTCGGTCGGGCCGCCTCCTCCGGCGTCGACTTTCTGCCGATTTACTTAGGCCCGACGATTGCCTTCGCCATGGGCTGGTTCCTGCTGCGCAAGATCATTCGCATCAGCAAGGTCCATAACATCACCTCGATCGCCGATTTTATCTCTTCGCGTTACGGCAAGAGTCACCTGCTGGGCGGTCTGGTAACGGTAATTGCGGTGGTCGGGATCATGCCTTACATCTCCTTGCAGCTAAAAGCGGTCTCCAGCAG
>CAZEFJ010000104.1:3692-8329 GCA_964511465.1 uncultured Hyphomicrobiales bacterium
ACAGAGCACCACGAGGGACTGGTCGCAGCCATCGCCTTCGAGTCGGTGGTCAAGCTGCTTGCTTTTCTGGCAGTCGGCATCTTTGTTTCCTTTGGAGTGTTCGACGGTTTGGGCGACCTGTTCAGCCGGGCCGCCGCCAATCCGGAACTGCAACGATTAATGACCATGGAAAGTACCGGAGGCAACTGGGTGACGCTAACCCTGCTTGCCATGAGCGCGATAATCTTCCTGCCCAGGCAGTTCCAGGTGGCGGTGGTCGAAAATACCTCGGAAGACCACCTCAACAAGGCAATCTGGATGTTTCCACTCTACCTTCTGGTAATCAACATATTCGTGTTGCCGATAGCCTTTGGTGGGCTTTTGCAATTCCCCGACGGCTCGGTGGACGCCGATACCTTCGTCCTCGCCCTGCCCATGGCCGAACAGAAACCATGGCTGGCACTCTTTGTCTTCATCGGCGGGCTGTCAGCGGCTACCGGCATGGTAATCGTTGCCACCATCGCGCTCAGCACCATGATCTGCAACGACCTGGTAATGCCTATGCTGTTCCGCTTTGCCGGGCTGCATCTGGCAGACAGCAAAGACCTGTCCAGCCTTCTGCTGGGCATCCGCCGCAGTGCCATTATCATCATTATCCTGCTGGGCTACATTTATTTCCGGCTGATCGGCGATTCCTATGCCCTGGTCACCATCGGCTTGGTGTCGTTCACCGCCGTAGCCCAGTTCGCTCCGGCTATCATCGGCGGCATCTACTGGAAGGGAGCATCACAGAACGGTGCCATCACCGGGCTGACCGCCGGTTTTCTGGTCTGGGCCTATACCTTGGTGCTGCCAAGCTTCGCCCGCTCGGGATGGCTTCCAGAGAGCTTTATCGAGAACGGCGCCTTCGGGATTGCTCTTTTAAAGCCCTATGCGCTATTCGGTCTCGAAGGGCTGGACACCATCAGCCACGCACTATTCTGGTCCATGCTGGCCAACATAGGATCCTACATTGCCGTCTCACTGGTCAGTCGGCAGAGCGCCATCGAGCGCATTCAAGGTACGCTTTTTGTCGATGTCTACCGGCCGACCAGCGAGGGTACCGGGGCAAGCCAGTGGCTAGGCACGGCCCTGGTTGCCGATCTCAAGGGTCTGGCGTTGCGCTTTGCCGGTCGCAAGCGGGCCGCCGAGTCGTTCGATGACTATGCCGCCCGCCGAGGCATCTCCCTGGACGAAACGGCGGAAGCCGACGCCGGGCTGATCCGGCACACCGAGCGCCTGCTGGCCGGCGTTATCGGTGCCGCTTCGGCGCGGGTCATGGTGGCCTCGGTGGTAAAGGGTGAGGACGTAGTCCTCGAAGAGATCATGGAAATTCTCGACGAGACCTCCCAGGTTCTCGAATACAGCCGCCGGTTGGAGCAGAAATCAAAGGCCCTGGAAGCGGCCACAGAAGAGATCAAGCGGGCCAATCTGAGGCTCCAGGAACTCGACAAACTTAAGGACGAGTTCCTCTCCACCGTGACCCACGAGTTGCGAACCCCCTTGACCTCAATCCGCTCATTCTCTGAAATTCTCCATGACAACCCTGATGTGGAGGCTGGAGAGCGAGCCAAGTTCCTGGGTATTATCATCCGTGAGAGCGAGCGTCTGACCCGCCTCATAAACCAGGTTCTGGATCTGACCAAGATCGAGGCCGGACGCATGGAGTGGTGCATGGAGGAAGTCGATTTAAGCCGGGTGATCGAAGACTCCGTAGCCACCATGGCTAACATCTTCGAGGAGCGAAACGTGAGCTTGGAGGTTCTAACAACCGACGACGTTCGACCCGTGCGGGGTGATCGCGACCACCTGACCCAGGTAGTCCTTAACCTGCTCTCCAACGCCGAGAAATTCTGCCGGCACAACACCGGCCAGGTAACGGTGACCCTCTACACCGCAAACGACGCCCAGGTAGTCAGCGTGCGAGACAATGGCCCTGGTATTTCTTTCGAAGACCAGAAGAAGGTGTTCGACAAATTCCACCAGATCAGCGACGGTGAGGGCGGCAACCCGACCGGTTCGGGCCTGGGTTTGACCATCACACAACGCATTATCGAACATTTGGGTGGGCGGGTATGGGTTGACAGCGAACCGGGTCAGGGAGCCACCTTCTCATTCTCTATCCCGGTTGTTGAGAATTAGGGTCAGGACCTAGAGCATGTTTCCACCTTATCAATCCGCTATAACTTTCCGGCGGATCAACGAAGGGAAGGCGCGTTGCGAGCAATCGGCGCGCTCACAGAGTTGACAGGTGACTCCGACAGGCACGGCGGCCTCCGGTGCGGCAAGGTCCAGACCGTCAGCGTAGACCAGGTCCCGGGCATTGCCAAGCTTGCAGCCGATGCAGATGGTCAAGTGGCTTCGCGGTGCATGATAGCTGCCGCCTGGAACGGTCACCGTGCGGGCCAAATTAAAAAAGTCGGCACCGTCAGGGAAGCGATCGATCTGGGTGTGGATGATACCCGGAGTCATGAAAGCTGCGTGGACATTCCAGCGCGGACAGGCACCGCCGAAGCGGGGAATACGCATGCCCGAGCCGGAAAACCGCTTTGAAATATTACCGGCGATGTCTATGCGCAGGAAGTGGAACGGTAACCCGGACTCGCCCGGTCTGCGAAGAGTTGCAAGCCGTTGGCAGACCTGCTCGAAGCTGGCCCCGAAGCGCTGCTGGAGAAGCTCGATATCATAGCGCCGCTCTCGGGCAGTCTCCAGGAATGGGGTGTAAGGTATAAGAAGGGCACCGGCAAAATACTCGGTCAGTAACTGCCGACATAGAGTGCGGGCATCATTTGATGTCAGACGGGCATCTGACATGCAATCTTCAATGACTTCGCCACAGGACAGCCGACCAACATGGCATGCCATCCGAAAGGCTATACGGCTGGGTAGCAGCGTCTTCGATAAATACAGTCGTCCCTTTTCCTCATCAAGATGGGCCTCCATCACGGACTGGGAATCCCATGGCGCCACCTGAACCTCCAGGCCATGACGCTCGGAAAGCAACCGGGCCAGGCCCTTGCGCATCAGATCGGGGTCGTCGCCGATCTTGCTACGTAAGGCATCCGCCGCTTGCTCAATTGCGGGAAAATGGTTGTCATGGTGTTCTATCACCGCCTGCGCCTCCTCCGATGGCGAGGATGCGCCCAACAAACTCTCCAGGCCGCCATCCTTGGAGAAGTCCATGAACTGATTTATTACCCTTGTCAGCTGCTCTGACTCGCCTACCAGAATGCCGAGAAAGCGTTCACGTTCGCTGGATTCCAGGTCGCGGTTGTCGTGCAGAATCTCCGAGAAGGAGCGGATTGAAGTAAGCAGAGTCAACAGCTCATGGCCGGATGAGGTCATGAAGGTGTCGTAGCTAAGCCGCTCACCAAGCAGGCGGAAGTTATCGAGGGAATTCCGATAAGCGGTGTAGAGTCTTCTGAAGGCGCGGCCAACCTGGGGTAGCGAAGAAGATAAATCTTCCATATCACCGCTTCCCAGGTCCAGGCCGGCGAAAAGAGAGTCGCCCATCACTTCGCTCAAATCAGCGTGTAACCGCGCCTCGTCATCAGTCGCGAATGTCTGCAGATTTATATCAAACAGTCGCGCCACCTTTATCAAAATGGGCAAGGTGAGCGGGCGCTGGTTATGCTCAATTAGATTAAGATAACTCGCCGAAATCCCCAATCGCTCCGCCGTTTTAGTCTGGGTGAAGCCACTCTGGCGCCGGATTCTGCGTAATTTACGACCCAGCATGACACTTTTAGGCATCGGCCAGCTCCTCATGAGGGTTTACATAATTTACATATTTACAAAAAACCAACAATGATCTTCACACAAAAATGCACAAATTATCAACAGCTTATTGACCAGAAGCTGGATCAGGTGAATAATTTACACATCAAAAAATTTAAAATACACAACGGAGATAAACGCGTTGGGCGAAATCAAGAATACGGAATCAAAAAAGATTAAATTCTGGATATTCCTTGTCGGGGCGATCGCGATCTTGATCGCGATTGGCGTTGCCACCAGTTGATTCCATATGACCGAAACATGCTCTGATATGAACCAGTCGAAAAAAAAGGCCGATGCGTAAGCACCGGCCTTGAGTTTTCCAGGCTGGTCTGTTCAGACCGCCTAGAACGGGAATAGAATGTCCCAGATCTGGGTGCCCCAGCGTGGCCTTTGCAGGCCGCTCATGGTTCCTCGTCCGCCGTAGGCGACACGCATTTCTGCAATCTTCGTATGGGTGATGGTGTTGTCGGATTCGATGTCCTCGGGGCGGATGACGCCGGTTACCATCAGATTGCGCAACTCGGCGTTTACCCGAACTTCCTGGCTGCCAAAGATGACCAGATTGCCGTTAGGTAATATCTGGGTAACAACCGCGGCAAAGGTAAGTGATATCGCTTCGCTTCGCTTGATTGATCCGTCGCCGCTGGTCGAGTGGGTGTTGCCGAAATTAGCCACCGCCGAGGGGCTTATTGCCTGCGGAAGTTTCTTCGAAAATTCACTTTCCAGACCCAGCAGATTGGTAACATTGGCGCTTTCCGAATCCTTCCGGTCCCGCTCGGTCTTGTTGGCCAGGGTCGCCGAATCGGAAAGATTCATCGAAACCGTGAGGATGTCGCCAA
>CAZEFJ010000105.1:0-4825 GCA_964511465.1 uncultured Hyphomicrobiales bacterium
CGCTAAATCGGCCTGCGTTCGCTAAGCGCCGCCAAAAGCGTACCTTCGTCGAGATAGTCCAGTTCACCGCCGACCGGCACCCCGTGGGCAAGACCGGAAATAACCACATTGCAGTCGGCAAGACGATCGGCGATATAGTGCGCGGTGGTGTGGCCATCGACGGTGGCGCTGGTCGCCAGCACTACTTCGACCACCTCGTCGGCGGCGGAACGACCTATCAGGCCGGCAATATTCAGGTCTTCCGGACCAACCCCGTCCAGGGCCGAAAGGGTTCCTCCCAAAACATGGTAGCGCCCCCTGAAAACCGCAGCCCGTTCCAAAGCCCACAGGTCGGCGACTTCCTCGACAACGCAGATGATCGAGGTATCGCGACGATCATCCGTACATAAAAGGCAAGGATCGTTGACGTCGATATTGGCGCATACCGAACAGCTTTTGATATTGTCCAGCACCTCACCCATGACCGTAACCAGAGGCCTGGCCAGACTCTCGCGGCGTTTAATCAGGTGCAGCGCGGCCCGGCGGGCCGAACGAGGCCCCAGTCCCGGCAGTTTGGCGAGAAGCTGGATCAGCTGTTCAATCGCGCTAGTACTCATGGCAAATTAAAACGGCAGTTTCAGGCCCGCCGGCAAATTAAGACCGCCGGTCAATTCTGACATTTGTCTGGCCGCTTCGGCCTCGACCTTTGACTTGGCGTCGTTGAAGGCGGCGACGATAAGGTCTTCCAGCACTTCTCCCTCACCTTCTTTAACCAGGGCCGGATCTATCCTGAGCTTTCTTGCATCATTCTTGCCGGAAAGCGTAATTTCCACCATGCCCCCGCCGGACGATCCGGTGATCTCGATCCCGGCCAGTTTTTCCTGCATTTCGCCCATTTTAGTCTGCATCTGCTGGGCCTGTTTTAACATTGAGCCGATATTTTTCATTTTGCTAATCCTTGTTGCCTTTGACTGTAATCGGGCGAACTTCCTTTATCTTTGCTCCGGGGAATGTCTTGAGAATTTCCTTCACCAGCGGCTGTTCAGCCACCTCGGCATGGCGGTGGGCTATTTCGGCTTCCTTCTGCTGGTTAATGGTTGCCTCGCCGGGATCACTCGATACCGTGACGATCCAGCGCCGGGCGGTATTGGCGTTTAGAAATTGACTAAGATCGTGGGCCAGCCCACTCGGCGCATGATCGCCGGGACGAAACTCGATTCTCCCCGGCTCGAAATGAACAAGATGAACATTGTTGATAAGATTGGCGTGAAGGATGGCGGCGCGAAGCCTGTCGCTAAGATCTACAATTTCCTCAAACGACGCCGGGGCCGGTAATTCATTATCCGGTTCAGCCGTAATTTCCGATACCGGATCGCGCTCAGATTGGGGTGCGGATACAGCCTCACCGCCGACAATCGCGGCACGAGGCGGCCTGGGCTCCGGTCTTTCTGCGGATAACACCGGACCTGGCGAGGTCGGCGGCACCGGCGCCGGAGAGGAGGTGGATACCGGTGACGGATTATCCGCAGCCCCGTCCCGGCTCAGATTACGCACCGCCTCGGCGGGGCTCGGCAGGTCGGCAACATAGGCCAGACGAACCATGACCATTTCCGCGGCCGCCAGTGGTGACGGGGCGATGCGGGTTTCACCCAGGCCCTTGAGCAGCATCTGCCACGCCCTGGCCAGAATCGCCATGGAAAGACGGCTGGCCATTTCATGACCCCTCACCCGTTCCATTTCCGGCACTCCCGGATCATCGGCAACTCCCGCATCAATCTTGAGCCGGGTTAGCCAGTGGGTAAGTTCCAGCATATCCTCAATCACCTGAACCGGGTCGGCACCCAATTCGTATAGCTGGCCAAGCAATTCGAGGGCGGCCGGGACATTGCCTTTCAAAACGGCTTCGAGCAAGGTAAATGTCTGGCCACGATCCGCCAGCCCCAGCATCGAGCGAACCTGTCCTTCGTTAATCTCGACGTCGGTATCCGTCTTGTCGGCAAGGGCAATAGCCTGGTCGAGCAGACTAAGGCCGTCGCGGACGCTGCCGTCAGCGGCCCTCGAAACAAGTCGCAGCGCGGCATCGCTGATCCGGACATTTTCCTTATCGGATATTTCCCTGAAGTGAGTGCTCAGTGTGTCGACGTCCACCCGGCGCAGATCAAACCGCTGACAGCGAGAAAGAACGGTAACCGGAACCTTGCGTATTTCTGTGGTGGCGAAGATAAACTTCACATGTTCCGGCGGCTCTTCCAGGGTCTTCAGCAAGGCGTTGAACGCGGCCATCGAAAGCATGTGAATTTCATCTATGATATAGACCTTGTAGCGGGCAGAAACCGGCCGATAGCGCATACCGTCTATAAGGTCGCGCATATCACTGACCCCGGTGCGGCTGGCGGCATCGGTTTCGATAACGTCGATGTGGCTGTCATCGGCGATCGCCAGGCAATGCGAGCATTTGCCACATGGCTCCACCGTCGGCCCTTGTGTGGTGTCGTCGCCGGTGCAATTCAACACCCTGGCGATTATCCGCGCCGTCGTCGTCTTGCCGACACCGCGAACCCCGGTAAGGATAAAGGCATGTGCGATGCGGCCAAGCCGAATTGAATTGCCGAGAGTCCGAACCATCACCTGCTGGCCGATCAGGCCTGCGAAATCCGTCGGGCGGTACTTACGGGCAAGAACACGGTAATCCATGATTGCCGCATCTGAAGTTTTTGGCTCGGTCATATGGCTGGCGGCTAGTGGATAAAATCTGACAACGAAGCGGGAGACTGAACGAAGACCCAGGCTAAACTCGTTACGGCTGCTTCCTTCCGGACCTGACCGGGTTGGCGAGGAACCTGTCCGCCGCCAGTCTCCCAGCCGACATTATAACAGTCCGCGACAAAAGTTCACCGTGAAAAAACCGATTTAGGGTCAGTATCTATTAATTTCCAAACAGGGAACCTAAAAAGCCTTTTATCTTGGCCCGTATTTTTGCCTTGATGTCGGACGTTGGCTTGGCCTTGGACGTTGGCTTGGCCGAAGTATCCCCGGACGGTGATGGCGGTAGCGGAACTACCTGGGTATCGTCGCCGATAACCGTTATCGCCGATGCGGGGGGGGCCGTTCCCAAAGTGTCGGATTTTTCCTGGCTGGGGCTGACAACCGGCGTGGAAGAGCCGGTTTTGCTGCCGCTCATCGGCCCCATACCGGGAAAGGAATTAGGAATTTTGATATTACGCAGCACCGGTTTTGTGGAATCAAACGGGTCTGGAACCGAGCCCACCGATGTAGCCGATGCGGGGGAAGACGGTGGTGCTGGTGATTTTTTAGGCTTCGCCGTATCAAACGGGTTTATATTTTTGGGTGTCGGCTCAACCGTCTCAAACGGGTTGGCGTCCGAGGGCAAGGGCTTCGCCGGCTCAACCGTTTCAAACGGGTTGGCGTCCGAGGGCAAAGGCTTTGCCGGCTCAACCGTCTCAAACGGGTTGGCATCCGAAGGCAAGGGCTTTGCCGGCTCAACCGTCTCAAACGGGTTGGCGTCCGAGGGCTGAGGCTTTGTCGGCTCAACCGTCTCAAACGGGTTGGCGCCCGAGGGCTGAGGCTTTGTCGGCTCAACCGCATCAAACGGGTTGGCGTCCTGGGACTGGGTGGGTGTCGGCTCAACCGCATCAAACGGATTAACATCCTGGGGCTGGGGGAGTGCCGTAACTGCGCCAACACCACCGTCTTGAACCGCCGAGCCAAGGGCGGGTTTTTTATCCCCCGTGGATTCCAGTAATGATTTGACATACTTGAGCGGCAGGTCAACCGAGATGATCCCCGTCATGCTGCCCAGGCTGGGCACCGGGAACATTTTATCCATGTACTCGTAGCGGCCATCGCGGATGGCGACCAATTGCAACTCCACGGTTTCCAGAGGGCCAATTCTCACACCGTTGATACATGAAGCCCCTGATGTCTTGTCAGGAGTGCTGATACTGGCAATCGCGACCGAGCGGAAAAAATTGCTCGCCATAAAAAAATGTTCGTAGTCATCACGGTTTTCAATACGGAAAATATAGGGGCTATCCTGCCTCATGCTGACAACCATCGGCTCGAACTCGTCCTGGCGAATCCGGATAGTCAGTACCCTTGCTTCGGCCCAGTCGACATTCTTCATATGCTTGGCGACATTCGAGGCGCAACTCGTCCCATATGTTGGGCCGATAGTTGTCCCCCCCCCACCCAGAACACAGGCGGAAAGGCCAACCGTCAAGAACATGACCAGAAATGAGCGGTAACCCGTCATCCAACCTGATCTCTCAATGTATACGGCGCACGCACCAGCGCATGCGCCATGCCCAAGGAGACAATCCCCCCCTCTGGCGGCCCTAACATAATTAGGTTCTTCAATTGATAATTAGTTAAGAAAATCACTCCAATACGCCGCCACTTACTTCTTCAGTCCATTGATAACGCTGATGAAACTATTTTGTCTTCTCAATCAACGAGCCAATATTGTCAAACCTGTAGGAATGAGCCGGGTAAACCCCGAGTATTCTGACCTCGTCACAAAAGAATCTTAATTCCTCAAGGGCCAGCATCAGGCCTCTCTGTTCAGGGTGCCCTTCAACATCTGCATAAAACTGGGCGGCGGTAAAATGCCCGCCGACCATATAGCTTTCCAGCTTGGTCAGATTGACCCCATTGGTGGCAAACCCGCCCAGCGACTTGAACAGGGCGGCGGGAACGTTGCGAACACGGAAAACGATCGAGGTAATGGTCGGGCCGTGGTCCGGGTCCGGAACCTCTGGCTGCCTCGCCATCAGCAGGAACCGGGTGGTATTGTGTTCGGCATCTTCTATGTTCGCCCTTAGCGAAA
>CAZEFJ010000105.1:4925-8189 GCA_964511465.1 uncultured Hyphomicrobiales bacterium
AGCAGGAACCGGGTGGTATTGTGTTCGGCATCTTCTATGTTCGCCCTTAGCGAAATCAAGGAGTTAAGCTCCCCTGCCAACCCGGAGGCAATGGCAGCCTGGGTCTTGTCTCCCCATTTTGCCACTTCGGCGGCGGCCCCGGCAGTGTCGACATGGACCATCGGCTCAAGGCCCAATTCACCGATCAGGTTGCGGCACTGATTAAGGGCATGAATATGACTGTGGACATGGGTTATATCCTTTAGCTCAGCCCCATTTAATCCAAGCAGGTGGTGATTAACGGCCTGGAAATGTTCACCTATTATATGCAGGCCGGAATCCGGAAGAAGATGATGGATATCGGCCACCCTGCCGGCCACCGAGTTTTCGATAGGGATCAGCGCCAGCCCCGCCAGATTGTCATGGACAGCCGCGAACGCATCGTCAAAAGTCCGACACGGCAGAGGCCGCATTCCCGGGCGGACATTCCTGCAGGCCAGATCCGAGTAGGCCCCCGGCGCACCCTGAAATGCTATAGTATTGTACGGATCAGACATGGCGTTGCCCCGTTCCCGGTATCCCCCCCAGCGCTCATTTTTGGCGAGTATCTGCGTCTATGGAAAACATGTCAACGAACCAGCTACCGGCAACATGGCAGCAAAGATTGAATGGTTACCCCGATTAGGGCAATATTGGACTCTGCCCGACTTGGAAACAACAAGGCATCGGTCTTGCGATTAAGAGCATAGCCGTGGCATCGAAATAACCGGGTAGATAAAATTGGCAACCGTAAAATCACAGCCTATTCTGGATTTTTGTCTGGCCCAGGAAGCAGAGCAACGGATTTCCTGTCAGGCATTGTACTATTGGACCACACTGAAGACGGACGGCAACATGCCTAATCCAGAACAGGTCAATCTAGCCGATTTGGCAGATATACGTGGTAATCTTTTTCTCCTAGCCACCGGTAACGGCAGCGGGAAATTTATCATCAAGGAATGTGGCGACCTGCTGATCGAAACATGTGAACGAAACCCCTTCGGGCAAAGCCTGATTAACGCCTTCCCCCAACCGCTGAACGAAAGCGCGGTCGAATGCGGGTTTTCCGTCGTTGCCAGCAAACAACCCATGCTTAGTTACGGAAACATTATTCTTGAGAATGACGACGAAATAAAATACCGCATGATAATGGCACCTTTAAGCACCAACAGTACCTCTGTAGATCACCTTTTCGGTGCGCTCAGTTTCAGGTTTTCGGCATGAACCGCGAATCCGGCGATGAGCCGTGCCCGAAAACCTTTATCGATCTGGCGGCGGAGCTGGCCGACACTGCCGCCACCATCATCATGGAACATTTCCGCAGTAAGCTGGAAATCAATGCCAAGGCGGACAAAAGCCCGGTCACCGTTGCCGACCGTAACGCCGAGGCGGCGATGCGTTCCATAATCAACACCCGGTGGCCAGATCACGGCATCCTTGGAGAGGAATACGGAGAAGAAAGGGCCGACAGCGAGTATGTTTGGGTGCTGGATCCGATCGACGGAACAAAATCGTTCGTCACCGGCAAGCCCCTGTTCGGCACTCTTATCGCGCTTACCAGAAACGGCAGACCAATCCTTGGGGTTATCAACATGCCTGCGTTGAATGAGAGATGGATAGGCTCGTCAGGGCGCCGCACCATGTTCAATGACATGCCGGTATCGGTGCGGCCCTGCCAGAAACTTGACGATGCATGGCTTTACGCCACATCCCCACATATGTTCGAGGGGGACGATAAAAAATCATTCGACAGACTGTGCAAGAAAATACACCACGCAAATTACGGAGCCGATTGCTACGCCTATGGGCTTGTCGCCAACGGCACCGTCGATATGGTCTGCGAGGCATCACTCAAGGCTTATGATTTCTGCGCCCTGGTTCCGGTGGTCGCCGGGGCGGGCGGCATTATAAGCGACTGGCAGGGAGCCCCCCTGAACATTGGCTCCGGCGGAAGGGTGCTGGCGGCGGGGGACCGCCGCAGCCATTCGGCGGCACTTGAAATTATCGCGGACACCTGAAGATGAATTACGGAACAACGAGATTTTACCTCAATATTATGGCCGCCGTTATCGTGATTGCGGCTTACGGGACGGCTTATGCCGGGACCGACAATGTCCAGCCCCGCCATGCCATTGCGATGCACGGGACGCCCAAGTATGGCCCCGATTTCACCAATTTCGACTACGTCAATCCGGACGCGGCCAAGGGCGGGCGGGTCAAACTGGCCTCCATCGGCGGCTTTGACAGCTTCAACGATTTCATCATTAAGGGCGAGGCGGCGGACGGCACTGGGCTGATTTACGACACCCTTATGGCCCCCAGCGCCGACGAGGCGTTCAGCGAGTATGGGCTTCTTGCCAAGAGCGTTGAAATGCCCGAAGACCGTTCCTGGGTTGCCTTCAACCTGCGGCCCGAGGCTCGTTGGCATGATGGTAAACCGGTTACCGCCGAAGACGTGGTATTCACTTTCAACGCCATGGTGAAAAAAGGAAAACCTTTTTTCCGCTTCTACTACGCCAATGTGGCCAAGGTCGAAGCGACCTCGACACGGCGGGTGAAATTTACGTTCAAGCCCGGCGATAACCGGGAAATGCCGCTGATCCTGGGCCAGTTGTCAATACTGCCCAAACATTACTGGCAGGGCCGCGATTTCGCCAAGACGACGCTGAAACCACCTCTGGGTTCAGGCCCGTACCGGATCGACAGCTTCGACACCAACCGAACCGTTGTCTATAAACGGGTTGCCGACTACTGGGGCAAAGACCTTGCAGTTAACCGGGGGCGCCATAATTTTGATACTATCCAGTACGACTATTACCGTGACGCGACGGTAGCGCTGGAAGCATTCAAGGCCGGTGAGTTTGATTATCGGGCCGAAAACATATCGAAGAACTGGGCCACAGCCTATAACATCCCGGCGGTCCGCGACGGCCTGATTAAGAAAATCGAGGTAAAGCATAAAATGCCTGCCGGAATGCAGGGTTTCGTCTACAACACCCGGCGCGATATTTTCAAGGACGACCGGGTTCGTCAGGCGCTTGCTTATGCCTTTGACTTTGAATGGTCCAACAAGACCCTGTTTTACGGTCAGTATGTACGCACCCGCAGCTATTTCGACAATTCCGAAATGGCGGCGACAGGCCTACCCAGGGGTGATGAATTAAAAATCCTCGAACCTTACCGCGGCAGGGTGCCGGACGCAGTGTTCACCAAGGTCTACCAGCCGCCCAAGGTGGATATCCCCGG
>CAZEFJ010000106.1:0-8154 GCA_964511465.1 uncultured Hyphomicrobiales bacterium
CTGCCGGAGGCGGTTATGCGAAGGTCTAAAACAGGTTTTTTCGTTCCGATAAGAGAATGGATGCAGGGAAGTGGCGATGTGGCCTCTGAACGGGGCATGCGCGGCTGGGCCAGACGGGTTTACGGCGAGGCGATTTAAATCACCCCTTTAAAGTATTCAATGGTTTTTTTGATGCCGTCTTCAAGCTTTATGGTCGGTTGCCAGCCAAGCACTTCCCTGGCCCGGCGGATGTCCGGGCAGCGCTGGGTCGGGTCGTCTTCGGGTAGTGGGCGGTTCTCTATTTTTGACGACGAGCCAGTCAGTTCCAGCACTTTTTCGGCCAGCTCCAGGATCGTGAATTCGTCAGGATTGCCGATGTTTACCGGCCCCGTTTCATTGTCAGGTGCCCCCATAAGCCGGATAAGCCCGTCGATCAGGTCATCCACATAACAGAATGACCGGGTCTGTGATCCATCGCCGTATATTGTTATCACCTCGCCCTTCAGCGCCTGAACGATGAAGTTGGAAACCACCCGCCCGTCGTTGGGATGCATATGCGGACCATAGGTGTTGAAAATGCGGGCGATGCGGATATTGAGGCGGTGCTGACGCTGATAGTCGAAAAACAGGGTTTCGGCGCAGCGCTTGCCTTCGTCGTAACATGCCCTGGGGCCGATCGGGTTGACGCTGCCCCGGTAGCTTTCCGTCTGGGGGTGAATTTCAGGGTCGCCATAGACCTCGCTGGTTGATGCCTGGAGAATCTTTGCTCCCACCCTTTTCGCCAGACCCAGCATGTTAATCGCGCCGTGGACCGAGGTCTTGGTGGTTTGAACAGGATCATACTGGTAGTGAACGGGTGATGCCGGGCAGGCCAGATTGTATATTTCATCCACCTCCACATACAGCGGGAAGGTGACGTCGTGGCGCAGCAGTTCAAAATGGGGCAGGCCCATCAGGTGGATTATATTGTCTTTGTTGCCGGTAAAAAAATTGTCGGCGCAGAGCACATCGTGGCCCTGGTTAACCAGCCTGTGGCAAAGGTGCGAGCCGAGAAATCCGGCCCCGCCGGTTACCAGAATTCTTTTTCTGGAAGACATTGTTCCCCCGTCATTTATAAAGCAGGCAAGAACCTAACACCGAAATCCATAGCCGGAAAGGGGGCAATCCCTGCCGCCGTCAGGTGTGCAGGAAATGAAAGTTTCCACCTTCGGCAACCAGACAGGTAAGGTGACCGGTATAACAGGCCCCGGTGTCGATACCTATACGGTTGGTGCGGATATCCGGAACAGGCCGCACCGAGTGGCCGTGGACGACGGTTTTGCCGAAATCATCCGGACAATTCAGGAACTCCCCGCGAATCCACAGCATGGCGTCTTCGCTCTGATCTTCGATATCCGTTCCCGGCTTTATCCCGGCGTGAACGAACAGGTAGTCCCCCTCGATATGGCAGAGCGCAAGGTTGGCGAAAAATTTTTTGTGGCTTTCCGGCATTGCATTTTCAAGCATTTCGCGGGTTTTCCCAAGGTCTGCAATAGTGCTCGGATCAAGGCCGTAACTAAGTAATGTCTGTTTGCCTCCGTTGATCAGCCAGTCCCACCGTTCCAGTTGACCGTCGGGGGCAAGGAAGTCCAGCATCATATATTCGTGGTTGCCTTTCAGGTGGACGGTATTAAAACCGTCAAGCGGGTTCGATATCAGGGTTTCTATTACTTCGAAGGACATTTCCCCACGGTCGATATAATCGCCAAGATAGATTATCGTTTTCTTGCAATCGGCGGCGGTCTTGGCGTCGGCCCGGATCATGCCGTGGATATCTTCCAGCAGGTCGGCGCGTCCGTGAACGTCGCCAACCGCATAGAGGCGCAAACCTTCCGGCGTGCGTGCCGACGGGGGCCGGTTATCTTTTCCTGTGCATCGTTGCGCTGTGGTCATGACCGGATAATATGATGGCTCATTAACAGGGTATGCGACAAGAACAAGGTGTTAAGTCTATTATTAACAGTTGGTTTCTATAATTTCATTTTGTTTCACATGTAACTGTACCCTGACCATATGACAAACCGCAGGTAGACTATGGCCATAAAGGACCCCGCCGAGCGGGCACATGACAAGGAAGACGCCAGTCAGGAAGGACGGCTGCTGTCCCACCTTAAGCGTATAGAAGGTACGCCAGTCGGCTTCTATGTCGTTCATATCCATCTTTCCGGGCTTAGACCAGACAATCGCAAGCCGCACTATATGCGCATTGCGGCCCGCGCCTTCGAGAATATGCTCAACAATTTTGATGCGACGCTATTCCGTCTCTCCAACTCTGATTTTTTCCTCATCTGTCGCGAAGTGCCGATTGAAGAGGTTGATCAAGCGGTTTCCAAACTTCGCGCACTGTTCAGCGAAGATCCCCTGACCCTGGGTAGCGATGGTTCGCTGGAAGACCGCTTCACCACTTGGTACGACCTGTCTCAGAAAAGAGACTTTCCCGACCTTCTTACCATCGTTTCCGAATTGGTCGAGGAGGAAGATGCCCGCCGCCGGAAAAAGGAAGAGGCCAGGGCAGCCGGGGAAGCGTCGGCAATGCAGGGAGACATTCTTGAGCCGGGCAATCTGGCGGCCATAAACGCGCGCCTTGAAGGGGTCCGAATTGTCGACCTCATCCACAATCAGACGGCGGTCGAAGTGGTTCCCGGCGGCAAGGGCAACATTTTGTTTCGCGAACATTACGTTTCGATGTTTGATCTACAAAAGCGGGTCGCTCCCGATGTTAATCTGTTCGGCAGTTCGTGGTTGTTTCAGTTCCTTACCGAAACCGTGGATCACCGGGTTCTGGCGGTGGTCGCACGCTGGGACTTTGAGGAAATTAATAATCCGATCAGTCTCAATCTGAATATTTCCACCGTCCTGTCCCGCGAGTTTCAGCACTTCCACAACAGTGTCGGCAAACATACCTCGAAGGTGGTTGTAGAAATACAGATGGTAGATATATTTTCGGATATGGAGGCCTTCACCGTTGCCCGCGACACCCTTCAGGGCAACGGATACCGGGTGCTTGTCGATGGCCTTTCTCCGCTGTCGCTGCATTTTTTCGACCCTGGGCTTCTTGCTGCCGACTTTGTCAAAATAAACTGGAGTCGCGAATTTATCGGCGATCTCCCAAGTGAGCGGATTGTTGAAATGAGCCGGGCGGTAGAAAAAACGGGCAAGAACAAACTGGTCCTCTCGCGGGTTGATTCCGAAGACGCGATAAAGTGGGGGCTGACCATTGGCATTACCCGCTATCAGGGGCATTATATCGACAAGCTGGTCGATGCTATGGTCGCCAAGGGGGTTATCTAATATGGAGGAACCGAAGTCCTGTATACATAGGACGGTCTTTCAGGTTTCCCGGACTGCGTTGCGCCTCCCCTGTGATGCTCTGGCGTCACGGTGTAACCCGTGCCTTGCCGGGAAACCTGCAAGGCTGTCCGAGGTGTCATCTTTTCATCATGGTGGGTACTAGTGGCAAGCCAGGAAGACCTTCTGCTGGATTATGTGAGGCGTCTGGAAAGTCACAGGGTTGGGCGACGTGCGGTTCTTATGCATGTTTCAAAACTCAAATCCTACAATCGCCGTGAACATCACATTCGGGCCGCCTCCAACAGCTTTGAGGAATTGATAAAGACCCTGCAGGGCCAACTTTTCCTGCTCAAAAACTCGGACATGTTTTTTTTCTACAAGGCCGGAGCCAGGGGCCAGGTGGAAACTGCGGTTCAGAGGGTTCGTTATCTGTTCGGCGATGACCCGATGCTTGAGGACGACTCTGGCAGCGACGAGTTCATCTCGTGGTTCGACGTGGAGACGGATTACGATGAAATTCTTCATATTGTCCAGGACAGACTCGAAGACGAGAAAAAGCAGGTCACCGAGACATCTAACCGGATGGATACAAGGGCTTCGCTAAAGGCCAAACAACAGCTTGGCGAGCCATTAACACCGGAGATTCTCGATCGGGTTGAAACATCCCTTCAACGGACCGACCTTTCCAGCCTTGTCCGCCGCCAGTTTGTCTGCTCGGTGGATGAGAAAATGGTTCCGGAACAGGTATTCAGCGAACTTTTTATATCGATCAAGGATCTGCGTGAAACGTTGCTGCCAGGGGTCAATCTTTTGTCTAACAAGTGGCTGTTCCAGCATCTGACCGAGACCCTGGATCAGAGGATGCTGGCGATGCTTGGTAAAACCGACACCTTTACCATTTCCGGCGATATCAGTTTTAACCTTAACGTTTCAACCTTGCTGTCGTCCCAGTTTCAGGCTTTTGACGATAACATTACCGCATCCCGGCGCGGCGCGATGATTGTCGAACTGCATAAAATGGATATTTTTGCCGATCTCGATGCCTATCTGTTCGCACGCGAATTTATTCATGAAAAGGGATATCGCGTTTGCCTTGACGGTATGACCTATCGAACCATGCCGTTTATCGAGCGAAAACGCCTGGGTGTCGACCTCATCAAGGTCGTGTGGGACGGGGAAATGGTCGATGGCGGCGATGAAATGAGCGAAAATATGCGCCAGATGGTCGAAAGTGCGGGAGAATCCAATATCGTGTTATGTCGCGTTGACACCCGTGAAGCGGTTGATTTCGGCCATTCCGTGGGTATCCGCCTTTTCCAGGGCCGCCATGTGGAAAACCTGATAGCGGAAGACGCCCGGCGGCGTGAGTTGCTGCGCCTGAAAATGCGGATGGAAAGAAGTAAAAACGGGGATAGCGATGATTAGGGCGAAAGCCTGTGAACAGATCAATCCTGAAGTGCGCGTTTTCCGGTTTTTCTGCAAGGATATCGCCGCTACGAGGAGCCGATAACTCCTTGTAGCGGCGAATTTCCAGGCCCGTGTGAGACCCGACGGTCTCAGGGATGGGTTACGAGCGGGCGGTCAGGCTCGCGATGTTATTCCAATCGATGTTGTCGGAGACGATACTGACAGGTGTCCCCGTTTTCTCGCCAAAGCCGTTGAATTCGGCCAGGTCATAGGCGTTTTCGTTCTGAAACAGATTGTCCCAGTTAACCGACAGGCTGGCCTGCACTCTCGGGGTTACCGTTTTCTTGCCAAAGCCGTTGAACTCGGCCAGGTCGTAGGTGTTTTCGTTCTGAAACAGATTGTCCCAGTTAACTGACAGGCTGGCCTGCGCCACCGGTGTCGACGTTTTCTCGCCAAAGCCGTTGAATTCGGACAGATCATAACTGGAAGCCGAGGCGGCGGTGGCAAGGCCAAGGGTGATGATTGCGGCAAGTGCGGTGTTCTTAAACATTGGTTCATTCTCCGGTTGGTTGTTTTGCTGTACTGCCCGGAGTTTTAGCAAACCCACCCTGAATCATCGCTGAACCCCGAATTTATTTTGGGTTCATTCTTCTACCGACGATTTATTGGCCTCTCAGACGCCCAGTGTAGTTGATCGTGTGTTTGTCTGATTGCCGGAAACCCTGAATCGTTGCAGATAGGTCGGAAGAATTATCTCGGCCGACGTCGGCTTTATGTTCAAGTTCTTGAATGAAAGTGCCCCCTTGCTCACCACATTGTCATGTTCAAGTTGCCTCAACTGATCGCGGGTCAACAGCGGGCGCGGTAATTTTTCAATAAACCATGCAAGAAATCTGGCCACCGGAAAGGGCACCGGGACCAGCAGTCGCCTGCGCCCGATAACCGAAAGCATAAGATCAAGCGTTTCCTTGAAGCTGTATATCGCAGGCCCTCCCAGCTCGAAGGTCTTTCTGGCTGTTGCGGAATCGTCCAGTATCGCCATCAGCGCGTCGCCGACATCGCCGACATAAACCGGCTGCAGACGGGTTCCGCCTTCTCCATACGGGTCGATATGAACAATATCGAACAAATCGCCGGGGCCATCCTTGCCGCCGCCGAAAAAAGTTATCCGAGGCAGAACCGGACATCCGAAAACCGGCAATATCGGCATAACTCGGGCCAGTCCGGCAAAAAAATTGAAAAAATTATCTTCCGGTCCGAAAATTATACTCGGCCGGACGATAGTTGCCCCGGCAAAGGCTTCCTTGACGGCGACTTCCCCGGCGGCCTTGCTGGTTGCGTAAACGGAAGATGAATTTTCGTCCGCCCCCAATGCAGAAACCTGGATCAGCCGCCCAACACCGGCGTCCTTCGCCGCTTTTGCGATATTTGCCGCACCTTCGATATGAACTTTGGCAAAGGTTTTCTTGCCCCCTTCGGATAGTATTCCGACAAGATTGAAAACCGCATCTGCGCCCTTTACCGCCGCCGCGGTCTGAGCCGGATCGGTTATATCCACCCCGAACAGCACGATCTGTCCAACATCACCCATGGTCTTCAGGAAAAGCGCCGCTTCCGTATCGCGAACCGCGACCCGGATTATATATCCCTTGGCGGCAAGCCGCCTGACCAGATGGCGACCGAGGAAGCCCGATCCTCCAAACACCGTCACCACAGGTTGTTTCATCGCCCCCTCCCTTGTTTTTTCAACTGTAACTTTTAAATTTAGCTTCCGATTATAGCAAGAAACAAGTACTTCAGCATAATTATGTCGGCTATGTTATGTTGACATCCGTTTACGAGGGCGCTAACCACCCTCGCTCGGTGCCCAGGTGGCGGAACTGGTAGACGCGCAGGCTTCAGGTGTCTGTGGGGGCAACCCCGTGGAAGTTCGAGTCTTCTCCTGGGCACCATTAACTCTTTATTTTGCGAGGATGGCCGTACATGGCTGCCGAAAAACCGATTGTAGAGTTGCACCACGGAGATCTTCCCAAAGGCCTGGATTTTGGTTCCAGCGTTGCCATGGATACCGAGACCATGGGCCTCAACCCGATCCGCGACCGATTGTGTCTGGCCCAGTTATCGGCAGGTGACGGGGTATGTCATCTGGTCCAGTTCAGTGACGGCGATTATCAGGCTCCTAACCTGAAAGCGTTATTGACGGATGCCTCGGTTACCAAAATTTTCCATTACGCCCGCTTCGATGTGATGACCATCCGCAAACATCTCGGGGTTATCTGCCAGCCTGTTTATTGCTCCAAGATCGCATCCCGGCTGGTTCGCACCTACACCGCCGAACATGGCCTGAAAAGCCTGTGCCGGGAAATATTAGGGGTGGAACTGCAAAAAGAGCAGCAGTCATCGGACTGGGGACGCAAGGTTCTAAGCAAAGAACAGATGCAATATGCCGCGATGGATGTGCTTTACCTTCATCGACTGCGCCAAACGCTGGACGAAATGCTGGCCCGTGAGGGTCGAACGGAACTGGCCGAGGCCTGCTTTGGTTTTCTTGACACCCGTGTCGAACTCGACCTTTGCGGTTGGCCGGATCAGGATATCTTTTCCCATCGAAGCTGATCGTACTATGAACGGACTGATTTTATTGACGAATCAGTGACTTGGTAGCATACTCGGCGGTTATGGATGAGGCGAAGTCCTTCAGGCTCCATCCCGGATGAAAAAACTATGAACTCAGTAAAAGCCATGTCAGCTCGGCTGCACCCAGACACCGGCATCGAGGATGCCCAACGGGTAATCCAACTCGAGATAAACGGGCTTCAGTCTTTATCTTCCAGCCTTGACGACAGTTTTACCGCTGCCTTGGGCCTGCTTGTTGAAATGAACGGACATGTGGTTGTAACCGGCATGGGTAAAAGCGGGCATGTGGCCCGCAAGGTTGCCGCAACCATGGCTTCAACCGGCACCCCGGCGCTGTTTGTCCACCCTGGCGAGGCCAGCCACGGCGACCTCGGAATGATAACCACCAACGATGTAGTGCTTGCCCTTTCCAGTTCCGGGGAGACGGCGGAACTTGCCGATCTGGTGGCCTATGCCAAGCGTTTCGAAATTCCCCTGATTGCGATTAGCTGCGTTGCCGACAGCACTCTCGCCCGGGCCGCCGATATTGCGCTGATACTGCCGGACTGCGTCGAAGCATGTCCCATGGGTTTGGCCCCGACTACTTCGACAACGATGATGATGGCGCTTGGCGACGCGATAGCCGTGGCGCTGCTGGGGCGCAAGGGATTTTCAAAGGATGATTTTCATATACTTCATCCGGGCGGGCGGCTTGGTCTGCGCCTGCTAAAGGTTTCCGATATCATGCACAAGGGTGATGATATACCGCTGGTCGACGGGGCTTTGTCGATGGCCGATACCCTGTTGGTCATGACTGCAAAA
>CAZEFJ010000107.1:0-6775 GCA_964511465.1 uncultured Hyphomicrobiales bacterium
CCTGAAAGGTATGGCGCAGGGAATATGCGGTGTGATGCTTTGACGGCAGAAGTCCGTTCTGGCGCAGGAACTTGTTGATTGCAGAGCTAAGCTGGACATTGCGTCCACGATAGCGGGGAAAGCCTTCGGGGCATTTTTGGAAAGCATATAGGGATGCCCCGACCAGGGGTATAACCCGCTCTCGGTAGCTGGTTTTGAGGCTGCGGTGGGAATTGCTGCGAATAAGTATATGGGATACATCGGCATCAAGACGAATATCTTCGGGAGAAAGACCGCTTAGTTCGTTAATACCGGCCCCGGTATCGGCCATCGCCCACAGGATGTAACGGGCCTCGGCATTCAGTTCGGCAAGGTGGCCCGGATCGAGAAGCACCCGCTGGACATATTCCGGCTCAAATGCCTGACGTTGGCCGGACTGTGAACCGGCAATCCGAAGCCCGGCGAAAGGATTGTCCAGGCCAAGCCGCAGGCCGTCCGAGACCGTTTTCACCATCTGACTTAAATGACCGATGTCCTTGTTGGCTGAATTGGCGGTCAGCCCGTATTCACGGATGCGTTCCAGCCACCAGTCACGAAAGGCGAGCGCATCTTCGCGGCTAAGCGCATCAAGGTGTTTATCGCCGCCAATTACCGCGATGAAATTCCTGATCGCCTTGATTCTGGGGTTACGCCACCGCCGGGCCTGATCGTCATTCTTGCCGAGGCTGAGATCGGCGCTCAGCGACCAGTATGTTTCCATTGCCGAGTTGATCGTCAGCTCAGGTGCAATGGCCCCGCCAAGTACGGATTCGACAACCGGCCTTGGCCCATTGCCGCCCACGGCCTCAACTCTGGAAACCAGATCCCCAAGATCACCGGTGGCGATATTATCGACGGGTTGGTAGGGGAAGCCAAAGGAACGGGCCAGACGGACGGCTGAGTCATAGCGTTGCCGCGCCCCGCCCTGATCGTGCAGGGACAGGTTATGCCAGTACTCCTCGGTCGCCTGATTAACCAGGACCACCCGCTTTCTTGCGATAACCTCGGAATCGGTTTTTAGCGAAATTTTAACAAAGGGCCGCCGATCAAGATGAGACACCTCTGTCGGAACCCGTCGATAATATTGGAATTTACCGTTACGACACTGTACGTACTGCATGGCAAACAGCCTTGAATGTAACCCGTTTTGTAACCCAAAAACACCATAAGGCAGGGATTCATCAAGGTCAATAGAAAGCCATAAACATCTTATAAAACAATGTGATAATGAATATTTTATGGGCAAAAACAAGAGAGAAAGTTGGCGGAGGGAGTGGGATTCGAACCCACGGTACGGGTTAACGTACACACGCTTTCCAAGCGTGCGCCTTAAGCCTCTCGGCCATCCCTCCGGCTAGCGGGAAAGGGAAACTAGCCCGGATTGGGGATTAAGGAAACGGGATTTTTATCATTGTCACTGAACGGTCTACTGATCATCAATACCGACAAAGGCATCGCCTTCACGATTATGGAAAAAACCGTTACAAAAATCGGCACCGTCGACCAGACTTGCAAGCCGTTCGGTAGCCGATGCGACTTCGCTGCGTCCTTCCAGCACATCAACGAATATTTCGGCAACAGCCTTCATGTCTATATCATGAGGGGAAAGGCGAAAACGGTTAATTCCCATCTGCCTCAGCGTCCTGAGTTCGCCGAGCAGGCTGCAATAGGCAAAAGAAAGGGTCTGGGTGCCGTTGACCGCCAGGAACGGGGCCTTGTCGAGAGTTTCGACATCCATTCCATCGGCATCTTCATCACACACATACTGGCAACTGTCCTTGGCGAGACCGCGGGAACGGGCATGGTAACAGCGCGCAGATATCGCCAGCGGCAGTCTTCCAAAGGCCTGGACCTCTAACTCCGTCAAATTCGTCCGGGCAAGAACTTCAAGCGAAGTGGAGGGCAACTCGGCCGGCAGGCAAACTCGCACCGCACCGTGCTCGGCAAGATATTTCAAGGTTCCCTCGTTATAGACATTAACCATCGGGCCGATGGTATGGCGGCGACCGTTCATCACCGCACAGGCGGCTATATCGTTGGCCTCTACCAGGTAATCATCAATGGTGGCGGTATCTCGCACCAAAGCCATCTCGCGCTCGGTCATGATCAGCGCAAGAGTCGACAGCACCACCTCCTTGCCGCCTTTCTCAAGACGCTCCACCACCTCGGCCAAATGAGGCTCGAAAAAGGGAGCGCGCTTGGAACA
Source organism: uncultured Hyphomicrobiales bacterium (assembly GCA_964511465.1). Classification (GTDB taxonomy): domain Bacteria; phylum Pseudomonadota; class Alphaproteobacteria; order Rhodospirillales; family 2-02-FULL-58-16; genus JAZFTA01. The sequence goes on from CAZEFJ010000107.1 coordinate 2,225, forward strand.
TACGACCTCGCCGACACAAACGCTGTCAACCGGAGCTTCGTCGGCAATACGAAAATAAAAATCACGCCATTTTTCAGGCGGCCAGTTGAACCAAATAGGACCCAGGCTCAGCTTGGGTTTTTTCTTTACCGCCATTTTATTAACGCCATGTCTTTTCAAAAACTCCGGTAGTCTGTCGCTGTCCCTCGCTCAGCACCTCCAAATCACAATCAGGCGGGAGACTTCCCTTGCCCGCCGCATCAACGGCACTGCGGAATGCCGAGACCACTTTGGCAATGTATGCGCGACCTCGTTGACGACCTTCGATCTTCAGTGCGGTAACCCCGGCGGCCATTAATTCCGGCAGAATATTTACGACGCTAAGGCTGGTCGGCTCTTCAAACAGATAGCCTTTGCTCCCATGCGCCGCGAAACGGCCTTTGCAAAGGGTCGGATATCCGGCTGTTTCACCATCGGCAAAGGCGTTGATGGTGTAATCACCAAGTTTGGAAACAAGTTTTCCGTCCGTATCCACATAACGGACATGGCTGGCCGGTGAACAGACCCCGTCCTTGTTCGGTGATATGCCGGTGACATACGACGACAACGCACATCGCCCTTCCGCCATTACACACAAGCCGCCAAAGGCGAATATTTCGGTTTCAATATCTATTTTTTTATTAAGTGCCGCGATTTCGTCAACCGTAAGAACCCGAGGCAGAACCACCCGCCGGATACCGAATGATTTTGCATAAAAGTTAATTGCATCGGGGCTTGAGGCCGCAGCCTGCACGGAAAGATGGCGGCGCAAACGAGGGTGGTTGCCGGCCGCATAATCGATAAGTCCAATATCGGCAAGGATAACCGCATCAACAGCCAAATCCGCCGCCGTATCGACAGCCTTGTGCCAGGGCGAACTATCACCGGCGCGGGGGAAGGTGTTTATCGCCACCAAAACACGAGCCGAGCGTTCATGAGCATAGGCAACACCGTCGGCAAGTTCGTCGCGACTAAAATTGAGGCCGGGAAAATTACGGGCGTTGGTTTCGTCTCTAAATCCCAAATATACACTGTCGGCACCGGCATCGACAGCGGCGCGCAGGGCCGCCGGAGTTCCCGCCGGACATACCAGTTCCAGTACTTTGGTCATTGTAAGACTTTATCCACTAGTGACGTTATGCCTTATCGGCATTCTTTGGTCTGCGCCTTGACGCAAGACTGTCGACTTTCTTTTCCAGTTCACGCAGTTCCGCTGCCTGGATGTCGTTGCGACGCATTGACGGAGCAATTACGGCGGTGCGTAATTTTTCCAGGTCACTGGCGGCGCACGAAAATATGCTACCCGCCACGCTTGCCGCCATACGGGCTGGGGATGCAAACGGTCCCAGGCGCGACAGAATATCGCCTACTATGTCTATTTCTGCCCCATCTACGGCATTACGCAACGCCACCACCGCCTCGGTATCACCTTCGATCACCAGATCGCGGGAAAAAAACATCGCATCGCCGTCTATGCGCCCTTCAAGAAGCTCAATAAGACGCAGCAACGGACCGCGAATAACCGCCGTTGCCTCCTTATCGCTGTCAACCGGGACGGCCGTAAGTTCTGGATCATTAATGTCGGGAACAAGAATAAGGTCAAAAGGCAGGTCTACCGGATCAATCCTGAACACCGGGCGATCAAGCACCGAAAGGCGATCAAAAACATCTGGATAACGGTTATGGATCAGGTCCATAGCCATGTTAAACACAGGCTGTAACAACGCCAAAGGCAGCGGCCTAATCGCAAAACCTGCAAGCAGGACCGGCGACAACGGCGGTGTTATCCGTTGCGATTGGCTCATTAGAGCATGTTTCCCAAATTTCCATTCAAACTGTATACTTGATATATAGTCCAGCTTCCTCTGTCCCTGCAATGGCTGTCTAGAGTACATCTTGAAAGAACCTGAAAAGCCCGACGAAACGCACGGTGACGTGGAAACGAAAGACGCCATCGAAAAATTGCTGGCGGATGAAAGCCTGGATAATCCCGAATCAATTAATTCAGCCTCGGGAAACACCTTGAAACACGCCCTGATGCGGACTTTTTTTATTATCGGCATAGGGTTGTTGGCGAGTGCCTTTATTGCCGGTGTATCCGAGGCGATTATAAGCAGGACGGTAAGCGAGCGCAGCTGGTTCATCTCGGCCCGCGATCTGTGGCGTGAACTGAACCCGGAAAGCCTGCTGATGGCAAAGTTCATGGTCAGAAAGTATATTGCGTACTGGTTGTGGGATCCGGCAATTACCGGTCTGCTCGGGCTTCCGGCCTGGTTGCTGCTTGGTGGGCCGGGTATGGTGCTGGTCTGGAAATGCAACCCAAACCGTGACGAGAGCGACGAATTCGATGAAGATTCCCTATATCTTTATGATCTGCTTGCCGAAGCGGCGAAAGACGAAGGATATGAAGATGACGTACCCCAAATGGGGCGCCTGAGAGACGAAGACGGAGACGGGATGATAGACTCCGCCGGGATCACAACACTGCAATCTCCGGACGAGTTCGCCGACGACTGGTCAAGCCCTGATTATGACGAAACAGGTATTCCAAAATGATCGGTTCTGAGCCTAATCATCCCCGGTTTTAAGGGCACTGAGGAATGCCGACTGGGGGATTTCCACCTGCCCGAACTGCCGCATCTTCTTTTTCCCCTTCTTCTGCTTGTCGAGAAGCTTGCGCTTTCGCGAGACATCGCCGCCATAGCATTTGGCGGTAACGTCCTTGCGCATTGCGTTGACCGTCGCCCTGGCGATAATCCGCCCGCCGATTGCCGCCTGGACCGCGATCTTGAACAACTGGCGCGGTATAAGGTCTTTCAGCCGCTCGCATATCTGACGTCCCCGGGCCTCGGCGTGCCCCGCATGAACAATGAACGACAAGGCGTCCACCAAATCTGAATTGACCAGGATAGAAACCCTGACCAGATCGGACATGCGATAGCCATCCATTTCGTAGTCAAAGCTGGCATAACCCCGTGATACCGATTTCAGGCGGTCATAGAAATCAATCACCACCTCGTTAAGAGGCAGCCGGTAGACAAGCATCGCCCGCCCCCCGACATAGGTCAGGTCAACCTGCTCGCCGCGACGCTCGGTGCATAATTGCAGAATCGGACCGAGGTATTCGTCGGGAACCATGATCGTCGCCTTGATCCATGGCTCCTCGATAAAATCTATCTTCACCGGATCCGGCATATCGACAGGGTTATGCAATTCCACCATCGAGCCATTGTTGAGATGAAGCCTGTAAACGACACTCGGCGAGGTGGTGATAAGATCCAGATTAAACTCTCGTTCCAGGCGCTCCTGAACTATCTCAAGATGCAGCAGACCCAAAAATCCACAGCGAAAACCAACCCCCAGAGCAGCCGAACTCTCTGCCTCGAAATGAAAGCTGGCATCGTTAAGGTGCAATTTTCCAAGCGAATCGCGCAGATCTTCGTAGTCCCCGGAATCGATCGGAAAAAGGCCGCAGAAGACAACCGGAACCGACGGCTTGAAGCCCTCCATGGCCTCGCTCGCGGGGCGTTTGTCATCGGTTATGGTATCGCCTACCTGGGTGTCGGCCACGGTCTTTATTGCCGCTGTGATGTATCCTATCTCGCCGGGCCCCAGGTGATCCACCTTGTTTTGATTAGGCGTGAAGTAGCCGACCTGCTCCACCTGATAGGTAGCGTCTGAGGCCATCATTCTTATCTTCATGCCTTTTTTCAGAATCCCGTCGCGAACTCGCACCAAGATCATCACACCCAGATAAGAGTCATACCAGCTGTCCACCAGCAACGCCTTAAGAGGGGCATCTATATCCCCTTCCGGCGGTGGCAGGCGATGCACCAGTGCCTCCAGAACGTCGGTCACGCCGACACCCGTCTTGGCCGATATTTCCAGGGCTTCGGAGGCATCTATGCCGATTACATCCTCAATTTGCCGCTTTACCCGATCAGGTTCCGCCGCCGGCAGGTCGATCTTGTTGAGGACCGGCACCACCTCATGGTCATTGTCCATCGCCAGATAGACATTGGCCAGGGTCTGAGCCTCTACTCCCTGGCTCGCGTCGACCACCAGCAACGATCCCTCGCAGGCCGCCAGTGAGCGGCTGACCTCGTAGGAAAAATCTACGTGACCAGGGGTATCAAGCAGATTTAGCTGGTATGTTTTTCCGTTTTCCGCCTGATAATTCAGGCGCACGGTCTGGGCCTTTATGGTTATCCCCCGCTCACGCTCGATATCCATGGAATCGAGCACTTGTTCCTTCATCTCGCGCTCGGCGAGACCGCCACAAGTCTGGATCAGGCGATCGGCAAGAGTTGACTTGCCGTGGTCAATATGGGCGATGATCGCGAAGTTGCGGATATGATCGAATGAACTCATGGCCGGGGATTCTATTCACTATGCAGACGCGCTATGATACGAACGAATAAGGTCTCACGGAAAAGGGTCATAGCATATTGCCAAACCAGAAACTACCCGATGGAGCAGCAATAGATGCATCCGGAATTTGGGTGCAGAATCTGAGCAATTACACCAAAACCG
>CAZEFJ010000107.1:6875-8055 GCA_964511465.1 uncultured Hyphomicrobiales bacterium
ATGTCGATGGCGTCTTCGCCTGCCCTTTCCACGCCGAGGGAAAGCCTCCCTATAACCACCCTGACCATCCGGCCCGCAAGCCGAATCCTGGAATGATTTTACGCGCTGAAAAAATAATGGGACTGAGACTCGGAAATTCGTGGATCGTAGGCGACCGGGCGAGTGACCTGGAAGCGGGAAAAAAAGCCGGACTTTGCGGCGGAACGCACGTGCTTACCGGACATGGGGCAGAAGAAGGCGAGCGGGCCGCGGCTCAGGCACTAGACAGTGACGAATTCAAGGCACTAGCAGCGCCATCCATCGCCGAGGCATTGACAGGAATTGACGGAAAATCAGGTTTTCCCGTAGTGAATGCAATCTGACCAAACTCGCTCCAGTCGCCTCAGCTTGTCACAGACATTATCTATTGTCTCGGCGCTGATATCGCGAGTGCTCAGTTCAGCTGCGTTATGTTCCTCCAATTTGCGGATTTTAGTAACCACGCCGACGGCCTTTTCGGTCAGGCTGATTGACACGGAACGTTTATCGTGGTCGGACCTCCGCTGGTCAAGATAGCCCATTTCGGTAAGTTTCTTGATGTTGTAGGAAACGTTGGAACCTTGATAATATCCTCGGTCTATCAAGTCGCGTATAATGATCTCTTCCTCGCCTATATTGGCCAGAAGCAACGCCTGAACCGCATTGATGTCCTTGATTCCCATACGGGTCAACTCGGCCCTTATGACATCAAGAAAACGTCGATGCAGACGCTCGATAAGCCGGGTCAGTTCCAAGTATTCTTTTTTCACAATTTCCCCCTAACCACTTATAATTATAGGTTATCGGCGACAAATCGGCAACAGTGCTTCGAGAACGGTCAGGGGTTCTACGCATCCATGAAATCTGACCGTGGCATTATGGCATTATCTGCTTTTTCAACGCATCGTCCAGCGGCAGTATCCGCTCTATTCCGGCTTTGATACCCTGCCGCATCATCGCCAGTCCTTCGCTGGCCCGGGGTCCATCGGCGATTAGCGCAATTCCGTAAAACCACAATCCCACCGGATCGTTCAGGTTGCGTTCGTGGATTCGCGCCGCCAGGGTGGTCGCCTCTTCGTTCCGCCCGGTGTTGACCAGCCACATCAGATATGCCGCCGCCAGATCGGTCCTTTTCGGTGCCCGTACAAGAACCTCGTCCAGC
>CAZEFJ010000108.1:0-8032 GCA_964511465.1 uncultured Hyphomicrobiales bacterium
ACCACCCAAGCAAAAATAAAAATGCGCAATCTGCACAAGTCATTTGGCAGCAAGGTGGTCTTGAATGGCCTTGATCTTGATGTCGGGGTCGGTGAATCGGTGGTAGTAATCGGCGGTTCCGGTACCGGCAAATCGGTGATGCTGAAAAATATCCTTGGCCTGCTGCATCCCGACCAGGGTTCGGTCGAGGTCGATGGCGAGGAAGTTATCGGCATTTCCGCCAAGCGGCGCGAGGTGATCAACAACAAGTTCGGCATGCTGTTTCAGGGGGCGGCCCTGTTCGACAGCCTGCCGGTATGGGAAAATGTTTGCTTCGGGCTGCTCGCCCAGAAAAAAGTAAACCGCGCCGAGGCCAGGGAAATTGCCGTATCAAAGTTGGCGATGGTTGGCATGGGGGCGGACGTCGGCGATCTTTTCCCGGCCGAACTTTCCGGTGGAATGCAAAAAAGAGTCGGGCTGGCGAGGGCTATAGCCGCCGATCCAGAGGTCATATTTTTCGATGAGCCGACCACCGGACTGGACCCGATCATGGCTGATGTAATCAACGACCTGATAGTCAAAATCAACAGTGAAATCGGGGCGACGGCGCTTTCCATAACTCACGACATGGCCAGCGCCCGCAAAATCTCGCATCGCATTGCCATGCTTTATAATGGCAAGATCATTTGGGCCGGTCCCACCAGCGACATCGACAATTCTGGTAACGAGTTCGTCGACCAATTCATTAACGGCCGCGCCGAGGGACCTATCCGGATGGCGGTAAGAGCTTGAGCATGACGGAAGGGGTCCTGTAAACTGGCCCGCAACAGCACCAGATATGTCTGTCAGGACTGCGGCGCCGAGCATGCAAAGTGGAACGGTCGTTGCGACGATTGCGGAGCCTGGAACAGCCTTATCAAGGACATCCCGCTGGAATCTCCACCCAAGGGTCTTGGCAGCAAACGGGGCAACCGTATTCCATTTGTCGGACTAAGAGGGGAGAGCACCGAAACCCCGAGGCGGATTACCGGGATCGGCGAGTTTGATCGTGTTTGCGGCGGCGGATTGGTTGGAGGTTCGGCCCTGTTGGTCGGCGGGGACCCCGGGATCGGCAAATCGACGCTTCTTCTTCAGGTTATTGCGGCGCTTTCGGAGGGTTCCAAATGCGCCTATATCTCGGGCGAGGAATCGATCGACCAACTACGTCTGCGGGCGTCCCGGCTTGGTCTTGACAAGGCCCCGGCGCGGCTTGCCGTGGCGACCTCGGTAAGGGATATAGTGGCCACCCTGGATGACCCCGATGGAGCCAAGGTAGTGGTTATAGATTCGATTCAAACCATGTATATGGATTCCATGGAATCAGCACCGGGAACGGTTTCCCAGGTCAGAACATCGGCCCAGGAGTTGATTCGCCTGGCCAAGCGACGGGGATTTTGCCTGCTGCTGGTGGGGCATGTCACCAAAGACGGGCAGATCGCCGGCCCCAGGATTCTCGAACATATGGTGGATACGGTACTTTATTTCGAAGGCGAACGCGGCCACCAGTTCCGAATCCTCCGCTCGGTCAAGAACCGCTTTGGCCCGACCGACGAGATAGGCGTTTTCGAGATGACCGATTCCGGGTTGCATGAAGTTTCCAACCCGTCCGCCGTTTTTCTTGGTGATAATGACGGTGATATAAGCGGGTCCTCGGTCTTTGCCGGGGTTGAGGGAACCAGACCGTTGCTGGTCGAAATTCAGGCTCTGGTCTCGGCAACCGCCTATTCCACCCCGCGCCGGGCCGTCGTCGGCTGGGATACGGCTCGTCTGGCAATGGTCCTGGCGGTGCTGGAAACACGGGCCGGGCTTGCGCTTGGCGGAAGTGACATATACCTCAACGTTGCCGGGGGGCTTAAAATAGGCGAACCGGCCGCCGATCTGGCGGTGGCGGCGGCGCTGGTCTCGGCGGCAAAGGGGGTTCCGGTTCCCTCCGACACCATCTTTTTTGGCGAGATCGGATTGTCGGGAGAGATTCGGGCTGTTACTCATGCCGATGCAAGGATAAAAGAGGCTGAGAAACTGGGCTTCACCGGTGCGGTTATCCCTTCCAGTCGTCGGGGCGTGGGCGCAGAAAAGGGCGCGGGGGCAAACAAGGGAACTGGCGTAAAGAACGAAAGAATGGACATTCAGGAAATTTCCCATGTTTCAGATATTTTCGCCCGGCTCCAGAATACCCGCCGAACCGGGGGCGGCGGGCAGGCTGTGCGCCGATCATGAATAGTCTGCCGATAAACATTGCCGACCTTATTGTATTCGCCGTGCTTGTCGTATCGGCGATTCTTGCTTTTGCCCGGGGCTTCGTTCACGAAGTTCTTTCCGTTGCCGGGTGGATCGGTGCCGGCTTTGCCTCGATCTATGGTTTCCCATATCTCAGACCATACGCGAGGAATTTGATACCGGTCGATACGGTCGCCGATATCGCCGCCGGATCGGTTATTTTTATTTTTGCCATGGTGGTCCTGTCATTATTGAGCAAGGCCATATCCAGCTCGGTTAAGGCAAGCGCGCTGAACGCGCTCGACCGGGCGCTGGGCTTTCTTTTCGGATTGCTCCGCGGGGCCGTTGTTATCTGTCTTATCTATATTGCGCTGGACTGGATATACGGGCCGTCGGCCCAGGCGGGTAGCCGGAACCCGCAGCTTGGCGAGACCCAGGAGGCAAGGAAAAAAGGAGGAAAACCGAAATGGCTGCTTGCCGCCAAGTCCCTGCCGTTGGTCAAGGCCGGGGCGGATATACTTATCTCGATGGTTCCCGATAACACGATCTCAACCAAGGCAGGGAAAATAGGCGGTGAAGCCGAAAAGACACTCCGTGATATGTTAACCAAAACTCCGATGAACCCGACGATCAAGCCTCTTGAGGGTTATAAAAAAACAATTCGCAAAGGCCTCGACAAAGCCATCGAAAGCATTCAATAAAATGGTCATGAACAAAGATCGTCGCCTGCGTGAAGAATGCGGAGTTTTTGGCATCTTCGACTATGCCGACGCCGCCGCACATACGGCGCTGGGGCTGCATGCCCTTCAGCATCGCGGCCAGGAAGCGGCGGGCATAGTATCTTTCAACGGGGAACACTTCCGCAGCCATCGAGAGCATGGCCTGATCGGTGATAACTTCAATTCCGAAGATGTAATCAGTCGTCTGTCCGGCAGCATGGCGATCGGCCATGTCCGTTATTCGACGACCGGTGAAAAGGTGCTTCGCAATATCCAGCCGCTGTTTGCCGATCTTAAGTTCGGCGGTATAGCGATAGCCCACAATGGCAATCTGACCAACGCTTACAAGACTCGCCGCCAACTCGTTGAAAAAGGTTCTATTTTCCAGTCCACCTCGGACACCGAAACCATAATCCACTTGATGGCGACCAGCCGGGCGGCCGGTGTGGTTGATCGTCTTATCAGTGCGCTGCGGCAGACCGAGGGAGCCTATTCGCTGGTTGCGATGACTCATAAAATGCTGCTTGGCGCCCGCGACCCAAGAGGGGTGCGCCCGCTGGTTATCGGCAAGATTGACGATGCCTATATACTTGCCTCGGAAACCTGTGCGCTGGATATCATAGGGGCCAAACGACTGCGCGATGTCGAGCCGGGCGAAATAGTCATCATCGACGGGGACGGGCTGCGCAGCATCAAGCCTTTTGTCGAGACCGCCCCGCGGTTCTGTATTTTCGAGTATATTTATTTTGCCCGCCCGGACAGCATCGTAGAGGGTAAAAATGTCTACGAAATACGCAAGCGCATAGGCGCCGAGCTGGCCCGCGAGTGTGAAATAGAGGCCGATCTGGTGGTCCCGGTACCGGATTCCGGGGTTCCTGCGGCGCTTGGCTTTTCCGAAGAGGCGAATGTGCCTTTCGAGCTTGGGATCATCCGCAACCACTATGTCGGGCGTACCTTCATCGAGCCGTCGGACCGTATTCGCCATCTTGGGGTGCGCCTAAAACATAACGCCAACGCCGCCTGCATCAAGGGAAAGAGGGTGTTTCTGGTTGATGATTCGATAGTTCGGGGTACCACTTCGACGAAAATCGTTGAAATGATTCGCGAGGCCGGGGCAAGCGAAATTCATATGTGTATTTCCAGCCCGCCAATAACCGATCCGTGTTTTTACGGTATCGATACTCCCAAGCGCGAGGAACTCATGGCATCCAAACTGGATGTTGCCGATATGGGGCGGCGAATAGGCGTTGACAGTCTGAGATTTATTTCCTTCGATGGACTTTACCGGGCCGTCGGCGGGGCCGGGCGTAATGCCGACAGTCCCCAGTATTGTGATGCCTGCTTTACCCGCGATTATCCGATCCGGCTGACCGACCAGGAAGAAGGCCCGGTCCCCCAGCAGCTTTCGCTTCTGTCCGAACAGGATTAGCTAGATGAAACAAGAACAGGAAGGACGTTTGAAAGGCCGTATCGCCCTTGTCACAGGTGCCTCAAGAGGAATTGGACGGGCTGTCGCCAAACGCTTTGCCGAAGAGGGTGCACAGCTTGTTCTGGTCGCCAGCACCCAGGGGGCGCTGGAGGAAATGGACGACGAATTACGGGCTATGGGAAATCAGCCGACCCTGGTTCCCGCCGACCTAACCGATTTTGAAATGATAGACCGGATAGGGGACGCCGTGTTTGAGCGTTTCAAGCGCCTCGATATTCTTGTCGGCAATGCCGCTACATTGGGGGTTCTAGGCCCAATGGGACATATTGATCCCAAGGTGTGGGATAGCGTCATCGCCCTGAACCTGACCGCCAACTGGCGGCTGATCCGAAGTTTTGATCCCTTGTTGAAAATTTCGGATGCCGGGCGCGCGATCTTCGTCACCTCGGGGGCGGCACACGCAAATGTGCCTTACTGGGGAGCCTACGCGGTAAGCAAGGCGGGGCTGGAATCGATGGTCCTTACCTATGCCGGTGAAGTCTCAAAGACCAACCTTCGGGTTAACCTGATTGATCCCGGCGCGACCCGCACCGCGATGCGAAGAAAGGCATTTCCCGGCGAAGACCCGACGACGGTCAAGCCGCCTGAAAGCCTGACCGGGTTGTTTGTCGAGCTGGCGGAATCATCCTGCGCCCGCCACGGCGAGGTAGTCCGGGCCGACGAAGCATGACAAACGAAAGCCGGATTTAAAATGAAATCTTCCAAGATGGCCCGGTTTCGTACCTTGCTGAATTCCAAGCAGACATCGTTCTGCATGGAGGCTCACAACGGGTTGTCGGCAAAGGTTGTGGAAGAAGCCGGTTTCGATGCGATCTGGGGTTCCGGTCTGTCGATTTCAACGGCCCTGGGGGTGCGTGACCGTAACGAGGCTTCGTGGACACAGGTGCTTGATGTGCTTGAGTTTATGTCGGATGCGACTTCAATTCCGATAATGCTGGACGGCGACACCGGTTATGGCGACTTCAACAACTTTCGCCGTCTGGTGCTGAAACTGTGCCAGCGCAATGTTGCCGCGGTGTGTATCGAGGATAAAAAATTCCCCAAGACCAACTCGCTGATTGACGGAACCCAGGATCTTGCCGACATCGACGAATTCGCCGGTAAGATCAAGGCCGGCAAGGATAGCCAGACCGACGATAATTTTTCGGTGGTAGCGAGGGTTGAGGCGCTGATAGCGGGCCGGGGCATGGCCGAGGCGCTAAAGCGGGCCGAGGCATATCGTGCGGCCGGGGCGGACGCAATCCTGATTCATTCCAAACGGCCGACCGCCGACGAGGTGCTGGAATTTGCCGGGGAATGGGCCAACCGTTCACCGCTGGTGATAGTTCCGACCAAATACTACGATACCCCGACCGATGCCTTTCGCAGGGCGCAAATTTCCCTGATAATCTGGGCCAACCACAATTTAAGGGCCTCGCTGGTGGCGATGCGCGAAGTCAGCCGCGAGATTTTCGAAGAGCAGAGCCTGACCGGTATCGAGGGACGGGTGGCAAGCCTGACCGATGTTTTTTCGATTGCCGGAGATACCGAACTGGCAGAGGCGGAAAAACGCTACCTGCCGCTAAAAGGCGGCAAGACCCGGGCCATACTGCTCGCCGCCTCACGCGGCTCTCAGTTGGCGGAACTTACCAGGGATCGTCCGAAATGTATGCTTGATGTGCGCGGCAAACCGCTGCTCAGGCGTCTGACCGGATCGCTCAGGGATTCCGGTGTCGGCAAAATTACCGTCGTCGGCGGATACAAGCACCGGGCGATAGATATTTCCGGCATCGACAAGGTGGTAAATGACGCCTATCAGACGACCGGCGAAATTGCTTCGCTGGCCTGTGCCGGGGAACGGCTTGAAGGCGATTGTCTGATTTCCTACGGCGACATTCTTTTCCGTAGTTATATTCTTGATCGCCTGCTCCGTTCGACCGCCGACATCGCGGTCGTGATAGACGCCAAGAATTCTAATAAAAGCGGGGCCGATCTGGCTATATGCAGCCTGCCGTTTTCCGACGACGTTCTTGACGAACGACCGGCAATACTGGAGCGCATGGGTAACGGCGTTATTGCCGGTGAGGCGCATGGGGAGTGGGTCGGCATAGCTAAACTCAGCCCCGATGGATCGGCCATGGTTGCCCGGGAAATAGCCGCGATGAAAGAAGATGAAAGCCTTGCCGGGGCGAATATGCCCGACCTTTTCAACCGTCTGATAGCGAAGGGGGCAAGACCGCAGGTAATTTACGTGTCTGGTCACTGGCTTGACGTAAACGATGCCTTTGACCTGGCCGACGCCCGCAATTTCCTTTAGGGGTGACGATGATAAATGCCGCCGATTTCCTCGAGCAGGCCCGGTACCGCAAAATTAATTTTTTTACCGGGGTTCCCTGTTCGCTGCTTAGTCCCCTGATTAACCGTGTTATCAGCGACGATGACAGCGACTATGTCGGTGCGACCAGCGAAGGCGAGGCCATGGCTATTGCCGCCGGGGCCTGGCTGGGGGGCCGCGAGACCATGGTGATGTGCCAGAATTCGGGGCTTGGAAACACCATAAACCCGATTACTTCGCTAAACTGGCCGTTTCGGATTCCGACACTTATTGTGGTTACCTGGCGCGGTCAGCCCGGCAACATGGATGAACCCCAGCACGAGTTGATGGGACGGATAACCGCCGAACTGCTGGCCGAGGTAAATGTCCGCCACCAGTTATTTCCCAGGCAAAAAGATGATATTGCACCGGCTCTCGATCAGGCCCGCACGGTTATGGATGAAACAGGCCTGCCGTTCGCCTTGATCATGGAAAAGGGCTCGGTGACAGGCGAAACCCTGAAACAAACCACGCCGGACCGGCCGTCGCCGGGAAAATTTGAAGATCTTAGCCGTGGAGGGGTTCTGCCAAAGCGTATCGAGGTACTGGAACGGATATTGGCAGTCGTTCCCGACGCCGCCGCGATTATCGCCACTACCGGCAAATGCGGTCGCGAACTGTTTAGCCTGTCGGATCGTCAGCAGCATTTGTATCAGGTCGGATCAATGGGCGGGGCCAGTGCCATGGGGCTTGGCCTGGCGCTGAGTACGCCAAGGCCGGTCGTGGTCCTGGACGGGGACGGGGCGGCGCTGATGAAAATGGGCAATATGGCGACAATTGGTGCCCGGGCACCGGGCAATCTTGTCCATATGATCCTTGATAACGGGGTTCACGATTCCACCGGCGGGCAGGCGACGGTATCGTCCGGGGTCGATTTTGCCCGTATAGCCCTGGCTTGCGGCTATCAAAGCGGTGTCCTGGCCGACGACCTTGAAGGCCTTGAAGTCGCGTTTGTCCGGGCCCTGGAAAATCCCGGGCCGCATATGATCCATGTGAAGATGAAACCCGGCTCCATATCCGCCCTCGGCCGACCGACGATCGGCCCGGCCGAAGTGGCGCGAAGGTTCAAGGGCTTCATCCTGGGGCAAACACCATGAACGATCCCTGTCTTTTGACCCCCGGCCCGCTGACTACGTCGATGTCGACCAAACAAGCCATGCTTCATGACTGGGGATCGCGCGATCTTGATTTCATTGCCACCAACAAGCGTCTGCGCCAGCGTCTTGCCGATATCGC
>CAZEFJ010000109.1:0-5166 GCA_964511465.1 uncultured Hyphomicrobiales bacterium
GCCGATAATCGGTCCTTTCGGGATTGGTATGGCAACCTGGCTGGCGGCGGGTTCGCTGATTGAGTTTTCGGGGAAAATCAAATTGTTCCGTTCTTCGATCTCTGAAAGCATTAGCCGTTTGCGGCGTTTGCCGCGCTCTTCTATCGGCATGACCCTGACCCATTTGGGTCTGGCCGTGGTTATTGCCGGGATAACCGGTGCTTCCAGTTGGAAGGTGGAAAGCATTCAGGTGATGAAACCCGGCGATAAAATCAATGTCGGCGGCTTCGATTATGTGCTGAATGACGTGCGTCAGGTGGAAGGCCCCAATTACACATCGACAATGGGTAAATTTACGGTCAGCCGGGACGGCAGGCAGGTAACCGTCCTGCGCCCGGAAAAGCGGCTTTACAACGTGCGCAAGATACCGACCACCGAGGCCGCCATATACACCACATTTTTCGGTGACCTGTATGTGGTTATAGGTGATCAGCAAGGTGACAAGGGCGGCTATGTTACAAGGATTTATTTTAATCCGCTGATCGCCTGGATGTGGGTTGGAGGCTTGATGATGGTCGTCGGCGGTATCGTCAGTCTGACCGACCGGCGCTATCGGGTCGGCGCACCAAAGAGCCGACAGCGTATGTCCCCGGCCGTGACGTAGGGGGCCTGAAAATTATGAAAAAGCTTATCTACCTGTTGCCGTTGTTGGTGTTTTTCGTGATTGGGGCATATTTTGCCGTCGGACTGACCAAGGACCCGCGCGAGTTGAAATCGGTACTGATCAACGAGCCTGCCCCGGACATTGATCTTCCACCGATAAAGGGCAGCGACCGGGGGCTGAAGAAGGCGGATCTTCTGGGCCATGTTTCGCTGGTTAATATTTTTGGTTCGTGGTGTATAGCGTGCAAGCTGGAACACCCTTTTCTGATGAAGATAAAGAAAAAGGGATTGGTTCCTCTTTACGGTATCGACTGGCGCGAGAAAAATCGTGACGATGGTCCCAAGTGGCTTGCCACGCGGGGTAATCCTTACACCCTTGTCGGGGATGATCCCAATTCAAAGGCGGCGATCGCGTTCGGGGTATACGGCGCGCCAGAGACCTTTCTGATAGATGCCAAAGGGGTCATCCGCTACAAGCATGTCGGGGTCATAACCGATAAGGTATGGGACCAGACCCTGTGGCCGCTGATTAAGGAACTACGCAAACAATGAGGGTTTTGATCCTTGCCTTGTCATTGGTGTTGATTGATGCCGCGTTTCCGGCGCTGGCGGTCAATCCCAACGAGGTTCTTGCCGACCCTGTGCTTGAGTCCAGGGCCCGCGATATTTCCAAGGGACTTCGCTGTCTGGTTTGTCAGAACCAGTCGATTGACGATTCAAATGCCGATCTGGCCCGCGACCTGCGCCTGCTGGTGCGCGAACGTCTGGTCGCCGGTGACACCAACGATCAGGTCGTCAGCTACATAGTCTCGCGTTATGGGGACTTTGTACTGCTAAAGCCGCCGTTCAAGGCGTCCACCATGGTTTTGTGGATTGGCCCCTTGTTTATTGCCGTATTGGGGTTCTTGGCGGTTATTTTATTTTTCCGGCGGACCGGCTCCAAAGTGGTCGAGGATGACGTTGTCTATGCCGCCCGCTCGCGGTTGACGGACGAAGAAAAAAAACGCTTCGAGAAATTGATTGGGGATGATGAACGGTGATTACCTTTTTTGTTATAACCGGGGTGATATCGCTCTGTGTGCTGGGGCTTGTCCTGTTTCCCCTGTTTCGCCGTCGTTCTGAGGCATCCGTGCCGGGGCGCGGCAATTACGATATAGCCATCTACCGTGACCAGTTGAAGGAAGTTGAAAAGGATCTGGAGAGAAACCTGCTTAACCAGGATCAGGCCGAGGCAGCGAGAACCGAAATAAAGCGGCGGATGCTGGACGCCTCGCCGCAGGATGCCGATACTTCCTCGCCCACCGTTTCATCGCCGTTTCAGCGTCGCGCCTTGATCGCGGCAATCGTGGTGCTTTTACCACTGGGAGCTTTTTCACTTTATTTTTACCTTGGGGTGCCGGGGTTGCCCAGTGTTCCCTTCGCCGAGAGGCATGTGCCGACCAAGGAACCGGTGATTAGTGATCGCGACCGCAAATTGCTGGATAATCTGACGGCGCATATGAAAAAGACCCCCGACAATATTAATGGCTGGTTGTTGCTTGGGCGGTCATATTCTTCATTGGGGCTTAACGCCAAGGCGGTCGGTGCCTATGAACAGGCGCTGAAACTTGCCCCTGATCGGGTTGACATTGGCTCGAACTACGGCGAGGCGCTGGTACTTGCCGCCGACCGTGTGGTGACCTTCAAGGCCGAGCAGGTTTTTACCGGTGTTTTGAAGGCCGCTCCGCGGGACTTCCGGGCCCGCTATTACCTTGGTTTGGCCAAGGCACAGCGAGGTGATGTCGGAAGCGCGGTACAGGATTGGGTCGATCTTTTGGCGGTTGCGCCCAAGGATGCGCCCTGGCGGGCATCTGTGGAAAAGGTAATTGCTACTGCCGCCAAGGACATTGGCCTCGATTCGACCAAGCTAAAACCATCGGCGGCAGCGTTAGGACTTGCAAAAAGCAAGGCCAATCCATCCGTAATGGCAAAAAGTTTAGCAACCAGGAGACCAAGCCGGGCCGAGGTCGATGCGATCAACAAGATGTCATTAAAGGATCGTGAGGCGATAATATCGTCGATGGTCGAGCGGTTGGCCGCGCAGATGGAGAAAAACCCCAATAACATCGATGGTTGGCGCAAACTGGCCCGTGCCTACAAGGTTTTGGGCAAGACAGAAAAGGCGGCGCAGGCAAGAAAGCGGGTCGAGAGCCTGGTCAATGCCGGAAAGGGCAAGGACGACAAGTTAAAGGCTGGACCAGGCAAGTAGCGGTCGGGCGGCGTCAGGCTTTGTCCGGGACCTGATCTGTCCATATGTGGGTTCTGTTTCGTCCGGCTTTTTTAGCCTCGTACATTGCCTTGTCGGCATTATTGATGGCAAACTTGGCCAGATGGTTGGGTTCCAGCGGGGCGACACCGAACGAGGCACTTACGGAAATCCCGGTTCCATCGTGAATATTGATTTTCTGGCGGCGAAGCCCGCGCCTAATACGGTCAAGCACCATTTTCGCCTGACTGGGAGTTGTGTTGGGTAACATGATGACAAATTCTTCACCGCCATATCGGAAAAACTGGTCATAGCGGCGCAGACGCACAAGCAGATAGGCCGCCACCTCGCGCAGGACCTGGTCGCCGCCGCGATGTCCGTGCAGATCATTGATACCCTTGAATTTATCCAGGTCCATCATCCCGATAGAGCAAGGCTGACCGGTACGTTTTACCCTTTGGCGTTCATGTTCCAGCCGTTGCGTCATGATGAATCTGTTGGCTGCTCCGGTCAGCGGGTCGATATATAGCCGGAACTCCTCTACCTCTTTTACCAGTTTACGCAGGCTCAGCTTTAGGCGGTCTACGCTTTCTACGAATACGGAGTATTGGGCCAATGTGATCGGGTTCCCCCGCCCGCATGCCTTCGCCAGCTTTCGCGCGTTCCGGTTCATTTTCTGATTATGCTTGCCGATTTCGGCAAACAGGGGGTGGCCGACTATAAATTTGTTGGTCTCATTGCTGTGCCAGCGCCCGAACGGGGTTTTGAGATGACTGTTTTTCTTCAGATATATCGGGGCAGGTCTGGAACGGCAGACCAGCATCGCCTGGAATGGTTTTAGCCAGACACGGTGCATGATTTGAGCCCGCCTAAGCTTGCCGACGATTATTTCCGCCTCGTCGGCGCTTATCTGTGGGGCGGGATGTTCTTTTACAGGCAACTCTTTCTCCCTTGGTAGAGGGGCTATTCCTTTGGTATGCGTATTTTGCGATCCATGAAACGCCCGTTCTTTATCCCCTCGTGGCAAGAGTTGCAGCGGCTTTTGCTGCCGACTTTCTTGCGGGCGAAAACCGATTTATCTATCTTGCTGTGTTTTTGCACCCAATATGGGGTAGCGGTGATCTGCCAGGGGTTCTTTTTGGATACCGTACGCAGCCGCTGTGATGCCTCGGTGTCCCATTTTTCGGCGGCGTTAGCGACCAGATACGATGTTATCTCGCGGATCGCGGCGGCACCAAGGGAGGCGTCTTCGCCAAAATGGTTATCGAGATTGGCCATAAGCCCCTGCCATGACTTTGCCGGTAGCAGGCTGGGATGATAAATTTGGTGGCAGTCTGAACATTCGGCTTCGAATCTGGCATTTGGCGGCAGGCTCACCTGACCGGTCGGCGGAAGATCGTTCAGGGTGTCGAGAATCATGCCGGCAACTATAATGAACGCGCCAAGACTAAGGGCTGCCGCCAGCGGATGGGACTTGCGCATTGGCGGATGCGGGGTTTCGTCGGGCAATTTTTTGTCGCCGGTAATCATCGAATGCACCAGATTGTCGCCGCTTAGCCAGCCCTCGACTATGACGCCGGAAATATGGATCAGTATCATCGCCAGCAAGGTGGTTACCAGAAATGTGTGTATTTCCTTGGCCGCATCACCTACGGCAAAGTGGGTAACTCCGGCCAGTGGGCCGAGATTCTCCTCTCCACCCAATGATAGCAGTCCGCTCATGGTGATTCCGATAATGACTAAAATCAGGGCGAAAATCATAACTGCCCCGGTTGGATTGTGGCCCATATAATGGGGCGGCCGCATCATCATCACACCACGCAGGTGACTGACAACATCTTTGGGGGCGAAAGTGAAGCTGGAAATGCGGCTGTACTGTGATCCGAATACCCCCCATACAATGCGGAATACGACCAGCGCCACGGTGCCGTAGCCTGCCCATATATGAATTCCCATCCACCATTCCGGCGATACGTAACCGGTAAAAAAACCGCCGGCTATCAATGCCACCAAAAGCCAGTGAAATACACGCGTCGGCAGATCCCAAACTTTAACCAAATGTTTCCCCGTTGACACGGTCAATCTCCTTCAACCCTGGGGTTATCGTTGCATTGGCGAATGCCCACGGAACAACTAGAATTTGCAGCATCTATTTTAAATTTACGTTGGTTATGCTGTTTAGTCATCGGCAATTATGAACCCTCCGTCGGCAAGGTCTTTGATAATCGTTCCAACGTCGGTCTCTATTCTTTTTATGGCAACGTCCGGAAATGCCTGGT
>CAZEFJ010000109.1:5266-6574 GCA_964511465.1 uncultured Hyphomicrobiales bacterium
ATCGTTCCAACGTCGGTCTCTATTCTTTTTATGGCAACGTCCGGAAATGCCTGGTGAATAATATCGACGGCCTCGGTTACACTGGTCGGCTGGCTCATCAGTCGCCAAATGGCGGCTCCGGTCTGGTTCAGGTGGTGTACCGTATCATTGCCCTTGATAACCAGGAAAATAGCGCTGTCCACCTCTCTTTCTGCAGCCTCTGGATTTTGTGAGTAGCGACGATTCATAACACCTCTGGAAAGGTTTTGCGCAGCAGTTCCGCACTATTTTTAGCGGAAGAATAACGAAGTGTGAAGCGTTGTGCGCCATCTACTATGTTGTGCAGGCGCTCAAGTATATCCAGTGGTGAAACTTCTTGCGAAAAATTTTGAAGGATAGATGATTTAAGTACTTCACTGGTTGCGGTCTCGATCAACTCGTCGCCTTCATTCGTGGCCCGTTCAAGCAGGACAAAGCCAATGATCGGCAGGCTTTTTCCAAGCGGCGCTAATTCGCTTTCTTTAAGGTTCAGGTAGAGGAAACGGTCACTTTGTGGGCCGCGCCGCTCGTTTACGTAGTTCTCAGGTAGGCTACCGTCTCCTTTTGGCAGGGGCAGGCGAAGGCGCGGAAGTATTCCCGGGGCCATGCCCTCGTTCGTCGAGGATAATATAGGAAGCACATCATCCGAGAACACCTGGCATCCAATGGCGGCGAGATGGGCGCACAGAGTGCTTTTGCCTACGCCGTGGGCGCTGGGAAATACTACTAGGCCATCGCCAAGTCTTACTGCTGCACAGTGCAGGCAAAGCATGGAATTGTCGTTGGAAAGGTAAAGTTTTATCAGGTCAAGGAAGAAATCACATACGGTGTCGACCTTGTCCACGAAAAATTCGGGGCTTGAAAGCCAGTCGGATGTTCGGCGGTATCCTTTGGTTGTCTTTTTGATTGTAATCGCCGGTTGCGGTGCGTCTGCGGCGGCAATTCGCTCCATATGCCAGCCTCGTAGAAGGTTGGCTATGGTGTGCCTCAATTCGTCGCAGCCGACAAGTGAGACCGGCCTTGGTATCCTTTCAAAGGAAAGCAGCATGATTATCCTTTAAACAACTTCGCCGCCGGAGTATAGGCCCCGGCGGCGAATTGCAATCGGTTGGCACTTAGTTCGCAAAAAGGCTAGATCACTCCTCCAGCGCCCCCTCCGAACCCACCGCCAGTAGCTGCTCCGCCAGTGGCGCCAGCTCCGGCCGCTCCACCAGCTGCGCCGCCGCCCGCCGCTGCGGTTCCTGCTGCCGCGGTTCCTGCTGCTGCGGTTCCTGCTGCCGCGGTTCCTGC
>CAZEFJ010000109.1:6674-7944 GCA_964511465.1 uncultured Hyphomicrobiales bacterium
GCGGTTCCTGCCGCTGCGGTTCCGGCCGCAGTGCCGCCAGTTCCACCGGTGCCTCCACCAGTACCACCAGCCATACCACCGGTGCCGCCAGCCATACCACTATTCATGCCTCCATCGTCGCTGCTTTCGCGGCCGTCGTCGCCACCTGCGCCTTCACCGCCGCCGCCGCCGTCACCACCGCCGCTGTCGCCGCTTTCACCGTCGCCGCTTTCACCGTCACCGCCGCCGTCACCGCCGCCACCACCACCGCCGCCGCCGCCGTCACCGCCGCCGCTGTCACCGCCGCCTTCGCCGCCGCCACCGCCGCCGCCGCCACCACCGCCGCCACCGCCGCCACCGCCGCCTTCGCTACCTGAAGCAGCGGCCGGGGCTAGGCTTAACAGTGCCGGAGCAGCGTAAATGAAGGCTGCAGTCAGTCCCAGCCTCGTCAGAGCGCGCCGTCGTCCGGCATTAACTCCTTTGACAGACTTGGAAGCGACACTTTCCTCGGCAACGCCTGTGGTTGTGTCATTGATCTCCGTAATGTCCATGGTTTCCATTTTCTGGTCCTCCTAGTTATAAATTGGCATGCCTGATTCAAGACAGGATGCCGGGTTACTTACCTATTTGGCGGACGGTTTTTCCTGCCAGGTTTTGTCGGGTTGTTGACATGCCCGTCCCTGGATAACGTTAGTGTGTCCAAAAGCTGTCGTAGCCCGTGTGTAAATACGACAGCTTGGGTCGTCCTTGGCTGGGCGAATAGGGGTTACCAGCCCTTTAACCGTGTTGGTCGCATCCCGCCATGGAATACCGACGCCGTATGGGGTGTTCCAATCCAGCGCTTTTTGTATTGCGAGCTGGCGAACACGACGATCGGATATGGGCAAAACTGCACTGTTGAAGCCATAAAATACCAGCCGTTGACGGGTGCTGGGCTGGAACTTGGAATCATCCTTTAACAGAACATAGTAACCAACGGCGGGGGCGTAGTAATAGCTTTTGGTTTCCCGCCACCATTTCTTATAATAGCGGTAACAGGTTGTCTTGTAGGTGTCATAGGTGCCTGCAGGAACTGTTACCCTCTCTGTTCCGTCAACAATACATTGCCACGATTGGGAGAATTCCCTCTTTCCTGTGCCATCGTTATTCTCGACGGTCTGTTTCAGTTTAAAACGTTCACTTTTGCCGACTTGTAAAGGCCATAGCATTCTCGCGGGCGCATCAACAACGGTTCTGCTGCGCTGGGTCGTGTTTTGCCATGACAGGAAAGGAAGCAAAAAATTACGATATC
>CAZEFJ010000110.1:0-7928 GCA_964511465.1 uncultured Hyphomicrobiales bacterium
AACAGCCTGTACTGGATGACCGAAGACGCCCGGTTCTTCTACGTCAACAAACATTCATGCCGTGACCTTGGCTATTCCCGCGAGGAACTGCTTAAGATGTCGGTATTTGACATAAGCCCGAATTTTCCAAGGGATAAATGGCCGCTTCATTGGGCCGATCTTAAGAAAAATGGCATGCTAAAATTGGAATCCATCCACCAAAGGAAGGACGGAACCTTATTTCCGGTTGAAGTCGTTGCCCAGTACATTGAATTCGAAGGCCGTGAATACAATTGCGCATCGGTGCGCGACATAACCGAACGGGTCAACCGAAATGAAGACCTGTCGAAGGCCCGGGACGACGTCAAATACGCCAACCGGATAAAGACCCAGTTTCTCGCCTCAATGAGCCACGATCTTCGCACCCCGCTGAATTCTATCATCGGCTTCGCCGACATGATGAAGAACGAAACGTTCGGCCCGCTGGGCCACGACAAATATGTCGAATACGCGACCGACATCAGCAACGCCGGTGGTTACCTTCTCGGGCGGATTACCGATATCCTGGATATATCGAAAATCGAAAGCGAAACTCTTGATTTCAACGAGAAGAAAATAAATCTTAACCGAACCGTGATTCCCTGTATGCGGCTGACCCAGAAAAAAGCGGACCTCGCCGAGGTCACGCTGGCAATGGACATCCCCTACGACCTTCCGTTACTTCTCGCCGACCCGATGCGGATAAAACAGATTGTCCTCAACCTGTTGTCGAATTCGGTCAAATTCACCCCGCCGGGAGGACAGATCACGGTTGAGGGGATTCTGGAAAGTGACGGTTCGATCACCCTTAAAGTACGCGATACCGGAAGCGGCATCAGCAAGGAAAGCATTACCCGGATACTGGAACCGCTTGATCAAAACGGAGGCTCTCTTGCGATCAATAACTCGGGGGCCGGACTGGGCCTGCTACTGGTTGGAAAATTTGCCGAAATGCACGGTGGAACAATGGCCATCGACAGCGAAGTCGGTGAGGGGACTACCGTTTCCGTCTACTTTCCCAAAGAACGCAGTATCACCTATTGATTCAGGGCCGATGGCATATCTATATCGCCTTGACAAAATTTTTCATTATTTTTTTGGTGCCCGCCTTGTCAAAGGCTATTTCAAGCTTTTCACCATTGCGCCAGATAACATACCCATAGCCGAATTTTTGGTGAAAAACACGCTTGCCGGCATCAAAGGGTGATTTTCCACTGTCCACCCCCGGATGCCTGGTGCGGGCCGTTTTAAACCCTGACCTTTCTTCGCGAAGCCCCGGTCCCGGGTTTCGTTCCGAACCACCCCTGCGATAAAGCCCCGGATCTATTTCCTGGTCGATATTTTCCCTCGGCAACTCGTCAATGAAGCGAGAAGGCAGAGAGCCCTGCCAACGGCCAAAGATGCACCGGCTGGCCGCGAACGAGACCACCGCCAGGTGTCTGGCCCTGGTCAGCCCGACATATGCCAGGCGACGCTCTTCCTCCAGCCCACTCTCTCCGCTCTCATCCAAAGCCCGCTGGTGGGGAAACAGTCCCTCTTCCCATCCGGCGAGGAAAACGGTGTCGAATTCCAGACCCTTGGCGGCATGCATGGTCATAAGCGAAACTCTTTCGTTTGTTCCCGTGGCCTCGTTTTCCATGACCAGGCTGACATGCTCCAGAAATTCCCCAAGGCCGTTAAAATCTTCCAGCGCGACCACCAGTTCCCTAAGGTTTTCCAGCCTTCCCGGAGCATCCGGCAGTTTGCTGTTTCTCCACATTTCCCGGTAGCCGGATTGATCTAGCACCAGGTCCGCCAGTTTGGCCGGGCTTATTGTCTCGCCCATCGACCGCCATCCGGCAAGATCGGACACGAAATCAGCCAGTGCCCGGCGCGCCCGGGGCTTGATGGTGTCGGCTTCAAGGACACGTCGCGCCGCCGAGGCAAGGGGAATACCTTCATCGCGGGACAGTTTTTGCAGTATTTGCAGGGTTGCCTTGCCGAGACCTCGTTTTGGCAGGTTAAATATGCGCTCGAAGGCAAGATCGTCTTCTGTTCGGGTGATCGCACGAAGATAGGCAACCGCATCGCGTATTTCCATTCGTTCGTAGAACCGCTGGCCACCGATTACCCGGTAGGGAATGACTTTCTCGATAAGTTTTTCCTCGAATTCGCGAGTCTGGGCCCCGGTCCTTACCAGCACCGCCATTTGACCTAAAGAATGGCCTCCGGCGTGCAGGGTTTCTATTTTTCCGGTAACGAAAGCGGCTTCCTGCGGGCTGTCCCATAGCCCCCTCAGACAGACTTTTTCGCCGTCCTTTAGTTCAGTCCACAAGCTCTTGCCAAGACGGGATTCGTTGTTGGCAATGATCGCCGAAGCGGCGGCAAGAATATGAGGAGTAGAGCGGTAATTGCATTCAAGCCGGACAACCTTTGCGCCGGGAAAATCCTTTTCAAATTTGAGAATATTGCCGACCTCGGCACCCCGCCATGAATAGATCGACTGGTCGTCGTCGCCGACACAGCAGATATTGCCGCGGCCCTGGGCCAGCAGCCTCAGCCACAGGTATTGGGCAACGTTGGTGTCCTGGTATTCGTCAACCAGGATATAGCGGAATTTATCCTGATAGCCTTGCAGAATATCGGCCCGCTCCCGAAACAGAGTAAGGCAGTGCAGCAAAAGATCCCCGAAATCAACCGCGTTCAGCGACTTCAGGCGGGCCTGATATTCGCCGTACAGTTCCAGCACATGGCCGTCGGCAACCTCTGAATTTTCGCTATCGGGGACATTTTCGGGGCTCAGCCCCATGTCCTTCCAGCGTTGTATAACGCCAAGTACAAGTTTGGCCGGCCAGCGTTTTTCATCAATCTCGCGGGCCTGAACAAGCTGCCTGACCAGTCTGGTCTGGTCGTCGCCGTCGAGGATGGTAAAATCGGAACCCAGGCCCAGGACATCGGCGTGGCGGCGCAGGATTCTCGCCCCGATAGCATGAAATGTGCCGACCCACCAATCGCCTTCGGCTTGCGGAAGAAATCCGGCGGCCCGGGCCTTCATTTCGTTCGCCGCCTTGTTGGTAAAGGTTACCGCCATAATTTCCCACGGACGCGCCTTGCCCTGCGTCACAATATGGGCAAACCGGGCAATCAGGACACGGGTCTTGCCGGTACCCGCCCCGGCCAACACCAGAACCGGTCCCTCGGTGGTCTCGGCGGCTTCTCTCTGGGCCTGGTTAAGCCCTTTAAGACAAGCCGGAACAGGCGGTTGGGATAATAGATCGGACATATAATATTCTTTTAATGGCCGCGCTCTTCACGGCGGCTTTCAATCAATGCATTGTTGTAGGCTTCAAGGACGTCGCGTTCGGACACGGTGCCGAGGAAAATCATTGATTCCCGATCCTCGACCACGGCGATATGACATTTATCAACTTTACCAAAAAGATCAAGTGCGGCCTTGATGCTGTCGGTGGCGGTAAGTACGGCACTGTCGGTGCGTGCCAAGTCGGCCGCCGGGGCGGAACTTCTCTCGCCTGAAAGATCGGACAGCGATATGTCACCGACCAAAACTCCCTCGTCGTTAACTATAAAAATTGGTTTATTCCCGGATCGTCGAAGACTATCCATTATTTCTCTGTGATCGCCGCCGGGGGCTATCGTTTCGGCGGTGCTGGATACTACTATGTCGCCGACTTTGGTGGTATGCAGAAACCCCGCCGCCAAACTGCCGCGAACGTCGACTCCACGGCGTTCCAACTGTTCGGTAAAGAATGAGCGGCCATGCATCTGCTCGGTGGTCACCGCCGCCACTACGACCGCCACCATCACCCCGATTGTCAGTGGGTAATTACTGGTAAGTTCAAAAATGATCAGTATCGTAGAAATCGGCGCCCCGAGGACCGAGGCCGCGACCGCCCCCATCCCGACAATGGTGTAATTCAGGGCTCCCGAAGAAATATACGGGAAAAGGTTTGAGAACACATCGCCATAGGCACCACCCACCATGGCACCGATTACCAGTGACGGGCTGAAAACCCCGCCGCCGAATCCGAACCCCAGGCTTATCGCGGTGGCGATTATCTTGGCCACCGCCAGAACGATCAACAGCGTCAGTGAAAAATTACCGGTTATCGCCGATTCGGTAGTTCCGTATCCGACACCCATGACCTGCGGAACAGCCAAGGCAATGATTCCTATCAAAAGGCCTCCGACAGCCGCCCTTAGCCATGGCGCCAAGACCATTTTTCCGGCAATGGACGCGGCAAGCGGGATGGCACGAATAAACAATTTTGCAACCACTCCGCAGAGAAGCCCCAAGCCTACAAACGCCATGTATTCCCAAGATGATTTAATCGCCTGTTCGGGAATTGCAAAGGCCGGGAAATCACCGAAATAGGCTCGCGATATCGTGGTTGCGGCAACGCTGGCGATGACGATCGGGGCAAAAGCCCTAAGTGCGTTGTGACCGACAACCACCTCGGTGGCGAAAAGAGCACCGGCAATCGGGGCGTTGAACGAGGCCGCCACCGCCGAGGCGACGCCGCATCCAAGAAGGGTTCTTGATGCCGAGCGCTCCAAGCCAAGACGGGCCGCCAACCAGCCGCCGATAGAGGCCCCCAGATGAACCGCCGGACCCTCGCGGCCCACCGACGCCCCGGCACCGATGGAAACGGCACTGACTACCGCTGTACGCAATCCGGTAACTATTCCCATCCGTCCACCGTGGAAGGTACATGCCTCTATTACGTCGCTTGGGTCTTGGGGCCGACGTCCGGGTAGAAAATTGTAGGTGAGCAAGCCTATCAGCAAGCCCCCGGCAGTCGGTGCCAGCAGCCGATGCCATGGCGACAGCCCTGTGACATAAGTGTAAAGATGCTGGGTCTCTGAGCCATAGAAAACGGTTTGGGCCATGGCTATCCCTTCGCGAAAAGCGATTACCGCAAGGCCCCCGGCAATACCCACGACAAGCGCCAGAAGCAACAGGACTATCCGGTCGTTGCCAAAAAATCCGCGCCACAGCCGGGACAAACGGCTCTTGGTTGATCCAGTCCCGTTCATAAAAATAGTGCTTTTTTTAACTCGTATTATTCATGATAGCGCGCTGACCTTGACCTGTGCCTCGGATACCACCTGATCTCGTCCGCCTCCCTTGGCGGCGTAAAGAGCCTCGTCGGCCCGCGCTATAAACTGAGCCAGTGGCTCGCCGTAGACAAATTCTCCGACCCCGATGGAAATAGAAATTCTGCCCAGATCCTCGTTGGTGGCTCGGTTAACAAGTTTCTTGCCGTTAACTTTCCTGCGGATATTTTCAGCCACCTTGACCGCACCGTCGAGGTCGGTGCCGGGAAGAATAACACAAAATTCCTCGCCGCCGTAACGAGCCGGAAGATCCTGTCCCTTGACCGACTTGGTAAGCGTCGTGGCAAGAAGCTTCAGCACCTCGTCGCCAACCTGGTGGCCGTGGGCGTCGTTAAATTTTTTGAAAAAATCAATATCCATCATAAGCAGACATAATTTTTCGCCATTTTCCATGGCGTATAAGGCACTGCGGCGCAGTTCGATATCGAAAAGCTTGCGGTTGGCTATGCCGGTCAACCCATCGGTCATCGCCTCACGACGCATATCCTCAAGGTCTTCCTTCAACTGGGAGACCTCACTGGAGGAATCGCTTAACAGGGTTTCAAGCTTTTTGTTTTTCTTTTCCATAGTCCTGGTTGCCGCCAGGGCGTTTGCTATGATCGACTTCAGACCGGCCTCGTCGGCACCCGCCATTTTGCCGGAAGCGGTTTCCAGAACCTTGCCGTAATCGGCCGTGCTTTCGCCTGCGTCATCTATGTAACCAAGAACCCTGACCAGTTCTTCCTCGATTTTTCTGGCCGCATCGTCAAGCACGACACCTTCCTGATCAGAGGTGAAATACTTGCTGTACAGTTCAAGATTCAGCACTTCCGTAAATTCCTGATCGTTATCGAGCAGGATATCTATGGTCCGTTTCAGGTCGGGGTATTTGTTTGAATAGTAATGGAACCAAACCGTAAAGTTTTGAGGATGTGCAGCAATCCCCTTCTCAGCCATCATCGCAATGGCTGACGATGCATACTCGGCAGCCTGTTCAAGCGATCCTATATGGTCCAAGTATGTATCTCCCGCCATAAAACCGGTTCCTGTACATCATTGACTATATCCCTCCCCCTTCAGGTAAAGAGAATACCCGACGACACACTAAGTCCAAGAAAAAAATTTATTCCCCGACGAAAAGCCCTTAGCCTGCGGAAACAAAGAGTTTCTTTGCGGCCGAAGGAAGGGTATGTCATAAGCGACGGCAACCCGGATGTAATTATTACGCATTTATTTCAGCATAATTTAATATGACCGTCTCAGATATTAAAAAAACAACCGGTTCCAAGGCGGCAAAGACGCCCGATCTTTCGGTCGTGGTTCCGGTGCTCAACGAAGCCGATAACATTGATCCCCTTATCGATGATATCCGCACCGCCCTGGACGGACGATGTGACTACGAAATAGTCTATGTCGACGATGGCAGCAGCGACGCCACCTTCGACAACCTTGTCGCCGCGGCCCGCCGCTGCCCCCGTGTCAAGGTGGTTAGCCATAACGACCGTTACGGTCAGAGCGCGGCAATATTCAGCGGCGTCAAGGCGGCCCTTGCCCCGATCATCGCGACCCTTGACGGTGACGGCCAGAATGACCCCCAGGATATTATCAAGCTGCTGGCCATACACACCGGCGCGGCACCAAAAGATCGAGACCGGCTGCTGGTCGCCGGCCATCGGGCAAAGCGACGGGACAACCGACTTAAAAGGATATCGTCCACCGTCGCCAACCGGGTCCGGGCGGCAATGCTTGGCGACAACACCCCGGATACCGGATGCGGTCTCAAGCTGTTCTCTCGCGAGATGTTTCTTGAAATGCCCCACTTCGATCATATGCACCGCTTTCTTCCGGCTCTTGTGATCCGCTCCGGTGGCAAGGTAGTATCGGTTACCGTCAACCACCGGGCCCGGCAAAGGGGCATATCCAATTACGGAATGTGGGACAGGCTGTGGATCGGTATTGTTGACCTGTTCGGGGTGATGTGGCTGCAACGCCGCCCTTGTCGGCCACGGACCGGCGACGAGCGTCAAGACCGGCAAGACTGAGGAATTACAAAAGTGGGTACCAGGGTTCTTGTTCGCGGCCTGCTTTTTATCGCCACCCTGGTCGCCATTGGCTTCATCATTAAATTTTCCGGGCTGGGATCAATCTTCGACAAGGCATGGATTGATGCCGAGATCCGCGGCAAGGGTCTATGGGGAATAACCCTGTTCATTGCCGTATGTGGCATCGCCACCGGCATCGGAATGCCTCGCCAGATTGTCAGCTTCCTCGGCGGATACGCTTTCGGTTTTGTCGCCGGCACGCTTTTCGCCCTTGTCGGAACGACTATCGGCTGCATCCTGTCTTTTTTCTATTCCCGGTTCATGGGGCGCGATCTGGTAACCGCGAAGTTTCCCGGAAGGGTTCGGCGTATCGACGGTTTTCTTAGCGACAATCCGTTTTCAATGACCCTTCTTATACGCTTGCTGCCGGTCGGCTCCAACCTTGTCACCTGCCTTGCCGCCGGGGTCTCGTCGGTCGGCGCAATTCCTTTCATCGTCGGCTCGGCGATAGGATATGTGCCGCAAACCGCGATATTCGCCCTGATCGGCAGCGGCATTCATCTTGATCCGGGATTGCGCATCGGCATTAGCGTCGCCCTTTTCGTCGCCTCCGGCGTTTTAGGGGTGTATCTCTACCGGAAAAACCGGCATGGCAAGACCTTCGATAAAAGGATTGAAGAAGCTCTGGGGGAAACGGGCAATAACGACGAATAGACGCTCTAGGATGTTTCCGTATGAAACGTAAACATCCTGTTTTCTATAGCTCACGACATC
>CAZEFJ010000111.1:0-7908 GCA_964511465.1 uncultured Hyphomicrobiales bacterium
TGAACGGTGCTATGGCGGTACTTTGCGCCGCCACCAGAATACCACCAAGCGCGATCAGTCCAAGGATGATCGGAGCCATCCAGAATTTGCGGTAGGTCCGCATGAATTTAATTAGCTGGCTTAAAACGGAAAACATCGGATTCCTTTAAAACATGTCCTTGAATGTTTCTGCATCGGCGTTGCGACTTACCGGCGTCCAATAGCTCTGAGATTCGGCATCCCATGTCCGGTTCATGGAATCCTTGGCGAAGAGCCGGAGTATAAGCCCAAAAGGAAATATAAAAAGATAGAAAAATAATCCGAGAAAGATGAAATTGCTGATCTTGCTGGTCCGGTTGGCAAATTTCGACCACAATCGGTTAAACGGCATCAGCAGCCATGAAACTCCAAGCGCGAGTATGAGAAAAACTGCCGATACCGCAATCGCCCATATTGCCACGACGCCGAAAATCAGCCATCCGGCAGTAAAAATAATCGCGAATACGGCCGAAAACGTCAGCCCGAAGGCGCGATCGCTTTGTTGTGGAATTTGCATTTGTTTTTAACCCCGCACTTTCGCTAATTTCAGCATTCCAGTCCCCATTGTTCTCTCCATTCAGGGTCTGCACAATAGATACGATAAACCAGTCGCATGGTCCGTAGCGCGTCATCGGATGATCCGTTGTCGATATGGCTACCGTTGATGACTGCGGTGGCAAAATCGGCGATCTCGTCGGCCCAGGACGGATCATGCCGGTAATGGGTGGTCTCTTCTTTCGGATCACCGGTATCTTTATCGGATGCCCAGGCCACGGTCATGGTTTCGTTACCATAGCTTTTTGAGCCTGACAATATCCCGCTAAGCGTTATCGAACCGCGTTCCAGGGCAATCTCCAGATGGAACCGGTGGCGCCACTGGGTCGCCGAAGAATGCAGCATCGCCACCGTGCCGCCATCGGTGCGCATCAGGGCATAGGCGTTATCTTCAACATTGTGGTGCCAATGGCCATTGGAAACGAAACTGTGAACCTGGGTGAATTCACCGGCGAACAAACCCATAAGGTCGACCATATGAATGCCCTGATCGAGCAGCACCCCACCCCCGGCCAAGGCCCGGTCGGTACGCCATGATGTCTGGCCAAAGGTAACGATCTTGGACTTGCCGTAAACTCCACGCAGATTTATCGCCTTGCCCATACTCCCTGAACGGGTGATCTTCAGCGCATCCTTGACCGAATCGTGATAGCGGTGATTGAACCCGTATTTGAGCTTTAAGTCGGGATGCTTTTTCTCGCAGGCGATAACCCTCTCTATATCGCCGACATCGCGGCCCGGAGGCTTCTCGCAGAAAACATGCAGCCCCTTTTCCAGCCCGGCTATGGTCGCATCCGGATTTATATCGTTACTGAGGCAGACGAACAGCATATCCAGGTCTTCTTCGACAAGCGGCTTATAGTCGGCGTAGTAGCGAACACCGTCCTCGAAAGTTCCGTCGCCGCCAAGGGTTCGGTCACAGACCGCGACAGTCTCAAGTCTTGGATGCAGGTCGATAAATGTCCGTCGCCGTTTGCCGACCACGCCGTAGCCGGCGATCCCCACCCGCAATTGCTTTTTAATGCTCACTTGCGCACCGAGCGGTAAAGCTTGGAAACATCTTCACTGGCCCGGCCAAGGCGAGAGGATTGCCGGTCATCCCCCACATCGACCCACCCCCCGGCCTCATCGGAACTATAAAATGCGTGCAGCAACCTGATCGTGCCGAGGCAATCGTCACGATTTACCGGATATGGCGAGCCATCGTTAAAGAAGGCGGCAATGTCCCGATACATGTCGCCATGTCCATAGCCATAGACCGCGCCTTTGCCCTTGATCCCCTTGAAGTCCTCCGAATTGGCGGCGCATTCCTCCGGCTTGGGAGTAAAAATCTGCAATTCATTGACCGCAACACCGCCGATCTGGGCCATCCCTTCGGATCCGACAATGCTTAGCGAAGCCTCGAAGTCATCTGGCCTTGCGGCGGTGGTGACTTCCAGGCTGCCGATTGCGCCACAACGGTATTTTATTGTCGCAACCACCGAATCCTCGACCTCTATATTGGCCCCGAATGTTCGCATGGTGGCGCTAACACTATCGATCTCGCCGCCCAGATAGCGCAGCAGATCGACATGGTGAATACCTTGGTTGGTCAGCGCCCCTCCGTCATGGGAAAAAGTACCGCGCCACGGTGCCATATCGTAATAGCGTTGCGGACGGCACCAGCGAACCCGGACCGAAACAATGCGAATATCTCCCAGCTCATCGTCATCCAATGCCCGTTTGAGGCGGCGAACCGCCTTGTTGTAGCGATTTTGGAAGACCGGAAAAATGTGCAGGCCCAACTCTTCCGCCCGGCCATAGGCCTTGATCAAATGCTCTGGCCGCATGAAGGTCGGCTTTTCGATGATCGCGTGCTTGCGATATTCCTCGATGACCTCCATCCCATGTTCAAAATGCATCCCCGAAGGGGTTATCACCGCAACTATATCGATCTCCGGGATTGTCCCGAGCATGGTGTGGTAGTCGGCAAAGCATGGAACATTGAATTGTTTTGAGTACGCTTCGGCCTTGGCTATTTCAATGTCACAAACGGCGGCCAGTTCGACACCGTCGACATCGGCAATCGCCTTGCAATGATGCCCGGCTATGCGGCCACATCCGATAAGGGCTACTTTTTTTGAATTCATCGTGAGTGGATATCACCGAACAAAAGTTTTTTCCACAGCTTGATATCGGGATCGCCAAGAACGACGTCCCAATCAAGCCTGTTCGGGGTGTTTCCAGCGGTAATTTTTTCAACCACGTCGTC
The DNA here is from genome assembly GCA_964511465.1 of uncultured Hyphomicrobiales bacterium. GTDB lineage: Bacteria > Pseudomonadota > Alphaproteobacteria > Rhodospirillales > 2-02-FULL-58-16 > JAZFTA01. The sequence continues at coordinate 2,825 of CAZEFJ010000111.1, forward strand.
CAGGGTAACCGCACATGTTTCCGCCCCGTCGGGCAGGACATTGATAGCGATCCTGTCCTCCAGCATCAGGCGGAAGGCGGGAACACCCATCAACATGGCCTCTAACCCAGATGTTCCGGTACTGTATAAAACCGCGGAGACGCCTTTTTGTTCGGCCAGCGGGATATCGGTTATCTCCATATTCTCGCCATTGCCAACCGCCACCGGATACATTGGATGATTTTTGACGACGGTTCTGGCACCTCTTTCGGCGATTAGCCGGGCCGCCGATAGCTGTGCCTCCGCCGCCGCCGGGACTGCTGACAGGGGGACAAAGACAGGGCCTTTGGGATCGAAAAGGTTGGCCTTGAACCTGGAAAAACGCAACGCCCCGCCAATTATCAGACGATCTCCGGGAACCCCCCACGCCGCCATTTCATCACGATACGCCGGGCCGTCGGCAATCACCATGTCCGGGATAGATGCCAGTCCGTCCGGGTTGGTGGCGGTGGCATAGTTTATCTGGTGCGGCCCGATCACCGTATGCTGATAACCCAGGCTCGGAACCCCCAACCGCCGGGCCGAGCGGCATAAATTACGCTCCCATCCATGATTTTCCCAAGGCCAGACAACCCGGCCCGGCGTTGAGTTTTTCAGCCAGTGGTCCTGACAATGCATTTGCCAGCGGTTCATCGCCGGACCACCGCCGCCGTTCTCGCGGGCCGCGGCGCGCCGGACAAGCCAACCATATTCACCCCCGATAATTGCCGAACCTGGCCGCCAGCGGGCAAAAACAAGCGAAAGAGCGAAACCGGGGCAGCCCCAGCCATGCAGGCTGGCGGTACGACCGTCGGCGATAAGACGCATCGCCGGGCCGGGCGGGCAATCTGTGTGAAGCAGTCTTTTCAGGTTCGCAAATGTCTTCATCAGGTCGCCAAAATAGGCATCGAAGCCCTCGGCATTACTGGCCGGATGACCATAGACCAGAATAACCGTATCCCCCGGCGTCAGAACCCGGCGCATTTTTCTCATCCGCAGCGCCGCCAGCGCCATGCTAAAGGCAACTTTTATCCGGGCCAGCCAGCCGCGAATAGCCAGCCGCATCGAAGGCATGAATAATGCCGGGGGGTGACCCGCATCAACCCCGGCAATGGTGGCGAGATGACGGAATAACCACGGGTCATCACAGACAACCAGCGTGGTTTGCTCTTTCGCCGCCTCCTCATTCACCATATGCGCCCATGACAGCATCACCCCGAAGTCCGAACCGAATGCCCCGCCGGTCGGCGCATGGGCTATATCGGCGGTTGCCTCGCCGGCCATTTCCCGGCCCACCCGCCACCATATATCCCGACAAGCGACAAAGGCCGCTTCCAGGCGCTCCGCCAACCGAGGCAACTTGTCGGCCGGATCAAGCCGGGGCTTGGTTCCGGTGACGGCAAACCATGTTTGATAGAGCTCAGAGCGGGGAAGTTCGCTCGATTGTCTTAGAATAACCGGCACGGAAATCCTTTCACTAGCCGAAATCTTTGTGGCATGTTGCGGTGAAATTAACGTAGGTGGGTATCAAGTGTCGCAAAACAACAGGGCGTTTATCGAAAATATTATTGAAATTCTGCGCCGGACCGAGCGTGACGGGCTTCTCTCGGACCGTCGGGCTGAGGGGCTGTCCGGGCTGTCCGGGCTGAAAACCGTGGGGCTGTTGCAACGCCTGGCTCGGCTTTTCGAAAATGACGATCAGGCATGTTATCTGGAAATAGGCGTTTTTCAGGGGCTTACCCTGGTCTCGGCGGCAATTGAGGCACCGTCACTGGCTTGCTTTGGCATTGATAATTTTGCCACCCTGGACCCGCAGGGGGAAAACCTCGGCATCGTTCGCCAGCGAATGAATAAATTTGCGACTGCCAACGCTACCCTGATTAACCAGGATTTCGAGAAGGCTCTCGAATCTCTGGATAAACATATAGGCAAGCGTAAGCTGGCGGTTTATTTCGTCGATGGCCCGCATGACTATCGCTCTCAGTTAATATGCCTTCTGCTGGCCAAAAAACATCTTCACGAGAACGCGATAATCATTATCGACGACGCTAACTACGCCGATGTGCGCTGGTCAACCCGTGATTTTCTGCTCGGTCATCCCGAATTCAAGATGCTGTTCGAGGCCTATTCCCCGGCCCATCCGGCTAACCTTGGCAACGATGAAAAGAAAATCCACGAAGCAGGCTGGCTAAACGGGGTCAATGTGCTGGTCCGTGACACCGACGGCCTGCTGGACGATATGCTGCCACCGACCAAACCGGATGAGCGGCAACTATACCTCAATGAATGGCTGGCCCACCGCCTGCGACTGGCCGAACTGGCACCCCAGGCGCTGGCTCTGGCCGATAATATATGCCGTGGCGAAAAGCACGAACAAGCCAGCACCGACCTGCTTGAACGTTATGCCAAAAATTCCCGGCGCTTTTCCGCCCGCTATCCCGATCGCAATACTTACAGCAACGGTCTGAGCGAGGGGCGATTTAACGGGTTTCAGGGCTGAGCCCGTTCCCGTCGCTAAGACATTTTTTCATGACTGGTTGGAAATCCCTGAGGAATCTTTGCGCCCATAACTCGACGGAACCCCTATTTAAATGATTGCCGTCACGGGCGCTAAGGCCCGTTGGGTCAACGTCTATATATGCTGCACCAATATCTTTGGCTAAACGAGCGGCGACAGCCGGGTTGGTGTTCTTGCTGGGGACATATGTCAGGATAAGGCACGCCCCGCGACGGTTGAGAAATGCCTGAAAATCCAGGGCAGCCCGAAGAATTCTTGGGTAAAGTTTGTCGGGAAACGGGACATCTGATTTTACCGGCACTTTATTGTCTACATCCTTAGTCTGCAAAACTCGCCCGTTTTTGCGCGAACGGAACAGGGACCAAGCATCGCTGCAAAGGATGCGCTTTAACAAGCCGTCACCATTTTTACATATACTAATATGGTATGGCTGTATCCATGTCTTGAGGTGATATTCGGTTTTGACTCGTGAATTTCCCGACATTATAGAAACAGCTAATTGACTGGCGTAGTTTACAAAAAAGTAATCCGCATTCACGATTACCGCACGGGGTTTTAACCCCCAACGCCCGAACAGGCGCCTTGGAAACAAGTCCTGCTCATCGTAGCCGAAAGCCAGATTGTAGTATCCGACATTCTGATCATTAAAAAAATTTTCTATTGCCTCAGCGGAAAAAGCGGCCTGTGCCCGGCTGTTGCCTAGAAATATAAAATCAGCCCGTTTCAGGTTGGATATAGCTTCCCTGTCATTGCCAAAATAAATGGCCCCGTGCTCGTAGTCACCGAACGCAGGGTCCGAGCAATAGGCCAGATAGTACTCTGACGAGTAATATTGAGAACTGCATCTGAATATCCAGAAATTAGTCGGAAGATGGCCATAAACCATGGCCGCCACAGACACCAGCAACGATGCCAGAACACCCCCCACAATGACGATCCGATTATATCTCTTGAACGGTCGTATCATCAGAACTGAAAATACAGGAACTCGCTGGGCTGCCAGGTGGCAACCAGGGAAGAGGCAAGCATAGCGACCATAAGCACTGCCCAGGCATAGGTCGGACGCCATGTCGGCAGTAATCCAAGAATTACCGGAAGCACGGTTTTTTTACCGGAGCCTCGCGAAAGCGAATCGAACCGTCCCATCCACGACATGGTATTCGGCAGCAACAACACTATGGCCATACTACCTGCTATCCATGCTGCCTCCTCGCGACCCGCGTAGTAAAGAAGCGGGAACGGACTAACGGTAAGCTGACCGAACAACGGTTCCAGCGGTGCAAGCAACGGCACATATCCAGAAGTAATAACAAACCTGCCGTCAAGGCCTGACATGCCGTGCAGGATATTCAACGCCCCCGCCAACGTAGGGGCTCGAAATATTACGAACCCGATAACGACACATAAAAATACGAGTAGCCATGAGGCGAAAACGCCCCCACGGGATGTTGTCTTGAGTTGACCGCCTTTTCGATGGCGAAAAAGCCGCCATGTGTGATTGATAACCAGATATCCACCATGAAGAACGCCAAAAGCGATAAAGGTCCAGCCGGCCCCATGCCACAGGCCGACGAGAAACATAGTCAGTATTGTCGGTGCCGCAATAAAGGCGATGAAGGGACCGGGACTGGACATCTGTTTCTGCGACACACTCAACCCCCTGGTCGCCCGCCACCGGGCAACCCGCGCAACCACGGGATGATGGACATATCCCATGAAGAACCGCGTCATGGTCATGTGCCACCGTTGCCAGAAGTCGATAATGCTGTGTGCCTTCAACGGCGAATTAAAATTATCCGGCAGTCGGACCCCGAACATCAGACCCAGCCCTATCGCCATGTCCGAGTAGCCCGAGAAATCAAAATATAGCTGGAACGTATAGGCCAGAGAGCCGCTCCACGCCTCCAGGAAAGTTATTATTTCTCCGGCTTCTGCACCGGCGAACATGGGAGAAACATAGCCCGACATGTGATCCGCGATGACGGTCTTCTTGAAAAGCCCGATTATAAAAACGGTTAATCCCAACGCCAGATCGCCCTGCCTTATGGACTTATTTTTCCTCTCCAGCTGCGGCATGATTTCAGACTGATGAACGATCGGACCGGCGATAAGCTGGGGAAAAAATGTAACGAATAAAGCATACCTGAGCAGGTCGTGGCGCTCTGCCCTACCATTGTATGAATCTACCAGATAGGCGATCTGCTGAAATGTAAAAAACGAAATGCCAAGCGGCAGCAGTAGTTTAATTGTGCTGTAATTCGTATCGACTAAGGCATTCAATATTTCCGCAAAAAAACCGGAATACTTATAATATCCGATAAGAGCCAGATTGAGCGATATCCCCAAAACCAGTAACCACAAACGTGGAGAGCGGATCAGATAGGTGCCGACGGTAAAATTAAGAGCGATACTTCCGGCGATCACCCACAGAAAAAGCGGATTCCACCACCCGTAAAAGAAAAGGGAGGCAATTAACAACCAAACCAGTGATTGGCGGGCACCCAGTCGGCTGACAAAAATATATCCCAGCAGAACAACCGGAAGAAAT
>CAZEFJ010000112.1:0-7905 GCA_964511465.1 uncultured Hyphomicrobiales bacterium
TCGGATATCTGGAGGTTTATGTTTATCAGGGTGTTGAGCATCGATTCGGAAATTTCGGTGCCGTTTTTCATCGTCGTATCAACGATGAAATCACGAAGCCGGAGAATGTTGGTCTTTATATTTTCGGCAATACCGCTTTCCGGATCGGAAACTATGGTGCCGATGCCGACCCATACCTGAAGATTGCTGTCCAGCGCCCCGGCAAGGTATGCCTGATTGCCGCTGTCGGCGGATCGCGCCTGATCCAGCCTGATTCCCGCCTGGGCAAGGGAAAACGCCTGTTGTTCAATCACCGTCAAATCATCAGATTCATTTCCCGTGTTGTTTTCCATACCTGTAAATCCCATCCCGGTAGCGGTTGCAGTCGAGGCTTCTGTGTGCGCGAATCCCATTATTAGAGCTCCTGACGGTTTCCGATATCAATTATTATATTACATCGAGCTGTTTTCAGCGGTTCAGGATTGTTGCACACAAGCCGTTAAGGAATGGTTTCCGCAACCATCATTTTTTCAATTGCATCGATGAAGCGAGAGGCCGAACCTTTAATCATGGGTTTCATATCGGGTTTAACATTCGATTGTGCAAACAGATTCGTCATAAATAATTTTACTGCATCGACGGCTTTGTCTGGTTCCGCAACCACCGCAACCATGTCATCTATAACCGGATTTAGAATTTCCCTTCGCCCGGGTTGCAGTGACAGGGTGGGGATACCGACAAGGCTGGCTTCGATCAGGCTCATCGTGGTCATCCCCAGCACTCCGTCGGCCTCGATCAGCAGGTCATCCACCGAACGGTTACTCAGGATTACCTTCATTCCTCGGTCCACCGCCCAGGATTGCCATTTGTCGGCGGATTCTCTGGGATGCTTTTTTATTTCAACGGTCTGCTCATATCCGGCCTCGGCAAGGCTGTCGATTATCAGTTTGGCTACTTCGAACTGGTTGAACCCACGCCGTTCCCTGCCATAATCCTCTTCTATCGGCTCGGAAAAAAACACCAGTTTTTTGGGCTCTGATGATGGGTGTTTTTTCTGCTCTCTCAGCCTCCGTATACGCGGCACAAAGGCTTCAAGATGCGGCTGCCCGACAACAAACAGTTGGCCTTTATACCATCCTCCCTCTTCGATCCTGCGTCGTGATTTATCGTCGATGACGGCTATGGCATCGGGTTGAACTGTCGCGCCCCGACCCGAATCGAAGGCAAATCTTAATTGAAAGTTGGACCAGGAATCTATTGCACCCAGCGAGGCCACGCCCCCGCTACGGAACGTTTGCCACAGGTTTTTCTCGAAATCGGTAAAGCCGGTTCCGGTAACCAGCAAGCCGGTTCTTTCTACCATCCCGCCGGGCAGTCGTTCAAAATCAGCGTCAACGGCGATGACCGTTTCACCTTCCAGGCGCCAGACATCGACGGCGGGACCGGCCCCCAGAAATGTAATTTTCAACCCCTTTTTCCGGCTTGGATCGGCGATTGCCACAAGCATTCGCGCCGCACCGGGATCATGAGCGGCAAAGACCAGTTCAGCCACCGGATCAAGCCTCTTTGTTTTTCGAGTGTTGGCGAAGCTCGTCCATCGCCCCGGCGACCTTGTGAAAGGCCGCTGCTACATCGTCGAGGTCGCTTTTAGTCATTGGCGGGCGCATTAGCTCATGGCTTATCAGGGTTTCAAAATGGGCCTTTTCGACAGCCGGGCAAATGCCTCTGGCATAGTCTGCCTGACCTTTGTAATGGGGGCAGTCGAACGGGCAGTGCAGGTCACCGAAGGCGGTGCGTTGCTGAAACATCGGCTCAAGATAAACCGGTTTGACATAACCACAGCCGATTAACGGGCCTTCACGCTGGCGCATCTCGCTTGCCGCCAGTTCGGCTTTTAGCGCATCGACGAAAATGGCCCGATCGACCCCCGTTGCCGCGGCGTCATAGGTCATGGCATGGACATAATAGACATGATCGTTGTCATCGGAAACCACCGGCATGGAAAGCCCTTCGATGCCTTGCAGTCGTTTTTCCAGATAGGCGACATTGGCTTGCCGTTCGGCGATCAGACCCGGTCCCTTGGCAAGCTGGCAGCGACCGATCGCGGCTTCGATCTCGCCCATGCGGAAATTGAAGCCGACCATATTGACGATATTGGCGGTCCCCCGGCGACCGACCACCGCCTCGGCGTGATTGCGGATCAGACTAACCCGTTCGGCCAGTTCGCCGTTGTTGGTGGTTAACACGCCGCCTTCGCCGGTATGGATATGCTTATGGTAATTAAGGCTGAACACCCCGATATCGCCGAGGGTTCCGACCGGGCGGCCCTTGTATTTGGCGAACGGACTTTGGGCGCAGTCTTCGATAACCATCAGGCGATGTTCGCGGGCGATTTCCATGATCGTATCCATATCGGCGGACTGGCCGAAAATATGAACCACGATTATCGCCTTGGTTCTCTCGGTTATCCGCTGGCGAATACTTTGCGGATCAAGGCAATAGGTGTCCGGGTCGATATCGGCGAACACCGGCACCGCGTTGAAGACCACCGCCGCAGTGGTTGAGGCAATCATCGTGTAGGGTGAGACTATAACCTCGTCTCCCGGTCCGGCCCCGGTCGCGCCCAGGGCCGCGTAAAGTCCGCTGGTCGCCGAATTGACGGCGATTGCATGATCCGCATTGAAGGCGGTGGCCCATTCGTCCTCGAACGCACGGACCTCGTCGCCGCCCATGAAATCCTCATGCTCGCCGCCGATGTAGCGCGACAGCACGCCGGTCTCGATAACGCGGGCGGCGGCGGCTTTTTCTTCTTCTCCGATCACCTTGTAGGCGGGAAACAGTTTTTTGCGAACCGGGTTGCCGCCTAACAGGGCCAATTTGCTCAACTGCATTCTCCCAATTTCAGTATATCGGCACAAACCTGCTCGGCTGCGATTGCGGTTCTGGCATCGCCTACTAAAGGCTCACCCGAATTAAGATGATCGTAAAGGTTGGCGACCACCGATTCCAGAGCGTTGAAACAGCCGGTATCCTCCCATTGCCCATGTTCAAGAGTAGTCTGGGAGCTAAACAGGGGATGCGGGCTGATATTGCGCCGCCGCAGCCGCCCGCCCAGGTCTTCCAGAACCAGCCGCCCTTTTTCCATCATCAGGTCGATCTCGAAGGTGAAAAAATTACGGCTGTCGGAACCGAGCAGATAAACCGGCGCGCCTCTCTGCGTGCTCAACATGGCGCTGATGGTCGGGTCATCCGGGGTGTAATCGTCGATCCGGCCGAGCATCCGATGGGCCTTAAGCGGGCCGATCAGAAAATGCAGCAGATCAATCATATGACTGGCGCAATTGAACAGGCCTTTGGTGTAATGGCCGGTAATATATTGCACTTCCCCCCATTCACCCGCCGCTATTTCTCCTCTCAACACCGCCATTTTGGGATCCCACCGGCGCATGTAATTGACCACCAGGGGGCGCTTCTTTTCGCCATAGGATTCTATTATCCGGTGGGACTCGGCGATATCACCGGTTAGCGGTTTTTCGGTTAGTACGGCACGGATTGGCATTTCAAGAAGTCGGTCCAGGGCCATCGCATGGGCCGCGCTCGGGACGCACAGGCTGGCAACATCGAAAGTCATCCCTGAATCCACGCATGGCCCAAGATCGTCGAAACCGCAATCCACCGACCAGTGCTCCATGAAACGCCGCCGCCTTTCAGGATCGGGATCGATGCAGGCGACGATATTGAAACCGGGATGGGCCGAATAGGCCCCAGCATGGCTGAGAACGGCATCGCTGTCGGCGTCGATATTTTCGTCGTAGCCTCCGGCTATGGCCCCGCAACCGACGATTAAAACGGACAGCGGATCAGACATGTTTGCGCCTGATATGTTGGTTGATTTTCAGCAGTTTCGGGTTTTGGTCGAGAAATTCCAGAATGTCGCCAAGCCCAAAGGCCGGATTTTTGTGGTACAGCCCCTCGAAAATACGCTGTATAAGCCCGAAATCCTCCGCCGTATCCAGGGTCAGGGCCAGTTTGGGACGGCTTAGTTCAGGCGGGGCGGGAACGTTTTTCAGACGGTATATTTCCGGATGCCGATATATATAAAGGCTGACATGTTCGTGATCATTTATGTCGTCGGTCCGGGCCGCGACATCGGCAAGAATATCGGTAGCAAAGACCTGAGCATCCATGCCTATCGGATAGGTTCGTTCAATAACGTTGGAGACATAATCGGCCCCCCCTTGCAAATATTCCCGGATGCATATTTCAATAAGTTCCGGCTCGATCAGCGGGCAGTCGCCGGTGGTCTCGACTATTATGTCGATATTGTTCGCCCTTGCCGCATCAAGAACCCGGACCAGAACGTCATCCTCGCTGCCCCTGAAACAGCCTACGCCCAATCTTTCAGCCAGTTCGACTATCGGATCATCAGTGGTGTTTACAGTGGTTGCGATGACTATGCCGTCCAGTGACGGAACCCTTCTTAGCCTTTCCACCATCAATTCCAGCATCGGTTTGCCGACGGCTTTCATCAGCACCTTGCCGGGCAGCCTGGTTGAGGTCATCCGGGCCTCGATCGTCGCGACTATGCGGTGGCTCATTTTTTCACCATCTTCCAAGCCAGCGGCTCGCCCCGTTTAATATCTTCGGCCGCGGCAAGGCCAAGAATATCGGGCAGATGTTTTGGTGCCAATCCATGGCCGGGGCGGATTGAGCGGATATTCTCAGGGCTAAAAATTTCGCCCGCCTTCACATCGGCCACCACATACAGCGAGCGGCGAAAGACATCGTTGCCCTTTTCGCTTTGCTTGGGCTCATAGTTGATTTCGCCCAATGCCTGCCAAGCGGTGTTACAGCCCCGCACCAGCTCAGTTAGCTCATCCGGCTCAAGCGAGAAGGCCGAATCGGGGCCGCCGTCGGCCCGTGAAAGGGTCAGGTGTTTTTCGATCATACAGGCCCCCAGCGCCACCGCCGCCACCGACACCGCGGTTCCGTGGGTATGATCCGAAAGCCCGGCGATCACATCGAATGACACCGCCAGGTCTTCGATAGTCCGCAGGTTTGCGTCTTCGGGCCTGGATGGATAGCCGCTGACGCAGTGAAGCAGGACGATGTCGTTGCAGCCATTTTGCCGTGCCGAAGCGACGGTTTCGGAAATTTCCCGTTTGTCGGCAATGCCGGTGGATACCACCATCGGCTTGCCTTTTTGGGCAATTTTTCCGACCAGGGGAAGGTCGATCATCTCAAAGGATGCGACCTTATGGGCTGGTGCGTTCAGGGATTCGAGAAAATCCAGCGCGGTTACGTCGAACGGGGTGCTGAAAACACATATCCCCAGTTCACGCCCCCTGGCGAACAGCTTCTCGTGCCATTCCCAGGGTGTGTGGGCTTGCTCGTATAATTCGTACAGGGTCCGGCCATCCCACAGTCCGCCTTCTATGCGAAAGCCGGGGCCGTCATGGTCTATGGTCAGGGTGTCGGCGGTATAGGTCTGAAGCTTTACCGCGTCCGCACCGGCCTTGCTCGCCGCCTCCATAATCGCCATTGCACGGGTTAGCTCGCCGTTATGATTGCCCGACATTTCGGCGATGATGTAGGGCGGATAAGATGGTCCGATCTTGCGCCCGGCAATGGTTATGAAAGCGTTCTCCATATCAATCGCCGTTCGTTTCGGTGGTCCAGACAATCAAATTTTGCGATTCTGAAACTTTAATCATTTTCAGCGCCTCGGCAATCCTCAGGGACGCGACGTTATCCGGTTTGATTTCGGCGCGAATTTTCCCGCTCAGCGACTTTATCATCAATGCCACAATTTGCTTGCCAAAACCATGCCCCCTTGCCTCCGGTGCCACCGTCCAGGACAGCTTCCAGCCGTTATCGTCCATATCGGCGCGAATTGTTCCTATCGGCATCCCGGATATTTCGGCGATCATCAGATTGCGGTTATGGTCCGCCAGGACATCTTCAAGCCATTTGATATGTTTGGCGTAAGGTATTCTACGAGCGTCGATGGAGCTGTGCCGCGTAAGCGCATCGTTGCGCCAGTCAAGCAGTCGCCGGGCGTCGCTCATATTTGCCGGGCGCAGTAAAATATCGCCCACGGCAAGGCTAATCATCACCCGCCTTGTCCCCAGGCCGTCGCATATGTCGGCCGCGTCCTGCTGCATGCATTTCAGCCGGTCGGGATCATCGGCCAAGGCCCGAAGGTTCCCTGCTATGACCTCGGCCCCGATATCGGCGCCGGTTCCAAGGAGCCTTAGCGCACCGCTTTGGGCCAGTTTCTCGGCCACCATTTTTTGATTTTCGGCAACAATAACCGCCAGCGTCGGCAGACCCAGACAGCAGCGTTCCCACGATGAAGTGCCACCGCCACCGATCGCAATGTCGGCCAGCGCCATGCGCTCGGCGATGTCGGTCGCATCGGTCGTTACTTCCACCGCCCGACCCATCTCGCAGGCGCGGTTGCGGACATTTTCCAGGTGCGGTGCGCCGCTACCCAAAACCACGTCGATGTCCAGATCAAGAGCGGATGTGCCAATCCCTTGCAGCGCCTTTTCGGTCAGGTTGTCGGGATCGGTAAGGCCAAAGGAAACCAGAACTCTTCCGATGTTCGTCCGCCTGGCCCGTTCAGTCAGGGTTTTTTCCCGCAACTTGGAAAAACGAGGCGCTATCAATGCGTATATTGAGCCCAACAAAAGTTTGCATGTAGCTGGCACAAGGGAATTATATTCGTCGCCGGATCTGCCAAATGTCTGGTCTAGAAGAAAGTCGCAATCGTGGGGACTGTTGGCCAGATCATCAATAACCATGATCCGTTTGGCGAATTGGCGGCACGCCTTTTCAAAGCGGGCGTCGCGTCCATAATGATCGACAATCAGTAAATCACATTCACCGCCAAGCCAGTCCCTGATCTTGCCCGCCTCGCTATCGGCGGGGCCTTCCAAAACCAGAATATCACCACCGAAATGCGAAAGCCCGGACACCGTTGCCATACTATCCGGGCCAACGGCAAAGCGGCATTGCCAGCCCATATCCGCCATTGCCCCGGCCAGGCTCAGGCAACGCATGGCGTGGCCGCCGCCGATGGCCGACGAGGCGTCAAAGCGAAACAGGGCGACAGGGCCACTAGCCGTTTTCACGATCAGCTTTCCTCCATCGACTTTTTCAGCCCTTCAAGGCGATCCTGATCGGCGTTAATTGCCGCCAGTTCGGGATTGGCTTTGATAATCGCCAGCACCTCTCGCCAATTGGCCCGTGGCGGCAAATGTCGCCAAAGGGCGCGCAGAAATTCCATGTCCTTGGCGTTATCGAGAGTCCAGCGGTGATTAATTACCGCCCCGCCGGGGCCTTCAAGATTGACCTTTTTAGCGTCCGGGTGGTTGCGCACATACTGGGTTACATGTTCACGCTCGAACGCCTTTTTCGCCTCAATCGCCGAGCGTTCAAGCCAGGCGAAAGTGACAACCTCGCAGTCCAGCCCATGCGGCCAGCTTGGCGGCATGTTGTTGCAGGCATAGTCTGCGTTTTCCTTTTCCCTTAGACCAAGGACCGAGGCGCATATTTCGGGATCAATCAGCGGGCAGTCGCTGGTCACCCGCATAACAATATCCGCGCCAAGATGCTTTGCCGCCTGATAGTAGCGGTCCAGCACATCGTTTTCCGATCCCCGGAACACTTCAATTCCCATCCGGGCCGCCTCGACGGCGACCGGCTCGCTTTCTTCGGCCAGGGGCACGGCGCAGCAAACGGTATCGACGCCCTCTATCGCCCGGCAGCGGCGCAAAACATGCTCAAGTACGCTAACCCCGCCAAGCTCCATCATCACCTTGCCGGGAAGACGGCTCGAGGTCATCCGGGCCTGGACGATCACCGCCGAGCTCATTCGAGTGCCCTGGCAAGAGTTGCGACGACGAATTCAACATCGTCTTT
>CAZEFJ010000113.1:0-7855 GCA_964511465.1 uncultured Hyphomicrobiales bacterium
CCGACTACAACTGGCGCAATCCGCTTGACAAGCTGACCAAGACCAGCGTTTCCGGAGGCGGAATAGGGATCGGCGAGACCGCCGAATACGAAGTCACCCTGAAACCCGGTGAATACCTCTATTCATGCCCGCTAAACCCGACCCCGAATTACAAACTGGTGGTCGAATAAGAACTAATCCTCAAGGACCAGCCGGAATCCGATTATTATATGCTTTATATCCATTGGCCGGCCGTGCCGCGCCGCCGGGCGGCATACGCCGCATCCCTTGTCATCCCATGACCCGCCCTTGACTATATAGCTGCGGTCACTGGCCCTTGGCGTCGCTGGTGTCGATGTCCACTCATAGACCTGTCCGGCGGCGTCGAGCATCCCGAACGGGCTTGCCCCATCTTTGTAGCTTCCTACCGCCACGGTATCGGAGGGGCCATTATCAGCGCTGTTCAGCCGTTGCTTGTCGAAAATATTACCCCATGGAAAAGCCCGCCCATCAACCCCTCTGGCCGCCTTTTCCCATTCTGTATCAAATGGCAGACGCCATGTTTTGCCGGTCTTGGCGGAAAGCCATTTAGCATATGCCTCGGCGTCGGAGTACGAGACCAGAACCACCGGATAGTTTTCGCGGCCCTTGGGCGGACGGCCCGCCACCCAGGCGAAACGACGGGTCCGTTTATAGGGATGAATTAGCCCGTATGAAGCCCAGGTTCTGGCGTCGACATCAGGCGCCCGGTGCCCGGTGTCGGCGACAAATGCAAAATATTGGGCGTTGGTTATTGGCGTTACGGTGATCGAATATCCCTTGATGCCAATTTTATTGCGCCATAGTTCGCCCTCATACCAGGCCCCGTCGCGGGTTCCGGAATGGCCGTAGGCTGTCTCGTCTATTTTATAGGCCATTTCCCTTTCGGCTCGGTCGGAACCGAAAATGAAAGGCCCGGCTTCGATCTTTACCGTTTCGGGAACCGGTATTTCACCCGCCGCGACGTTAAAGCCAAAGAGAGCGACCGCGAGAAATGCAGTCATGCTGATTTTGAAATAATCAGGGATGGCTGACCTCGGTTTCAAACAGGCGATAGCGGCTGGATGAGGCCTTGGCGTCGGCCTTGGCGATAAGTTTTCTCGCCTCACCGCCAAGCGACGCAAGCAGGTCGTTGTAGACATTGTTGTCATAAAAATCGTCGGGTTCTATTTCCAGCCACATCCTGACCCGTTTGCTTCCCTGCCAGGCGATGTCCAGGGTTGCCGTCTGTTCCGGCAAAAGGCGGGTATCGAATTTTTCAAACCATCCGTTGGCGCCGACATCGACGGATCGCTGGATAATATAAGTGGTTTCGGTTTCCTGGCGGGGGGTTCCGTTTTTATCAAGGGCAACTGCGTGCATGGTAACCTTGGGCGTTACATAGGTCGGAAATGCGTGGCCGACGCCGGTGTTGGTCAGAAGAAAACGGGCCTTTTTGCCGTCGGTTACAAATTGTGCCTTAAGTCCCGATTTAACCATTTCGGGATCATGGATTCCGCGCCACAGATGTTTGCGTTTAGGCATGTGGCAGCTCTGGCAGTTGACTCCTTTCTTTGCCTGTGGGCTGGCTTTCCATTCGTTGACGGTGTTTTCCAGCGGCTTGCCGTTTACCGCCCCCCATGAAGCCGGGAACTGGTGACAGGCGCCGCAGAATTCGGATTTTTCAAAATCGGCTGTACGCAGAACTCCGCCGTGCGGATTGTCGGCCCCGCTTGGCCCGGTTTCTCCGGTTTGTTTGTCTGGCGGGCCAAAGCGTTTGTTGCCCCTAAGATGACAGGCAGCGCAGATATTACCGCTTGCCGCCAGCCCCTGATATTTGGCGTCATGGCCCTTGCCCTTGGCCAGTGCGTCCTTGAAATCCTGTATTTGTTCGGCCAGCGGCGCATGACATCGCATGCAGCTTCCCGGGTCATCGGCGAAAGAGGTAATCAACTGGCCGACCAGCCCCGGCGAAAAAGCCTTGGCGTGAAGTGATGTGCTCCATTCTGCGTATTTGTCCGGGTGGCATTCTCCGCAGGATTTTGGCTTTAGAGATTTTTCAAGATCGTTCCATGACGAAGGTGCCTCACCTTGTGGAGCAAGCGGCTGGCTCCAGTAATCAATCGGCAATGAGGCCTGGGGGGGGGCGGCAAAGGCAGAAGTGCCGGCCATCACAATGACTATACCGGCCGCAATAATCATGCCCGTAAACAGCCGTTTCATGATATTTCCCATATCCTGTTTCAAGAGAAGCACAACAGCGGCGCCAACCTACCACGGGGCCATAATAAGCGGTGGTCACAAAGAATTGAAGCAAAGTAATTGTGCCTGAGTCGATATTTTGTTGTTTAATATGATTCCAGTTATGACTTGTTTCCGGGATTACCGGTTTATTCTGAAAATTGAACAGGAGAACTTCAGATGAAAATTGCCAAATTATCGCGTTTGTTTGCTTTCACTGCGGCACTGGCGTTTGCCATGGTCTCGTTTGGCGGGATGAATACGGCACAGGCTGCCAATCCCTGCGGTGGCAACATGAACCCCTGCGCCGCCAAGGGAAGCATGAACCCCTGTGCCGCCAAGAAGAGCATGAACCCCTGTGCCGCGAAGAAAAATATGAAGAGCATGAACCCTTGTGCCGCCAAGAAAAATATGAACCCGTGCGGTGGCAAGATGGACAAGAAGCATATGAAAAGCATGAACCCCTGCGCCACCAAGAAAAGCGCCCCCGCTTACTGATCGGCATATTTCGGTTTGGGCCGATGGGGTGGGCGGAGGCTCACCCCATCGGTTCGTTTTTTCGTGACCGTTTAAACATAGATGGGGACCAATTTGATGGGCGGTTCATTTTTGCGCTTGGCGGTTATTGCCTTAGTGGCGGTGGCGTTTTTTCTTCCGTCTGTTCCGGCGTTGTCGGCATCCCATACGTTCAGGGGATATACAGGGACGTTCACGGCCGCCGATACACCGCTGGTGACGCCGAAGATCGGGTTTTTCGACGCCAAGGGCACCAAACATACCTTGCTTGACCATCGGGGCCGGGTTGTGCTGGTCAATTTCTGGGCCACCTGGTGTCCAACCTGTATTGCCGAGATGCCGTCGCTTGACCGGCTTCAGGCAAAACTTGGCGGTAAGGACTTTGAAGTTCTGACAATTTCCCAGGACACCACCGGGGTGGCGTCGGTGAGAAAATTCCTCAAGCGATGGAAACTTGGCAACCTGCCACTGTTCATCGACAGAAAGCGTCTTCTCGGTATGGCCTTCTCGCAGAGTCTTCTGCCGACATCAATTATACTGGATCGGCAAGGCCGGGAAGTGGGCCGACTTATCGGCGGTGCCGAATGGGATACACCTGCTGCGTACGCCTTTATCAGGCGGTATATAAATTAGTTTACCTCTATCTCGTCCAGGGCCTTGGCGAATCGATCGAACATTTCATCAATGCCGTTTTCGTTGATAATCAGCGGCGGGCAGAAGGCTATCGAATCGTTGGCCATGGCACGGGTTATCAGTCGATGATCGCTGCATCCGTTGACCAGCCTTGCCCCGACCTTCAGGGCCGGATCAAAGTTCTTTCGTGCTGCTTTGTCGGCGACCAGTTCTATAGCCCCAATCAGGCCGACGCCACGAGTCTCGCCGACCAGAGGGTGTTCGGCGAATGATTTCAGGCGGCTTTGAAAATGCGGTGCAATATTTCTCACATGGCCGACAATATCGCGTTCCTGGTAAATTTTCAGGGTTTCCAGTGCCACTGCGGTTGCGACCGGATGACCGCCATAGGTAAAGCCGGTGCCAAACAGGCCAAGCTTGCGGCTGCCCTCAACAAGTACCTGGTAAATTTCATCCGATATCATCACCGCCCCGATCGGCTGGTAGCCGGACGAAAGTCCCTTGGCGACGGTAATTGCATCCGGCTTCAGGCCATAGGTTTCACATCCGAACATGTTGGCGGTGCGGCCAAAGCCGCAAACCACCTCGTCGACAATGAACAGAATGTCGTATCGCCGCAGTACTTTCTGGATTTTATCAAAGTAAGTCCGGGGCGGGGGAATCACGCCTCCGGCGGCCATTACCGGTTCGGCGATGAAGGCGGCGATGGTGTCCTTACCTTCGTCTTCGATCAGCTTTTCCAGGCTAGCTGCGAGGCGTGATGCAAAGTCCTCCTCGCTCTCGCCTTCGGCCGCGTTATGGTAATAATGGGGCATGTCGGTATGCACGATATTGGCGATGGGAACATCGAAGGCATTTTGCACGTAGGCCAATCCGGTAAGGCTGGCGGCGGCGACCGTCACCCCGTGATAGCCGCCCTTGCGGGAAATAATCTTCTTTTTTTCAGGCCGTCCCAGGACATTGTTCACATACCAGGCCAGCTTTATCTGCATATCGTTGGCTTCCGAGCCGGAATTGGTGAAGAACACCTTGGCCATTGGTTCCGGGGCCATGGCGATCAGCTTTTCCGCCAGATCTATGGTCGGTGGCGTCGTCTTGTGGGTGAAATTATGGTAGAATGGCAGGGTGTTGATCTGTTTCGTTGCAGCGTCGGCGAGACGTTTTTCGCTGAACCCGAGCGATGCGCACCAAAGTCCCGCCAGGCCTTCGATATAAGATTTACCGCTGTCGTCTATTACGTATATGCCGTCGCCTTTTTCAAAAATATGTGGCCCCTGTTTCTGGTGCAGATCGAGGTTGGTATAGGGGTGAAGGTGACACGCTATATCCCTGGCGCGGGGGGAATTGGCAGACATTATCAGTGATCCTCAATATTACCTCGATTTAGCCATGGTCAATCACCATATATTAATATATAGGCGTCATGGTAGATGTGATTTTTGCTATATTTCTGTTGAAATCGGGTTTTGTTCTGTAAATATTATGTGGGCCAAGTATTCACCCGGGCAGTGACATGCTAAAAAAGAAAATCAAAAAGAAGACCGGAACGCGGCGTAATTCACCCCATAAACCGATGTTCAGTCGCCGCTCTGTAATAAAGGGCGCGGCCCTTGCGGGTGCTGCCGTCGGCATCGGTCCGTGGATAGTCAGGGACGCCCTGTCGTCATCCGGCGAGCTGAAAATTATGATGTGGTCGGACTATCTGCCCAAGCCGGTTATCGACAAATTTGAAAAATCCACGGGGATCAAGATCAAGCTAACCACCTACGGCTCGAATGAAGAGCTTATAAACAGGCTCAAGGCGATGAAGGGGAACGGGGTGGACCTTCTTAGCCCAACGTCAAGCCGGATGGAGCAATGGAAAGACCTTGGTCTGCTAAGGCCGTGGGACATGAGCCGGATCCCGGTCGACGCCATCAACAAGTCGATGCTGGCCAGTTCCATGACCGCTGGTGCCTGGGACGGTGGCAACCATTTCATGCCTTTTGTCTGGGGAACCGAAGGCTTGGCCTGGCGGACCGATAAATGGTTCCGGGTTTCCGATGAACTGACTTATGGCGACCTGTGGCGTCCCGAAATGAAGGGAAAGATCATGGGTCGCGCCCATTCCATGCTTCTCGGCATTGGTCTTTATCTTGATCGGATCGGCAAGTTGCCGTCAAACCGGATGCTGGAAAGTTACAAGGACGAAGATTCGATGCGCCGTATCTGGGGTGAAGTTACCCGTTTTGCAATTGACCACAAACCCTGGGTCAAGCTGTTCTGGAACGATGCCGAAGCCCAAATAGGCGGCTTTATGCGCAATGGAATCGTCTTGGGACAGACCTGGGACGGCCCGCCGACCAGGCTTAAAAACAAAGGAAATCCAATTTTCTACGAGGCCCCGATGGAGGGTGCCATGGGTTGGATAGACGGTCTTTCGATAGCCCGTGGGGCCGACAATATAGAGCAAATTTACGAGTTCATAAAATTCCAGTACAGGCCGGAGAACGGCGCCATGCTTGCCAATCAAACCGGCTATGCATCCTGTGCCGCCGGGACCGCCAAGTTTCTAAGTCCCCAGATGAAGCTGAAATTAAAGGAATCATACCCCGGCAATGCGCTGGACAATATCTGGTGGTGGCCACCTGAACCCACGTGGTACGTTTCCCTAAGGTCAAAATTTCGTGACTGGTTTGTCGCTGCTTGATTATATAGTCTGACAAATCTGATTGCGGTTCCGTGAACATGTAAAAACTCTGTGGGGAGGGTATGTTCGTGCGTCTTGACTATCGGAGCCTGGGCTTCGTTCTGGTAATAGTGTTTTGGGTGTTTCCAGGCATTGCCGGTGTCGGCGAGGCAAAAGATACGGCGGCAGGATTTATCGAAAACCTTGCCGGTGAGGCGATAGCTGCACTGTCACGCAAAGACATTCCAAGAAGCCGGAGAGTCAAAAGTTTTCACAGTATCCTGGACCGCTATTTTGCCATTGAAACTATTGGTCGGTGGGTTGTCGGGCGCTATTGGAAAAGGGCTTCGGACGAGGACCGTGCCGAATTCATGAAATTGTTCAAGGATTTTATCGTTGAAACCTATATCGACAGATTCTCCAAGTACCGGAGAGAAAATATTTCTGATGTCCTTAAGGTCGTCAGGACAGTCACCAGCAAGAGCGGGGACATAATTGTCTATTCCAGGGTCAAGGGCATTGATGGCGGACCGCCTGCCAAAGTCGCATGGAGAATCAGAACAAAAGATGGCGCTTTCAGGATCATCGACATAATGGTTGAAGGCATATCCATGGGATTGACCCAGCGTTCGGAATTTGCCTCGGTCATTCGCAGAAACGGCAATGGTCTCAAGGGACTTATTTCCGCTCTTGAAGAAAGGCTGAAATAAGATGTCTGTTGGCGTGGCATATCAATAAACAAATGAACGGTTCCGCAAATATTTCTGTCGAGACGCCATCCGGCAAGGATGCCGACTACGAGAATTTCCCGGTTGGCTCGTGGCTGCTTGCCGCCGATCTTCGTCCGCATATAGCGGTGTTCTATAATTTTGCCCGGGCTATCGACGATATCGCCGACAGCCCTGATATTTCGCCTGAGGATAAAGTCGCTCGCCTTGACGGTTTTGAGGAAGTCCTGCTTGGCGGCGCTAACCGGCCAGGTTTCGAGAAGGCCTATCGGATGCGTCAAAGTCTGGCCGAGACGGATATCAAGCCTCGCCATTGCCAGGATCTTATTGCCGCGTTCAAGATGGACGCAACAAAACTGCGTTATCGTGACTGGGATGATCTGGTCGCCTACTGCATGCTTTCGGCGGCCCCGGTGGGGCGCTATCTGCTTGATCTTCATGGTGGCTCAAGTAATGGATATGCGGCCTCGGACGCCTTGTGCATAGCCTTGCAGGTAATCAACCATCTTCAGGACTGTCAGGATGACTACCGTCTTCTTGATCGGGTTTACCTGCCTCTTGACTGGATGGAGGAAGAGGGGGCGAGGGTTGATAATCTGGATTTAAACGCCGCCGATCCGGCCCTGCGCCGGGTTCTGGATCGCATGATAGAGGCGACGGAGAATACTCTAAAGGATGCCGCGGCACTGCCGGGGGGGCTTAAATCAAGGCGTCTGGCGATGGAATCGGCGGTCATTTTGAATATTGCATGGCGATTGTCATCCTTGCTGCGCCGTCGTGACCCTCTTGCCTCAAGGGTTAAGTTATCCAGGTATTCCCTGCTTGTCTGCGGGGTGCGTGGCGTGTTTTCGGTGATTTTCTGAACCATGCAATTATCCTTCGTCGCCATTATTGCCGTTTTTGCTTTGGCCGGTTGGATCTGGCTTATTTTCTTTCGTGGCGGCTTCTGGCGCGCCGATCAAAGTTTGCGCACCACGACTGCCGAGCCGGATACATGGCCCGAAGTCGCAGTGATAATCCCGGCCCGAAACGAGGCGCAGACCATCGGTACGGCCATTTCATCCCTGCTTGC
>CAZEFJ010000114.1:0-2419 GCA_964511465.1 uncultured Hyphomicrobiales bacterium
AGGATATTCCCCTGGTCCTTGAGGCGATTGAATCCTCGGAAAGGGAATTGCCTGATTATATCGAGGTTAACGTCAAGAAGCGTCAGGGAAAATTTATCCGCATGCCAAAATTTGAAGACGTGCCTTATCCGGTAGTGATGGAACCTAATCTGGTTATCGAATACTACTCACGCTAACATATACCGTCGATTTGCCGCTTGAAGTGGCTGAAGCAAACGATAAAAAAAAGCTGCCCGGTACAATATCGGACAGCTTTTTTGTTGGGCGGGAACATTGTTGACATAATACCATGACAGTGGGAGCCTTGCCCTCATCGGTACCGTTCGATAAGTAATATGATAAATTCATGGTTTTTCTGGTTGCCAGTGGAACCGCCGTAAGAATTAACCGGATGGAAGGATAGAGCCATGAAACGAAAGATTCTCATTGTTGTCGTGCTTTTTTCCCTGGCAGTAGTCGGAATTATTGTTTCTGTATTTTCCTCGCTCGATACCCTGATCCAGGAAGCGGTTGAACAATACGGATCAGAGATCACCAAGGCCGAGGTCAGGCTGGACAAGGTGGAAATCAACATCTCTTCCGGCGAGGGAAGTCTTAGTGGTCTAACGGTCGGCAACCCCAAGGGATTCGAAACGCCCAGTGCCTTCAAGCTGAGAGGGATCAAGGTAAGTCTCGACACCGCCACCGTCACCCGCAATCCGGTGATTATCAAGGAGGTGGTCATCGGCTTCCCCGAGGTTACCTACGAACTTGGCTCCGGCGGATCCAACATAGACGCCATTCAGAATAACGTGAACGCCTACATGGCCAAGTTCGGCGACAGCAGAAAAGGCGACACCGACAACGAAGGGGCAAGGATGATTATCGAACATCTTTACGTCAGGGGCGGCACGGTGAATGTCAGCGCAAGCATCCTCAAAGGCAAGACGTTAAGCGCCCCCCTTCCTGACATCCACCTTAAGGACATCGGCAAAAAAGAGGGTGGCGCCACCCCCAGCGAGGTCGCGGAGAAGCTACTGACTTCGTTTAGTAAAAGCACCTACAAGGCAGTTTCCAGCATTGGCATTGGCAAGACCCTGGACAGCCTCAGGAAAAATCTGTCCGGGCTAGGCAAGGGCCTGACCAAGGATGTGGGAGGGGCCGCAGACAGCATAAGCAATTCAGTCAACGAAGGCGCCGCCGCCGCCGGAAACAAGATAAAGGGACTTCTCGGCAGATAACAAAGACCGGATCACTACAGGTTTCCGTTTCATACGAGAACCCGTGTTTTTGTCGCTCACGCCATTGAGCTGAAGGTCAACGGCTGCGCGGGCGCGCCGAACGCTCGGCGGGCCGCTTTGCGGCCTTGGGCATTTCCGTATGAAACGTAAACGCCCTATTCCACCCGGTTTTTCTTTAACATCCCGGCGATAAGGAAGGCCAGTTCAAGCGCTTGCTTGGCGTTCAGCCTTGGGTCACAGTGGGTGTGATAACGGGCACTTAGATTTTCCTCGGTAATCTTCTGGGTGCCACCTACACACTCGGTTACATCCTGGCCGGTCATCTCGAAGTGGACGCCACCGGCATGGGTTCCTTCAGCCTTGTGGATGGCGAAAAAGTTTCGCACCTCCTCCAGAATACTGTCAAAATGACGGGTCTTGTAGCCGTTCGAGCTTTTCACCGTGTTGGCGTGCATCGGATCACTTATCCAGGCCACCTTGCGCCCTTCACGTTCGATGGCGCGAATCAGGGGAGGCAGCTTTTTCCCTATATTGCCCGATCCAAGGCGGACAATAAGGCTCAGGCGGCCCGGCTCGTTCTCGGGATTAAGCGCCTCGCTAAGGCGGATCAGTTCATCTTCCCCGATGGTCGGGCCAACCTTGGCCGCCACCGGGTTGGAAATGCCGCGCAGGAATTCCATATGTGCGCCGTCAAGCTGGCGGGTCCGGTCACCGACCCAAAGCAGATGGGCCGAGGTGTCGTACCACTTGCCGGTTATCGAATCGACGCGGGTCATCGCCTGTTCGTAGTTCAGCAACAGGGCCTCATGCGAGGTGAAAAAATCAGTCTCGCGAATTTGTGGCGTGGTATCTGGTGTCAGCCCGCAGGCGGCCATGAAATCCAGCGTTTCATTGAGCCGCGAACAAAGGTCACGGTAACGCTCGCCAAGTGGACTGCCGGAAACCGAATCCAGCATCCACTGATGGACCTTTTGCAGGTTGGCGTATCCGCCCTGGGCAAAGGCCCGCAAAAGATTCAAGGTTGCCGCCGACTGGTTATATGCCTGGATCATCCGTTCCGGGTCCGGGGTTCTGGCATCAACGGTGAATTCCATACCGTTTACCATGTCGCCGCGATAACTTGGCAATTCCACGCCGCCGACGGTTTCCATGTCGGAAGAACGAGGTTTGGCGAACTGGCCTGCCAGGCGACCCATTTT
>CAZEFJ010000114.1:2519-4311 GCA_964511465.1 uncultured Hyphomicrobiales bacterium
CGCGCCAGCTTTCCGGCGTCCATTTTTCAACCATTATTCGATACCAATCAGCTTTTAAAATCCGGGAAGAAAGAGCCTATACGCCGGTTGCCCGGCTTTTTCCAGAAAAAGCGTTCCTGAGCATCAATCTCGTTTGGATTTCATGGTAACAAATTCTTCCGCCGCCGAAGGATGAACCCCGACTGTCGCGTCGAAGTGGGATTTCTTGGCCCGGCATTTCATTGCCACGCCCAGTCCCTGGATTATTTCAGGGGCGTCGCCCCCCAGCATGTGACAGCCCAGCACCCGGTCGGACCTGTGCTCGACCACCATTTTCATGAAACTTATTTCATCGCGTCCAGACAGGGTGTGCTTCATCGGTTTGAATTGAGAGGTATAAACATCGACCTTCTTTTTCTTCGCCCGGGCCTGTTCTTCGGTCAGACCGACGGTGCCTATCGGCGGCTGGCTGAACACCGCGGTCGGAATATTGGTATGATCGACCTTGCCGGGATTGTCGTTGAACAGGGTTTCTGCCACCGCCGCCCCTTCCTTTATCGCCACCGGGGTAAGGTTGACCCGGTCGGTAACGTCGCCGACGGCATAAATGCTGGAGACCGAAGATTGCGAATATTGGTCTACCACCACCGCCCCTTTTCGGTCCAGATCGACCCCGGCTTCGACAAGCCCCAAACCATCGGTGTTGGGGGCGCGACCGGTAGCGTACATCACCAAATCGACTTTTAACCCGGTGTTATCGGACAAGCTAAGCAGATAGCCGTCCTTTTGTTTGGCTATGCTTGCGACAGTGGTTTCGGTCCGCAGATCAATCCCGCGCTTGACCATTTCATCTCCGAGAAGGGTTCTGATATCCTCATCAAAGCCGCGCAAAACCTTGTCGGCGCGCAGTATCTCGGTAACCTCAACCCCCAGCGCATTGAATATTCCGGCGAACTCGACGGCTATATAACCGGCCCCGACAATCGCGATGCGTTTGGGCAAAGCCATCAGGTCAAGCGCCTCGTTGGATGATATGGCATGCTTTATGCCGGGAACTTTCAGCATGCTCGGCCGACTTCCGACCGCGATCAGTATGTGTCTGGCGGTTATCGACCTGCCGCCGACCTCTACCGTATGAGGATCAGTAAGTACGCCACGGCCTTCGATAATTTCCGCCCCGGCTTTTTTAAGATTGTTTATGTAAATTCCGTTCAGCCGGTCGATTTCCTGGTTCTTGGCGGTTATCAGCCTTGCCCAGTCGAACTTTTTATCACCAAGATTCCAGCCGAAACCGCCTGAATCGGCAAAATCGTCGGCAAAATGGGCCGCATAGACAAGCAATTTTTTCGGCACACAGCCACGAATGACGCAGGTGCCACCGACCCGGCTTTCCTCTATTATACAAGCCCTGGCACCATATTCGGCAGCCATTCGGGTTGCCCGAACCCCGCCCGAGCCTGCCCCGATGGTGACAAGATCATAGTCGTATTTATTTTTTTTCATGTTCAGTTATCTATCCCACCGATGCACAGGTATTTTATTTCAAGGAAGTCGTCAATGCCGTACCTTGAGCCTTCACGACCGATACCGGATTCCTTGATCCCGCCAAACGGCGCAACCTCGGTTGAAATTATTCCCTCGTTGATGCCGACTATGCCGTATTCCAGGGCTTCCGAAACCCGCCACGCCCGGCCCAGATCACGGGTGTAAAAATATGCCGCGAGACCGGATCTGGTGTCGTTGGCTATCTGGATTGCCTGATCTTCGCTCGAAAACCTGAACAGCGCCGCCACCGGGCCGAAAGTTTCCTCGT
>CAZEFJ010000114.1:4411-7677 GCA_964511465.1 uncultured Hyphomicrobiales bacterium
CAGACACAGGTCTGGCCGGTGTTGCGGTATTTGGAGGCCATCGCCCCGGCTACCGCCGCATCCAGGTCGGCATCACCGAAGACGATGAACGGGGCGTTTCCGCCAAGTTCCAGCGATACCTTCTTTAGGGTTTCGGCGCACTGTTTCATCAGTATTTTGCCGACCTCGGTCGATCCGGTGAATGATAATTTACGAACCTCCGGGTTGCCGGTTAATTCTCCGCCGACGAGCGACGATGGTCCGGTAACCACGTTGAACACACCTTTCGGGATTCCGGCGCGCCCGGCCAGTTCGGCCAGGGCCAGGGCCGAAAACGGGGTAGCGCTGGCAGGTCTGACCACCACCGGACAGCCGACCGCCAGTGCCGGGGCGCATTTGCGGGTAATCATCGCCGACGGAAAATTCCACGGGGTGATCGCGGCGACAACGCCGATTGGCTGTTTTATCACCACGATACGCCTGCCGGGCAGGGTTTCCGGTATGGTGTCTCCGTAGACCCTTTTCGCCTCCTCGGCGAACCATTCTATGAAGGAGGCGCCATAGACGATTTCGCCACGCGATTCGGCCAGCGGCTTACCCTGCTCGGCGGTCATTAACACCGCCAGATCGTCGGCATTGGCAAGCACCAGTTCGGACCACTTGCGAAGAATATTTGCGCGATCCTTTCCGGTTAGCCTTCGCCACCCGTCCCATGCGGCGGCGGCGGCCTCTATCGCACGCCGGGTTTCTGCCGTCCCCAGTGAGGGAACTTGACCCAAAATCGAGCCGTCGGCGGGGTTGTTGACATCGAACGTCGCCCCCGAGTCGGCATCCGCCCAAGCCCCGTCAATGTAGCATTGCTGACGAAAAAGCGTTGAATCGTTGAGTTTCATAATGACCTTTCGGGTTTTCCGGGAAAATAATATAACTAGGCTTAGTACCTATTATAACCGCCCTTGAACGAGCCTCAAAGCTGCTTGACCTTCTTGTCGCTGGAGCATAATCCTTAGCTTTATCTAATTTCAGAGGTAGCAAGATGGCCATAAACAATAAAATAATTATCGCCGGGGCTGTGGCTGCCGTCGGCGTTGTCGTCTGGGCCTATGTCGGGGCGACAACCGGACCGGACAAAATCAGAGGGGCGGATATATCCAACCAGGTTCTGGTCGCCCGTGGTGAAAAAGTATATGCCGACAACTGCGCCGCATGCCACGGCGATAATCGTCAGGGTCAGCCTGACTGGCGCAAGCGCAATGAAGACGGCACCCTTCCCGCGCCACCCCATGACGAAACCGGCCATACATGGCACCACACCGACCAGCAAAATTTTGATTACGCAAAGTTCGGCGGCAGTTCCAATAATTCCGCCAAGTTCAAAAGCGCAATGCCGGCATTTTCGGAAACCCTCAGCGACGATGATATATGGGCCGTCCTGGCATTCATAAAAAGTAAATGGCCGGAAAAAATACAGAACAGGCGCGCCAAGATGATGCAAAGGTAGCAAAACAATGCAAAGAATGAGATAAGGCGCGGACCTGACGGCAACTGCGCCCGACGGCAACCATGGTTGACGATATTTATGTCGCGTGTTTTTTCATTTCTTGTTATTGCCGCCTCAAGCCTTGTCTTCGCAGCCCTGCTGGCGCTGAACATTTCCAACGCCGCCTATTACACCGGCTCGCTTGCAAGTTCGGCCTATCATTTTGTCTTGCCGGGTGGATTGGCGGCGGCGTCACTGGCATTGCTATGGCTGTCGCCAGCCAACCGGCTGGCTGCCGCGGTCTCTATTGCCTCGATCATCCCCGCCCTCTATGGGGCGGAACTGTACCTTAGTGGCACGCAGTCGGCATTGTCGGGGGCAGAGTCAGCCGACAGGCGCAGTAAATTACAGGTCATTGCCGACCTCCGGGCAGCGGGAACGGACGCCTGGCCGGTAATGCGGGCAAAATCGATGTTGATCGAAGATGGCAAAGGCGGCCTAAAGACGGCTTTGCAAGACCGGCTGCTGCCAATGGCCAGCCTGCCCAATCGCACCGTTGTGTCGTGCAACGAAAGCGGCAAGTGGCTGATTTACAAGTCCGACCGCCACGGTTTCAACAACCCGGACGCTGAGTGGGACAAGAAAGATGGCGGCGTTGTCATACTGGGAGATTCCTTCGCCCATGGAAGCTGCGTCGCACCTGAAAAAAATATTGCGGCGCTGATCCGCCCGTCGATGGGACGGGCAATCAACCTTGGAGTAAGCGGATTTGGCCCATTGTCTGAATTGGCGGCCCTGCGTGAATACGCCGCACCGCTTTCCCCCCGCGATGTGTTGTGGCTGTTTTTTGAAGGCAACGACCTTACCGAAGATACCGCGTTTGAGCGTCGCGCCCCGATCCTGATGGGTTATCTGAAAGACCCGGGGTTTAGCCAGGGCCTGTTCGGGCGTTCGGCTGAAATAGAAGCGAAGATGAAAATATATCTTGACGACAAGATGAAAGAAGCGATGAGCCGGGTCGATGACCCGAATGAAAAACTGATAAATTTTCTTCGTCTTTTTCATCTGCGCGAGCGATTGGGAATCAGCCCGACCGCGCTTGGCGTTACCGACGACGATCCGAATCAGGCACTTGGACTGTTTGCGA
This sequence comes from uncultured Hyphomicrobiales bacterium, assembly GCA_964511465.1. GTDB lineage: Bacteria > Pseudomonadota > Alphaproteobacteria > Rhodospirillales > 2-02-FULL-58-16 > JAZFTA01. The sequence goes on from CAZEFJ010000114.1 coordinate 7,018, forward strand.
AAGTCATTGCCCAGGCCAAGGCCGAGGTGCAATCGTGGGGCGGTCGCCTGCATCTGGTATATCTTCCCGAATCGGCTCGCTATTTCGGCTCGCCCCGCGACGGTGCCATCCGCGATTATTTCCACACCGGGGTGAAAAAAATCGCGGCCCGGCTTGGCCTTGACTTTATTGACATTGATGCCGCATTCAGGAAAGTCAAGGACCCCCGTAAACTGTTTGTCTATCCTGGGTCTCACTACAACGAGAAAGGCTACATGATTACCGCAAAAGCTATACTCAAACAGATTAAATAAGGTAAACTTTGGGGAACCTTTCGCCTTAGCGCGTGAATGCCCATGGAATAAATATGGCAACATCTTTTTTGGAGTTCTAAATGGACGATCTTTCCGTCACTACGGGGCCGATAATAGGCTCGAAAAAAGCCTACATCAAGGGACGCAGGTTCCCCGACATTCGGGTTCCGGTACGCGAAATCAAACTTGAAGAATCATCCGGTGAGCCGCCGTTTATGGTCTACGACTGTTCCGGCCCATATACCGACAGGGATGAAGAAATCGATATCCGCAAGGGATTGAGCAGGCTGCGCGCCGCATGGATCATGGATCGTGGCGACGTCGAGGAATATCAGGGACGCAAGACGAAAGACGAAGATAACAGTGG
>CAZEFJ010000115.1:0-7659 GCA_964511465.1 uncultured Hyphomicrobiales bacterium
CCTGTTGGTGATGACTGCAAAAAGCTTTGGCATCGTCGGCATCGTCGGATCTCGGGGATATCTTGAAGGGGTTATTACCGATGGCGACCTGCGTCGCCACATGAGTCCCGGACTGCTTGAAAATACCGCTGCCGCAGTGATGACCAGAGGGGTCAAAAGCATCGGCCCGGATACCCTGGTCGGTGATGCCGTGCAGATTATGAACTCTCACGCAATTACAAATATATTCGTTGTCGAAGGTAACCTCCCTGTAGGTATCCTGCATATTCACGACTGTCTGCGCATCGGTTTGGCGTAGATGGTGGATGGTGCGGCTTTGAACCCGGATACAGATGTTGGCGGTGATCTCTCCGACAAGCCGTCGCCACCGGCAACTCCCCGCGTTCGTTCGTCGCTGATCGGCGGCGGCGGCGATCAGGACCGCCGCCATTCGCCCGGTTACAGCCGTTTTGTCAGCATGATGAAATACCTGCTTCCGGCGCTGTCGGGGGTGCTTGTTATAATGGTTGTCGCATGGCCCTACCTGCGCTCCAAGGACACCATGTTTCGTATTGGCTTCGCCGCCTTGAAGTCGGGTGACAAGGACGACCCGGCGATGCTTAACCCACGCTTTCTGAGTACTGACAAGGGCTCTCAGCTTTTCTCCATTACCGCCGATCTGGCCAAGAATCTGTTGAATGCCAAGGCCGAGGTGGAACTGGAAACACCCAAGGCCGATATTGCACTTAAAGACGGGACATGGCTGGCGGTTACCGCCGAGACCGGAATTTTCGCCCGCGAGGCAAAAACTCTCAGTCTGGTTGGTTCGGTGAATATTTTTCACGACTCGGGATATGAATTCAATACCTCAAAAGCCCGGATAGATTTATCCAAAGGGATTGCCGAGGGTACAGAGCCGGTCGAGGGGCACGGCCCTTTCGGCTCGTTAAGCGCCGAGGGGTTTCGGATAAAGGACAAGGGCAGAACAATAGAATTTTCCGGCAAATCCCGGCTCATAATGTTTCCCGGTGCGGGGAATAACAAGTGATCCGGGCGGAATATAGCCTGGCGCGGGCCATCCGTCTGTTCTTGCTGATTTCGGCGGCGCTTTTTTCTTTCGCCGGTTATGCGGTTGCTCAAAACCTTAATTTCGCGGTCGGCGGTTCCGACGCGCCGATAGAAATTACCTCTGAAAACGGCATCGAGTGGCAACAGGATAATCTGACCTTCATGGCCCGGGGAAATGCCGTCGCGACTCGCGGAAAAGTCAGCCTGCGGGCTGATGTTTTGCGCGTGTATTATCGTGAATTAAAGGGTGGCGGCACGGATATATGGAGAATAGATGCCGACGGCGGGGTTAAAATAGTCTCGCCCGGCGAGACCGTTTCCGGGGATTCCGGCGTCTACGACGTTGATAATTCGATCCTGGTGGTAAAGGGAAAAAAAGTTAAATTCACTACCGACAACGATCAGGTTACCGCCAACAGGCAACTGGAATACTGGGAACAGAAAAAAATGGCGGTGGCCCGTGGCAATGCTTCCGCGGTGCGCGGCGACAAGCGCCTTCGCGCCGATGTCCTGGCGGCGTATTTTCACAGAGACAGTAAAGGCAAGACCTCGGTCTACCGGGTCGAGGCATTTAATAATGTCCGCATAATCACGAAAAAGGGCGACATACGTTCGGACAAGGGCATCTACAATGTTGAAAGCGGTATCGCAACCCTTACCGGATCGGTTACAATGGTCCAAGGCTCCAGCAAGCTTAGCGGATGCAGCGCCAAAGTTGACCTGAATACCGGGCTCAGCAAGCTGTTCAGTTGCCGCCGCGCCGGGGCCAAGGGAAAAAGAGTCAAAGGTCTGTTCAGACCGCGTGATTTAAAGAGAAAGTAAACCGGATATCGTATAAACTTTCTCAAGCCGGTGGGCAGAATTTAACATATGGCCTGAGCCATTGAATTGAATACGGGCGAGGAAGCGTGACAAAACGCAGCTTAGACAGGCGGGAAAAGACGGACAGGCGAACCGGACCGGTTGGCGTGGCCGGACCGGGCGCGTCCGGATCGCCCAGGCTGATTGCCGACAACAATGGTCTTTTTGCCAAAAACATGGGCAAGCGTTTTAAAAAACGCCCGGTAGTACGTGGCGTAAGTCTGAATATCCAGCGTGGTGAAGTGGTCGGGCTTCTCGGTCCCAACGGGGCGGGCAAGACGACCTGCTTTTACATGATTACCGGACTTATCCCGCCCGATTATGGTTCGGTCGTGCTGGACGGCAATGATATCAGTGATTTGCCGATGTATCGCCGGGCTAGGCTGGGTATTGGATATCTTCCTCAGGAAGCCTCTATATTTCGCGGCCTTTCGGTCGAAAACAACATTCGTGCAGTGCTTGAGGCGGTGGAAAAATCGCGTGATCGCCGCGAGGCCATACTTGAAGCCCTGCTGGCGGAATTCTCTATAACCCATCTGCGCCGGACACCGGCGCTGGCGCTTTCAGGTGGCGAACGTCGGCGGGTGGAAATTGCCCGTGCGCTGGCCTCTAATCCTCATTTTATTTTGCTCGACGAGCCATTTGCGGGCATTGATCCGATCGCCGTTGGCGATATCCGCGATCTGGTCGTGCATCTTAAGGATCGTGGTATCGGGGTTTTGATTACCGACCACAATGTTCGCGAGACACTGGAAGTTGTTGATCGTGCGTACATTATTCATGATGGCATGATGTTGATGGAAGGCGTTCCCTCTGAAATAATCGGTAATGAGGATGTCAGACGCGTCTATCTGGGCAACCGGTTCAGTCTGTAGTCAGCCGTAATGGCCCTGACACCCCGCCTGGAATTACGTCACAGCCAATCATTGGTTATGACGCCGCAGCTACAGCAGGCGATCAAGCTGCTGCAGCTTTCCAATATTGAATTGGCCACCTATGTCGAGCGGGAGCTTGAGAAAAACCCTCTGCTGGAATCCGTCGAGACGGGGTCCGGCGAAGATTCCGAATATGCGGATAAGGGTGAACCTGAAGCTCCGGAAAAGCCCGAAGCAGTGGAAACGGTTGACGACACCCTTAGCGGAGAAACCACCTCGACCGTCGAGGACTCTCTAGACATGGACTACGACAATCTGTGGAACAGCGACAGCCCCGGCGATTATGCTTCAGGCAACGTAACGGGGGCGGGTAGTTTCGCCGCGACGGGCTCAAACGGCGGTGGCGGGTTCAGCGAATACGCGCCAAACCTGGAAGAGACAACGGCTTACAGGCCGTCGCTTTCAGATCACCTGACCAACCAGCTCTCAATGTCGATAAACGATCACATGGAGCGTCTTATCGCTCTGCACTTGATCGGCATGCTTGACGAAACAGGATATATAAGCGGCGATCTTTACCAGGTTGCGGATGTCCTTGACTGTGACATCAAAGGGGTCGAAGAGGTTCTTGAAAAACTTCAGAACTTTGACCCACCGGGAATTTTTGCCCGCGATCTGGCGGAATGCCTGAAACTTCAGTTGCGTGATCTTGACCGCCTTGACCCGGCGATGCAGGCGATGCTCGAAAATCTTGACAGGCTTGCCGGTCACGACATCGAGGCGCTGAAACGTCTTTGCGGCGTCGATGCGGAAGATATTGTCGAGATGGTCGCAGAGATCAGGACATTGAATCCCAAGCCGGCCCTGGCTTTTGATTTCAACGTCACCCAGCCGATTGTTCCCGACGTTATCATGAGGCAGCGCTCGGCGAACGAATGGATAGTCGAGTTGAACAACGAAACCCTTCCCAAGGTTCTGGTTAATAATCATTATTATTCACGGGTCAGCCGCTCGGCACGTTCAAGGGAAGAAAAGAGCTATATCAGCGAATGCCTTCATTCCGCCAACTGGCTGGTAAAATCCCTTCACCAGCGAGCCACCACAATTCTCAAGGTGGCAACCGAAATCGTTCGCCAGCAGGATGCCTTTTTTGCCAGGGGGGTGCAGCACCTGCGTCCCTTGGTTCTGCGCGATATCGCGGAAGCCATCGAAATGCACGAAAGCACGGTCAGCCGCGTCACCGCCAACAAATACATTGCCACTCCCAGGGGTATCTACGAGTTAAAATATTTTTTCACCTCGGCGATCAACTCATCGTCCGGCGGTGTATCTCATTCCGCCGAATCCGTGCGTCACAGGATCAAGTTGCTGATCGACGGGGAAGATTTGAAAAAAACCCTTTCGGATGATAAAATTGTTGAAATATTAAACAAGGAAGGAATCGACATCGCCCGTCGAACGGTGGCAAAATACCGTGAGGCGATGAAAATTCCATCTTCGGTAAGACGTCGGCGCGAAAAGGCGAATCCATTGTGAGCGTACAACCCATTGTGAGTGTACACTTGGGCGTTGTTTATACGGTGCCGTTGCGGCGGCTATTGACACGAGGTTTGATGGAAACTAGTTTCCGGTGCCTCACGAAAGACTGTTATCACCACCCGCGACCCTAAATCAGGTTCCCGCTTCCTTCACAGGCTTAGGCTGCTTTATTCATGGAAATATCGGTAAAAGGCAAACAGGTAGACGTTGGCGAGGCCCTCCGCAGTCATGTCGAGGACAATCTCAACGCAAATGTTAAAAAGTATTTTGACCGGGCGATTGATGCGAGCGTAATCTTCTCGCGAGAGGCCCATATGTTCAGGGTCGACATTTCCGTGCATGCGGGGCGTGGCCTGGTTGTCCAGGGCAAGTCCACGGGCGACGATGCCTATGGCGCCTTCGATGGCGCCCTGGGGCGCATAGGAAAGCAGCTCAGGCGCTACAAGAGACGCATCCGGGACCACCACAATAGCCGCGAGGCCGAAAAAAGTCTCAGAGCCCATCACTATATAATCGCCTCCGACGACGATAAAGAGGATGATTCTCAGGAAGACCTCAAACCGGCGATCATCGCCGAGATGGCCCATGAGATATCGACCCTGACCGTCGGCGAGGCGGTAATGCGGATGGACCTGACGGATACACCCGTGCTGGTCTTTCGTAGTCGGGTCAATGACGGGATTAATGTTGTTTATCGTCGTCCCGATGGAAATGTCGGCTGGATTGATCCAAGCTCTTCCCCCGGGGGCGCAGACTAGAGCGTGTTTTGATGGAGATATCAGAACTCATCACCGTTGACTGCGTAACCGCCGATTTGCGCGCTTCGAGCAAGAAACAGGCGATTCAGGGGCTTTCAAGGCGGGCCGCCGAAATCACCGGTCTGCACGAACGGGCGGTTTTCGATGTTTTGATGGAACGTGAAAAACTGGGAACCACGGGGGTCGGCAACGGAATAGCTATTCCGCACGGAAAATTAGCCAACCTTAACCGCATGCACGGGCTTTTCGCGCGTCTTGAGCGGCCTATTGACTTCCAGGCCATAGACGAACAGCCGGTAGACCTTATTTTTCTGCTGCTGGCACCGGAAACCGCCGGGGCCGACCATCTAAAGGCATTGTCCAGGGTATCCCGGCTGCTTCGCGACAAGGAAGTATGCAGAAAGCTTCGTGGCACCAAGAACGATGAAGCACTCTACGCGCTTTTGGTCGAAGATACCGAACATCGGGCCGCGTAAAGCCTGCGTCAGCCGGATAATAGCTGAAAATAATCCCACTTGCCCTTGACAGGATGGTAATGCCTCACTAGATCGTTAGCACTCACTGATAGAGAGTGCTAACAGGCACCTGATAATTGTTGTATCTCAATACGTTCACGGAGGTTTATAAATGAAGTTCAGACCACTTCATGATCGCGTGTTGGTAAAACGCGTCGAGCAAGAAGACAAAACTGCGGGCGGGATAATTATTCCCGACACCGCTCAGGAAAAACCCATGGAAGGCGAGATCATCGCCGTCGGCAGCGGGGTTCGCAACGAAACAGGCGTGTTGGTGCCTCTTGATGTCAAGGCCGGAGACCGGGTTCTGTTCGGTAAATGGTCGGGTACCGAAGTCAAGATCGGTGGCGATGAGCTGTTGATTATGAAGGAATCCGATCTTCTCGGCGTGATCAAAAGTTCCGCTAAGAAAAAGTAGTTTTTGAAGGTAAGGACAAAGCAAAATGGCAGCAAAAGATATTAAATTCGGCGCTGACGCCCGGTCCAGCATTCTATCCGGGGTCGATATTCTGGCCAACACCGTAAAGGTGACGCTGGGACCAAAGGGGCGCAATGTAGTACTCGATAAATCATTTGGCGCGCCACGCATCACCAAGGATGGGGTAACCGTGGCGAAGGAAATCGAGCTTCAGGACAAGTTCGAGAATATGGGCGCCCAGATGGTTCGCGAAGTGGCTTCCAAGACTTCTGACGAAGCAGGGGACGGGACCACCACTGCGACCGTTCTGGCCCAGGCGATTATCCGCGAGGGAACCAAGGCGGTTGCCGCCGGAATGAACCCGATGGACCTCAAGCGGGGCATCGATGCGGCGGTCAAAGTCGTTGTCGAAGCCATACAAAAGCGCTCCAAGAAGGTTTCGACCAGTGCCGAGATAGCCCAGGTTGGCTCGATCTCCGCTAATGGCGCAACCGAAATCGGCGACTTCATCGCCCAAGCGATGGAAAAGGTCGGCAAGGAAGGGGTGATAACGGTAGAAGAGGCAAAAGGCCTGACCACCGAACTCGACGTGGTCGAGGGAATGCAGTTTGATCGTGGCTACACCTCACCTTATTTTGTCACCAACGCCGACAAGATGACCTGTGAAATGGATGATCCCTTCATTCTGATTCATGAAAAGAAGCTCTCCAGCCTGCAGCCTTTGCTGCCGATTCTGGAATCCGTGGTTCAGTCGTCACGTCCGCTGCTTATCATTGCCGAGGACATTGAGGGCGAAGCCCTGGCGACACTGGTTGTCAACAAACTTCGTGGCGGGCTCAAGGTCGCTGCGGTCAAGGCTCCCGGTTTCGGTGACCGTCGCAAAGCGATGCTCGAAGACATTGCGGTTCTTGTCTCCGGTCAGGTGATCAGCGAAGACATCGGAATCAAGCTCGAAAACGTAACCATGGAAATGCTGGGAACCGCCAAGAAGGTTTCCATCACCAAGGAAGAGACCACGATCATCGAGGGTGTCGGGAAAAACAAGGATATCAAGGATCGTTGCTCCCAGATTCGCACCCAGATCGAAGAAACCACCTCGGACTATGACCGCGAAAAATTGCAGGAAAGGTTGGCCAAGCTGGCTGGCGGAGTTGCAGTACTGCGGGTTGGCGGTTCCTCGGAAATCGAAGTGAAAGAGAAGAAGGACCGCGTCGATGACGCGCTTCATGCTACTCGCGCTGCGGTCGAGGAAGGTGTCGTCGCCGGTGGCGGAGTGGCGCTTCTATACGCCACCAAGTCCCTGGATAACGTCAAAACCGATAATAGCGACCAGGAAGTCGGCGTCGGAATTATCAGAAGGGCGCTACAGGCACCGGTACGTCAGATTGCCGAAAATGCCGGTAGCGACGGTGCGGTGGTTGCCGGTAAAATCCTTGAAAACAAAGGCTCAAGCTTTGGCTTTAACGCTCAGACCGGTGAATACACCGACCTGATCAAGGATGGCGTCATTGATCCGACGAAGGTCGTGCGCACCGCTTTGCAGGGTGCGGCTTCTGTTGCCGGTCTGCTGATAACCACCGAAGCGATGATCGCCGACAAGCCCGAAAAGAAAGACGGCCCGGGCATGCCCGACATGGGTGGCATGG
>CAZEFJ010000116.1:0-7639 GCA_964511465.1 uncultured Hyphomicrobiales bacterium
CACATTCACTGCGGCAAGAACATGGTCGAAAATAAAATGGCCGACTCCCACTGGTTCCTGGAGTTGATGGAGCGTGGCGGGAAGATCGTCTCGATTTCGCCTGACTACAATGCCCCGGCGGCAAAGTCCGACTATTGGATCAGGGTTCGCGCCGGGCTGTCAGACACCTCGATCTTTCTCTACCTGGCCCGGTACGTAATGGAAAACGGGCATGTAAATGTTGAATTCGTCAAGCAACGCACGGATTTTCCGTTGCTTGTCAGGACCGACACCCTGAAGCGGGTCAAACCCGAAGATGTTATTGCCGACTACAAACAGCCGGATATTTCCGCCGGTCCGAGCTTCAAGATTCAGGGGCTCACCCCCGAGCAACGCGAGCAAATTGGCGACTTCGTCGTTTGGGACCAGGGCACCAACGCGCTTCGGGCGGTAACCCGTGACGATGTCGGCGTGCAGCTTGCGGCAAAGGGTATCGATCCAGCCATTGAGTGGAGCGGCAAGCTTACCGGGACCGACGGCAAGACCTTCGAGGCGATGACCATATACGAAGCCTACAAGATTAATCTGCGTGATTACGACCTTGACACCGTCGCCGAGATCACCGGCTCCAAACCCGCCGATCTCGAGCGTTTGGCAAAGGATTTCTCGACCCTTCGGCCGGTTGCGATTCACATCGGCGAGGGTATCAACCACTATTTCCATGCGACGCTTCACAATCGGGCGGAGTTTCTCCCGATGATGCTCATCGGCGAGATTGGAAAGCCTGGCGCGGGGGTCTACGCCTGGGCCGGCAACTACAAGGCGGCGGTTCTTCAAGCCTCCGAATGGAGCGGCCACGGCGGTGCCGTCTACGCCAAGGAAGACCCCTTCGCCCCGTCGACCGATCCGGCAACAGCAGCCAAGGACGTGGCGCTTCGCGATATGATGCGCGGCGAGGAAGTCGGCTACTGGGGTTCCGGCGACAAGCCGTTGATCGTCGAGACCCCGCAGGGCAGAAAAGTCATTACCGGAAAGACCCACATGCCGACCCCGACCAAGGTCGAGTGGTACAACAATGCCAATCTTTTAAATCAGGCCAAGTGGCATTACCAGATCATCGAAAACGTCATGCCCAAGGTCGATATGATCGTCGATCAGCAGATCGAGTGGACCGGCTCGGCCGAGTATGCCGACCTTATACTTCCGGCGAATTCCTGGTTTGAGTACGAAGATCATGAACTGGGATTGTCGTGCGCTAATCCGTTCCTTCAGCTTTCTAAGGGCGGCATTCGCCCGCTTTACGACACCAAGGACGACGCGGTGATCTTTGGCGGCGTCGCGACGGCCCTTGGACGGATAACAAAAGACAAGCGATTCGCGGAGCTGTGGAAGCTGGTGATGGAGAAGAAGAGCGCGGTCCTTATTGATCGCATCTTCGATTCAACGACGAGCACCAAGACCGCCGACGGCAGGCGCTACACCGTAAGCGATATTATGGCCGGAAAGTATGGCACTCCGGGCTCGGCGCTATTTCTCTTTCGGACCTATCCGAGAATTCCATTTTACGAGCAGATGAATGATTCGATTCCGTTCTATACCGACAGCGGACGGCTTGCCTCCTACTGCGACATTCCCGAGGCGATTAATGCCGGCGAGAACTTCATCGTCCATCGTGAGGGTGTGGAGGCGACGCCATATATGCCCAATGTGATCGTCTCGACGAATCCGATGGTCCGGCCGAACGATTACGGAATATCACCCAAATCGATTGATCCCGACCTTCGCCAGTTGCGCAACATAAAGATGCCCTGGTCCGAGGTGAAAGAGACGGTCAATCCCCTTTGGGAGAAGGGTTACCGCTTTGTCTGTTCGACACCCAAATGCCGCCACTCGGTACATTCTTCATGGGCGGTGCTGGACTGGAACTGGGCCTGGGCAGACAATTTTGGTGATACCTGTCGCACCGATTCGCGGGCTCCGGGGGTTGCCGACCGGCAGATTCAGATGAACCCGAGCGATGCCCAGGGACTCGAAATTGAGGATGGTGACTATGTCTGGGTCGATGCCAACCCGGCCGATCGGCCATATGTCGGCTGGGAGAACGAGAAAGACGCCTTCAAGAAGCGCTCGATGCGGTGCATGGTCCGAATGAAGTACAACACAACGCTTCCTTCAGGCTTCAGCATCCTCAAGCACACCGGCTGGATGTCCACGCCCCGGTCAGTGCGCGCCGCCGAGACCCGTGCCGACGGTCGGGCCCTGGTTGAGACGACCGGCTATCAGGCGTCCTACCGATACGGTTCGCACCAGTCGATCACCCGGGCCTGGATGATGCCGATGCACCAGACCGACACCCTCTTTCACAAAAGCGCCTTCGCAATGAAGTTTGTCTTCGGCTTCCAAACCGACAACCACGCGATCAACTCCGTCCCCAAGGAAACGCTGGTCCGGGTTGTCAAGGCGGAACCGGGTGGCCTGGGCGGCAAGGGTGTCTGGTACGGAGCCGAGAAGGGCGAGAAGGCATTTTCACCCGGCAACCTGTCGCCCGCCTCCGAGGCTTATCTCGACGGCGCACTTACGAAGGTGAAAAAGGCATGACGAAACCTGCTGATAAGCGCCGGGCTACCGGCGCGGAAAAACCCACCGAGTCTGACGATCCGATGATGTTGTCGGCCGCTTACGTGCCCGGTGCGCTTGATGCGATGAGCGAGGCTGCGGTCCAGGAGTTTAGTCAGATCGGCATGTCGCCGGAGAGAATATTCCAGTTGTTCGAATCTCCGTTCTTTACCGGCACCCATCGCTATTACCGCCTGCGGGGCGAGGCCGCGACGCGGGAAATGATTGCCCGCGTGCTCGAACGTACGCCCGCGATCAGCTACCGAGTAGAGATAGCGGAGCGTAACTGTTACCAAACTGAGGAGGAGATAAATCGTGTCTGATACATTTAAACACAAGGTTCTTAATCGCCAGATCGGCCGCGAAATGTCGTATCCGTATGAAGAGAACCACCCGGACAAGCAGTTCGCTTTCGTCTTTAACATCAACCGGTGTATCGCGTGCCAGACATGTTCGATGGCCTGCAAGTCCACCTGGACCTACGGCGAGGGACAGGAATACATGTGGTGGAATAACGTTGAGACGAAGCCCTACGGCGGCTATCCCCTCCACTGGGACGAGAAGATTCTTTCAAAGCTGGAAGCCAATAACCCGGGAGAGCAGGTCTGGGACAAGAATGGCGTTTTTCGCGGTAAGACCATCTTCGAGCAAACCATCAACCCGGACTCCGACCAGGAAATACTGGGCTACATCCCCAGCGACCAGGAATGGCGCGCACCGAATGTCTTTGAGGAAGTCGCCCGTGCCGAGCGTGGAGCTCAAGGTCCGGCGGAGGGTGTGTCGCTTCCGGTACACGGAACCTGGTATTTTTATCTTCAGCGCCTCTGCAACCATTGCGCCTACCCGGCGTGCCTGGCCGCCTGTCCCCGTAAGGCGATCTACAAACGCAAGGAGGACGGGATCGTTCTCATCGACCAGAAACGTTGCCGGGGCTACCGCAAATGCGTCGAGGCATGTCCGTACAAAAAGCCGATGTTCAGAACGACGACGGGAACCAGCGAAAAATGTATCGCCTGTTATCCGCGAATAGAGGGCCGCGCCAAGGAAATCTCCGATGTTCCCATCGAGACCCGTTGCATGTCGGCCTGTGTCGGAAAGATTCGTCTGCAATCTCTGGTGCGCGTCGCCTCGGACGGGGGCTGGGTGCCCGATGCCAGCAATCCGGTCTATTACATGGTCAAAGAGGAAAAAGTCGCACTTCCGCTGTACCCGCAGTTTGGAACCTCGCCAAATGGTTTCTACATTCCGCCACGCTGGGTTCCAAGATCATACCTAGAACAGATGTTCGGCCCGGGCGTCGAAACCGCGATTGAGCGATATGTCGCTCCAAGCCGAAGACTGCTTGCGGTGATGGCGCTGTTTCGCGCGCAGCGCGAGATCATCTTCCGCTTTGAAGTAAAAGAGGGGAAGAAGGTGAACGAACGGGAAGTGATCCTTCCCTCCGGTCGAAGCGTTACCCAGGAAATATTCAACGACACGGTGATCGGCTACAACGCCAACAACAAGGAAGCCGTGAGAATCACTATAGAGGAGCCGTTCTATGAGCGATCAAAAGAACATTACAACTCGATTTAGCAGCGAACTTCTTGCCCGCTCATCGCTGTATTGCCTCGCTTCGCGGTGTCTGGCCGATCCAATGCTCGCGCCGTTTGCGCGGGCCGCGGATGTCGATACCGCCGAGGCGGCGGCGCAATACCTTGATGAGCCAAAACTTGCCCAGGCGGCGGCGCAGCTAAGGCAGACTCTCCCGGCCAAAAAGACCGAGGCCAGCGCAGCTTACCTGGGTGTATTTGGAATGGACGTAGCGTCCGAGGCGACGCCATACGAAATCGAGTTCGAGCAAAAGACCGATGTCTTTTTCCGGACCCAGCAGCTTGCCGATGTTGCGGGCTTTTACCGGGCCTTCACCCTTGATGCGATGCCCGGCGAGCGGCCCGACCACATCGCCGTTGAAGCGGAATTCCTGCAGTATCTTTTGGAACGCAAGATCGCGGCGCGGCGGCTCAATCACGGGCCGGAGAAGGAAGCAATTCTAGATGCCGCCTTCGAAAGCTTTTTTCGCGACCACTTTGGTCGCTGGGCCCCATCGTTCGCGCGCAGGCTTTACGCTCTCGCGCAGGAGCGGGGTGATCGGTTTTATCCGGCGGCAGCACTATTCCTTGAGCATCTTTCCGAAGTGGAAACCCAGCGTATCGGCCTTTCCAAAGCGGATTTGCGCGCCCCCCGCATTGCACCTGTATCCATGGGGGCACTGCCCTCCGGCGATGATGCATGCCAGGGCTGTGAGGTCGGGGATTCTTCATAACCGGATAAATTATGCCGGGCCATCACCGTGGCAGGGGGTTATGGGACAAGTTTAAATCCGCCGTTGACCGAGAACATAACGTCGATGACCGGACATTCAGGAACTTTGCCTCCTTCGCACTTCGACGCCATGCCGGCCAGGACCCGTTCAAGTTCCTTGAGATCGGAAATCCTGGCCCGTATGTCCTTCACATGGGACAAGGTGATCTGTTGTATCTCGGCACAGGTAAAATCGCCGCCGTCGACAAGCTCCAGCAATCCCCGTATCTGCTCCAAAGCGAAACCAAGCTCGCGGCCGCGACGGATGAAGGCAAGCCGCTTGAGGTGTTCTTCATCATAGTCCCGGTGCCCGCCTTCGGTTCTCGGTGGCTCTGGCAGCAGTCCGATGCGCTCGTAATAGCGTATGGTTTCGATGTTGCAGCCGGTGCGTTTCGATAAAACGCCGGTCGTCAGCCTCTTCACTTTCAGATGTTTGTTTGCGGTCATAAAAAAAGCCTTGATCCCGTAGTTGGTACAGGTTCCATAATACTCTTATCCGGTCATTGCAGGGCGTTTTTTATCCATGGTTTCGCAAATTGAGAATGCCGCAGGCGGAGAGAGTATTAGCGAAGGGAGTCTTCCCCGGCTCGGAGAGAAACCCACAAAAGGCCTGCTGACCGCAGGAGGCATTGCCGGGGCTGTTGCCGCGTCGGCCTGCTGCATTGCTCCTCTGGTACTGTTCAGCCTTGGCATCAGCGGGGCATGGATCGGCAATCTTACCTCGCTCTACCCCTACAAGCCATATTTTGTGAGCATCGCGATTATCTTCCTCGCCGGCGGTTTCTACATGGTCTATCGCAAGCCGGAAAACTTATGTCAGCCCGGTTCCTACTGCGCTACGCCAGGCTCGGACCGGGTTCTTAAAATTTCGCTGTGGAGCGCATCCCTGCTTGTTCTGGCGGCCCTCGTATTCCCCTATGTGGCGCCTTACCTGCTGGCTTAATCAAGAAAGGAAAAATCGGGATGAAACGATTTATTTCAAGCGTCGTCTTTGCCGCCACCATGTTTGCCTCGGCAACCGGCTTTGCCGCCGAGAAAACCGTCACCCTGGCGGTTAGCAACATGTACTGTGCCTCATGCCCCTACATTGTGAAGAAAGCACTTACCGGCATTGCCGGGGTGAAAAAGGCGGAGGTTTCCTTCCAAAACAAGACGGCGGTTGTCACCTTTGACGACAGCCTGACCAATGTGCCGGTTATGACCGAGGCGACCAAAAACGCCGGCTATCCTTCCAGAGCGGTTCGTTAGGAAAATGGCTGACGAACACGACAAACAGATGAAAACGGGGATAATTGGAACCGCCCTGGCGGCGCTCTGCTGTTTCACCCCGGTGCTGGTCATTGGACTGGGTGCGGTCGGTCTGTCGGCATGGGTCGGCTGGCTGGATTATGTGCTTTTCCCGGTGATGTTCGCGTCCATGGGGTTTATTGCCCATACGCTTTATATGCGCACCGGAAAAGTCGGCCCAAGGCCGCATGCCGTTATCCTGCTGGCGGTTATTGCCCTGACGGCTTTTCTGTTCTGGCTTGATTTCAGGTTCGCCTTGCGTATTTCCATCGCCGCCGCCGTATCGGTTGCCGCCTACGCGTACTATTTGCGCTCTGCCGCGGCAAGGCAGCTTAGCGCTTCATCCTGAATTACCGATACGACGGGAGAAAACAATATGACGACGACAACGGAAATATGTTGTTCCAAACTTTCCAAAACAAAACCGGACGGCGAATATGATCTTGCTGTAATTGGCGCCGGATCGGCCGGGTTTTCGGCTGCTATCACGGCTGCCGAGCTTGGTGCGCGGGTCGCGATATTCGGCTCTGGAACGATCGGCGGAACCTGCGTCAATGTCGGCTGCGTTCCTTCCAAGACCCTTATCAGGGCGACGGAAAATCTTTACCACGCCAAAACGGCGTCCCGTTTTGGTGGTATCCGCGTTGAGGCCGAGATCAATGATTGGTCCGAGACCGTCAGGATGAAGGACGAACTGGTCGCCGGGCTTAGAAAAGCGAAGTACGAGGATTTGCTGCCGTCCTACGATTCGGTCGCCTATTTTGAAGGCCCGGCAAGCCTCGTTGAAGGAGGCATTTCATTCGACGGCAAACCGGTTAAGGCCGATAAGGTGATCGTGGCGACGGGAACCTCGCCGGGTATACCGGATATTTCCGGCTTTGATAGCATCCCGTATCTTAGCAGCACCACGGCACTGGAATTAAGCGGTCTTCCCGGTTCCATGCTGGTGATCGGCGGCGGATATATCGGCTGTGAACTTGCCCAATTATTTGCCCGCGCCGGGGTCAAGGTTACGATTGTCTGCCGTAGCCGACTGCTTCCCGCCAGCGAGATGGAAGTCAGCGAGGCACTGAGCAAAAGCTTTCGTGACGAGGGTATTATTGTCCGTGACGGGTTGATTTATCGCAGCATCCGTGAGCTTGAAGGCGGGATCGTCCTGAGCGCTACGGAGGGGAATTCCGAGATCGAAATAGAAGCTGAAAAAGTCCTTGTGGCGACAGGTCGCCCCCCCAACACTAAAGGTCTCGGTCTCGATCAGGCGGCAATCGAGTTGTTGCCGAACGGTGGCATCAAGGTTGATGAGCATATGCAAACATCACGACAGGGTGTTTATGCCGCAGGCGACGTTACGGGACGGGATCAATTCGTCTATATGGCGGCCTATGGGGCAAAGATAGCCGCCGTTAACGCGATT
>CAZEFJ010000117.1:0-2131 GCA_964511465.1 uncultured Hyphomicrobiales bacterium
GTCGATACCATGGGCTCTCCAAGCATCCTTCCCCGGCCGTCAATTGCCACGGAAACCATGGCGGTGCCATTGTAAAGGGCGCGACTGCGCTTGCGAATAACAGGGCCGCTCAGGGATACCAGCCGGTTTGAGTCGAATGCCAGACGGGCAGTGTTAACATGGTCTACTATTTCTCCATCTCCGGGAGACAGGCGAACTACCGTACCGTTCTCGGCGAGTACGGCGCTTTTCACCCCACATTCACGGGCCAGACTGGCGTGTTCCATTAAATGGCGGGTTTCGCCGTGAACGGGAACCGAAATGCGCGGGCGCACATAACCATACATCTCGACCATTTCCTCGCGCGAGGGGTGGCCGGATACATGGACCAGCCGGTCATGTTCCGTAATCACCTTGATTTTCCGTTTGATAAGGGCATTTTGCACCCGCGCAATGTTATTTTCATTGCCGGGGATGATCTTGGACGAGAAAATAACCATATCCCCCTCTTCAAGGGATATCCGTGGATGTCCACCGGCGGCGATCCTGGCCAGTGCCGCGCGCGGCTCACCCTGACTGCCGGTACATACGATCAATACATTGTTTTTTTCCAGATATCCTGCCTCATGCTCGTCGAGGAACGCGGGAACGCCTTCCAAATATCCGTTTTCACGGGCAACTTCGTCTATACGATGCAACGAACGTCCCGCCAGCACAACATTGCGACCACAGTCCCTGGCAACGGTGGATATGGTTTTAAGGCGGGCAACGTTGGTCGCGAAACAGGCCACCGCGACACGGTTTTCACAGCCCTTTACAAGTTCAGTCAGGCTTTCCCTAAGGCTGGATTCCGATAATCCAGAGGCAGGATTAAAGACATTTGTCGAGTCGCAGACCATTGCCATAACCCCCTCATCTCCCAACCTTTTAAGGGCTTGCTTGTCTGCTTGCCTGCCGACAACCGGATTATTATCGAAACGCCAGTCTCCGGTATGCAGGACCAAGCCTGCTTTGGTCCGTATGGCAAGGGCATTGGGCTCAGGTATGGAATGGGTGAGCGAAATCATTTCGATGTCAAATGGGCCAACCGTAAAACGGCCACCAAGGTTGATCTGGTTAATCTTCAGCTTTCCTTCGAGACCGACATCGGGAAGTTTCCGGCGAAGGACGGAACTGGCGAACGGGCTAGCATAAACCGGGCATTTAAGTCGCTGCCAGAGATAAGGTACCGCGCCGAGATGGTCTTCATGGGCATGGGTAAGTACCAGTCCGTCAAGGTTTTCCAGCCGTTCTTCTATAAATCTCGGATCCGCCATGACAATGTCTACGCCGGGAATGGTTCCGTTCGCAAAAGTGATGCCGCAGTCAACCATCATCCAGCGACGGTTATTTGCCGGACCAAACCCGTACAGATACATGTTCATACCGATTTCCCCGGCTCCGCCGAGGGCGACGAACAGCATTTCGTCTTGAGGGGCATTCATTTTGTAAAGTTTCGCCGATGGATTGATAAAAGCCCGCGCAGTGTAAGGTCCGGGTCTGAATGTTCAATGCACTCTACGGATTTGATGAACAG
The DNA here is from genome assembly GCA_964511465.1 of uncultured Hyphomicrobiales bacterium. Classification (GTDB taxonomy): domain Bacteria; phylum Pseudomonadota; class Alphaproteobacteria; order Rhodospirillales; family 2-02-FULL-58-16; genus JAZFTA01. The sequence goes on from CAZEFJ010000117.1 coordinate 1,556, forward strand.
GGGTGCCAGTCCGCCGGTAGCCACCACTTTCATCGGGGCTCCGAACTCATCGCAAATGCGCTTGAACATTCCGTCTATCATGCATACATATCCCCAAAAAATACCTGATTGCATGGCCTCGACGGTTCCCCGGCCGATGACATGCAAGGGTTTTTCAATTACCACCGATTGCAGCTTTGCCGCCGCCATGTGCAGGGCCTTAAGCGAAAGGTTAACCCCGGGCGCGATGATTCCGCCGACATAGTTACCGTCAAGATCAATAACATCGAAGGTAGTCGCAGTACCAAAATCAAGTACAATCAATGGACCGCCGTACTTTTCATGGGCTGCGACGGCATTTACAAGGCGGTCGGCGCCGACTTCTTCAGGGTGGTCGGTAAGAACTTTCAGTCCCAGCTCAACCGCCGCATCCCCGACGACCATGGCCTCACAGTTAAAATATTTCCGGCACAGAGTCTTGAGATTGAAAAGAGCGACCGGAACCACGGTTGCAATGATCGCGGCAGTTATTCCCGAGGGATCAATATTATCTATCTTCATCAGATTGAACAGCCAAACGCCAATTTCGTCGGAGGT
>CAZEFJ010000117.1:2231-7603 GCA_964511465.1 uncultured Hyphomicrobiales bacterium
TTTTCCGCCCGCACCATGATTTCGCTACCCAGTCCATGGGCCCGCTCAAGCCATGCCTGGCGCACCGAGGCAAACCCTGATTTCTGCCAGACGGCAAGCCGGTTCCGAAAGTGGCGACAATACAATTTTAGCATACTTTCCGCATTGGCCTTTTCCTTGTCACATCCCTCCGCCAACAGTGAGGTCGCTGCCAACTCCAGACCCAAAGGGTGACTTTCAATATTCAGGCCGCTGCCAACCACCAGCCAGTCAAGATGCCCATTGTTTGATATTTCGGCTTCGAGCATGACCCCGGCTATTTTGCGCCCATTCACCAGCACGTCGTTGGGCCATTTGCATGTTAGCCGCGCGGTTGCGGGAAGGACAGATGATACTGCCTCGGCGATACTGTCGGCGGCGATGAAACCCAGTTGCGCGGATTGCCCGGGGCTGCATTCCGGCCTCAGCAGCAGCGAACAATAGAGATTACCTTTTGGTGAAACCCATGTCCTGGCGCGTCTTCCTCGCCCGGCGGTTTGTTCAAGCGCCCAGACCACCGTTGCATCCCTGGCGCCTAGGGCTGCCAGGCGCCCTGCCTCATCGTTGGTGCTGTCAATGCAATCCAGCTGGACCAGACTAAAGGGGTCGGGAAGGACGGTAATGTGGACGCTTCCTTAGAAAAGCGCGGTTGCGGCGGCGGCCGCGCTTGCAAGAAACGGGCTTGGATAAACGAAGAAAAACAGGATGATTATGCTGGTTGTGGTAATGACAAATGTGATTTCCCGTCCAATAGGCTTGTCCACACTTTCCGACAGATCATCGAAATACATGACTTTTATAATCCGCAAATAATAGAAAGCGGATACCACACTGGTCAAAACGCCGATTATCGCCAGCGTATACATTTCGGCCCTGATCGCGGCAAGGAATATATAGAGCTTTCCAAAGAACCCGGCCAGCGGCGGAATACCGGCCATCGAGAACATGAAAATAGCCATCGCAAATGCCGCCATCGGATGGCTTTTTGAGAAACCTGCCAGATCGGAAATTTTCTCGACCATATTATCGCCGCGGCGCATGCACAGGATGCAGGAAAACGCACCAATATTCATGAACAGGTAAATCGACATATAAATCAGGATACCCCTGATCCCAAGTTCATCTCCGACCGCCAGGCCGATAAGCGCGTAGCCGATATGCCCGATCGAACTGTAGGCCATCATCCGTTTTATGTTGGTCTGGTTGATCGCGGCAAAGGCGCCGATTATCATCGAAGCCATTGATACCAGCACCACCACCTGCTGCCACTGATCCACCATTTCGGCGAAGGGGCCAACCATGAGACGGATGAACAAAGCAATCGCGGCAAGTTTCGGTCCGACCGCAAAAAAAGCGGTCACCGGTGTCGGCGCCCCCTCGTATACGTCAGGCGCCCACATGTGAAACGGTGCCGCCGAGACCTTGAAAAAAAGCCCCGCCATCATAAACACGATGCCAAAGACCAGACCGACGTAGGATATCTTATCGCTGGAACCATGGATAAGGGCGGCGATTACATCAAAATTTGTCGCCCCGGTGAACCCGTAAACCAGTGAAGCCCCGTAAAGAAGCATTCCGGAAGCCAACGCCCCAAGAACAAAGTATTTAAGCCCGGCCTCTGTCGAACGGGCGTCCTCGCGCTGGAACGCCGCCAGCACATAAAGCGACAGGCTTTGTATTTCAATGCCCAGATACAGCGACAAAAGGTCGTTCGCCGAAATCATCATCATCATGCCGATGGTGGCGAACAGAATCAGCAGCGGAAACTCGAACCGGGAAAGTCCCTGATGCTTCATGTAATCCTTGGAAATTACAATTGCCAATGCCGAAGCAAGCAGGACCAACACCTTGAAAAACATTGAGAAAGTGTCACTTACAAACATCGAGTTGAAGGTGGTCATACGCTTCGGGCCGACGGTAGCGACAAGTAAAATGGCAAGAACAAGGGTAACCACGGAAAGAAGAGAGATCAGCCGGAAAGATTTCTCGCAATCGCTTGCATTGTCAGATTTCTGAAAAACTCCGAGCACGAGCAACGCCATCGCGATCACGGCAATGAAAATTTCCGGCAGCGCCGGGATCATATTAGGTACTTCGGCCAACGGCATCTCCCCGTATCCCCTCTCTATTGTCCGTTAAGCGCGGCGATGGCACCAACCTGGTCAAGGCGGGTGATAAGATCACCCACTGAAGTATGCAGAAAATCAAGAAACGACACCGGGTATATGCCCATCCATAACACCAGCACCACCAGCGGTGCAAACACCGCGACCTCGCGTCCGCTAAGGTCCATGATCGCTTTCAGTGAATCTTTGGTAAGTTTGCCGAATATCATACGACGATACATATACAGCATGTATGCGGCGCTAAGAATAACCCCGGTCGCAACGAATGCGGCAACCCAGCTGCTGACCTTGAATATTCCGACCAGAACCAGGAATTCCCCGACGAAACCACCGGTTCCCGGCAAGCCAACCCCGGCCATCATGAACAACATGAAAATCATTGCATAGAACGGCATCCGGTGAACCAGCCCGCCATATACACTAATCATACGGGAATGCATGCGGTCGTAAACCACGCCAACGATCAAAAACAGCGCCCCGGCAACGATACCGTGGTTAAGCATGGTGTATATGGCACCCTCTATTCCCTGCTGGGTAAGGGTAAATGTTCCGGCGGTGACGAACCCCATATGGGCGATTGAGGAATAGGCGATCAGCTTTTTCATGTCCTCCTGAACCAGCGCCACCAGCGAGGTATAAATTACGGCAATTATGCTCAGGGTGAAAATAAGCGGAGCAAACTGCACCGAGGCGTCGGGGAACATCGGCAGGGAAAAGCGCAAAAAACCATAGCCGCCGAATTTTAGAAGAACTGCAGCCAGGATAACCGAGCCTGCCGTCGGGGCTTCGACATGGGCATCGGGAAGCCATGTATGCACCGGCCACATTGGAATCTTTACTGCGAACGAAGCGAAGAAAGCCAGCCACAACCATGTCTGCATGCCGACCGGGAAGTTATATTTCATAAGCGTCGGAATATCCGAGGTGCCGGCGACATAGTATATCGCGAGCATCGCCAGCATCATGAAAACCGAGCCCAGCAGGGTGTAGAGGAAGAACTTCAGGGTCGAATAAACCCGCCGCGGGCCTCCCCATACGCCGATGATGATAAACATCGGTATGAGCACTGCCTCGAAGAAAACATAGAACAGGAAGATGTCCAGCGAGCTGAAGGTGCCGATCATCATCGTTTCCATCACCAGAAAGGCGATCATGTACTCTTTGACCCGATCGGTTATGCTTTCCCAGCTGGCGAGAATGCTGATCGGCGTCAGCAATGTGCTGAGAAGGACAAACAGCACGGAAATGCCGTCAACCCCCATACGGTATGAAATATTGAAGGTCGGCATCCACTCGGCGGTCTCGGTGAACTGGAAGCCGCTGGCCGAGGTGTCGAAATTAAACCACAGGTATAGCGACAGCAGAAATGTGATAACCGAGGTCCAAAGCGCCACATAGCGGGCGTTGCGAGCGACTATTTTCTCTTCGCCCCGGACAAGGAGTATAAAACCGGCACCGACCAGAGGCAGAAACGTCAACAGCGACAGTATTGGCAAGCTGTTCATATCGACATCATCCAGCCAGGTTAAATAAATACAGGGTTATCAAAACCACGACGCCGGTCAGCATCGCGAAAGCGTAATGGTAAATGTATCCGCTTTGCAGACGGCCTGCCCGCCGGGCCAGATCCATTGTCGCCGCGGCGAAACCATCGGGGCCGACACCATCAATCAGATCCCCGTCACCACCTTTCCATAATCCCCTGCCGATACGGAACGCCGGGCGGACGAACAATTTGTCGTAAAGCTCGTCGAAGTACCATTTGTTAAGCAGGAACTTATAAATACCGCTGAACCGGCAAGCCATCATCGACGGCAGGTCCGGGACGAATTTATACATCACAAACGCAAGCCCTATGCCGGACAGACCGACGACCAAGGGAAGGCTCTTGACCCAGCCTGGGACATTTTCTGCGGCTTCCAGGGACGAGTGTTCGGGCAGCACGAATAGGGACGTGCCCCAGAATTCCAAGGCTTTTTCGCCGACAAAGTAATCAAATCCGATATAGCCGGCGAAGATTGCCCCGGTACCCAGCACCAGCAGGGGTATAAGCATAACCTTGGGTGATTCGTGAACATGGGCCATTACCTTTTCGTCGGCCCTGGGCTTGCCGTGAAATGTCATCAGCAACAACCGCCACGAATAGAAGGCCGTCAGAAACGCCGCCGCAATCCCCATCCAGAAAGCATAACCGCCGACCACCGAGCCAGCCCCATAGGCGGCCTCAAGTACTATATCCTTGGACCAGTATCCGGCAAACGGCGGAATCCCGGCCAGGGCCAGGGAACCTATCCACATCATGACATAGGTGACCGGGATTAATTTCCATATCCCACCCATCTTGCGCATGTCCTGTTCGTCCGACATGGCATGTATGACCGAACCCGAACCAAGGAACAGCAGAGCCTTGAAATAAGCGTGGGTCATCAGGTGGAAAACCCCCGCCGAATAGGCCGAAACACCAAGCGCAAAGAACATATAGCCCAGTTGCGAGCAGGTCGAATAGGCGATCACGCGTTTTATGTCATTTTGCACACATCCTACCGTTGCCGCGAAAATTGCGGTTGAACCGCCGACGATGGTAACCACCATCAGCGCGGTCTCGGACAGCTCGAAGATCGGCGACATTCTGGCGACCATAAAGATTCCCGCGGTTACCATGGTTGCGGCGTGGATCAGGGCGGAAACCGGAGTTGGTCCCTCCATCGCATCGGGAAGCCATACATGGAGGAATATCTGGGCTGATTTGCCCATCGCACCGACAAACAACAACAGGCTGATAACGGTCATGGCGCTGAATTCACCGCTGAATACATTCAGCACGACATCCGCCTTGCCCGGCGCGGCGGCAAAAATCACATCCATGTTAACCGAATCAAAAAGCAGGAATATCGCAAAAATACCAAGCAGGAAGCCGAAGTCACCTATTCTGTTAACCACGAACGCCTTGATCGCGGCGGCGTTGGCCGAAGGCTTGTCATACCAGAAGCCGATCAAAAGGTACGACATCAGGCCGACCCCTTCCCAGCCGAAGAACAACTGAACCAGATTATCGGCGGTGACCAGCATTAGCATGAAAAAGGTAAACAGGCTGAGGTACGACATGAAACGCGGGATCGAATTGTCGTGATGCATGTAGCCGATGGAATAAATGTGGATCATCGAAGAGGTAATGGTCACCGTCATCAGCATAACCGCCGACAGAGTGTCCATTTTCAAGGCCCATGA
>CAZEFJ010000118.1:0-7590 GCA_964511465.1 uncultured Hyphomicrobiales bacterium
ATGGCTCTTCTTGCGATTGATGACAAAGCCTTCACGGCGCAACAGAACATGCAGGTGCGGATGAGCTTCGCTCCTGAAAGTCCTCCCAGTCCCTCAAAATCCTTGATCATGGAGGAACGGAATATCATCACCCACTTTTGGGGTTTTGATGCGAGTTGCTCAGGGTAGATGCGGCACTCTTTGTAACGATCAATTAAGTCGAATCGGCCTAGCCTCTTGATCTTTGCCTTTTGATGAATTGGTAAATAGATGCGCATATCGGAATTGCCTGGAGAAGGCAGCGAAGGCAGACCAATCCCATCGAGGATCGCGGCCAGGTAAGCGTCGGCTACGAAGAATCGGCCAGCCCGTTTAGCTGCCTTATAGAAGGTGACGAAGCGATCAATGTTCTGGGCGGAGAAGCAAGCCAGAACGGGGCTTTTCGTTGATTTGATACTGTCGAGGATTCGGTTTTCCAAATTATTTTCCGTATCCTGACGGCCCTCATCATCCTCACGACCGAGAATGGTTCCTTCAAGAATAAGAACGTCGATGTTGTCCGGCGCATTCTTTAGCAATGCTTTGAAAAGATATGCTTTGCGGCCATGGGCGCGAAAGTCACCCGAGTAGAACAGGCGCTTGCCATCAGCCTCGACCAACAACGCATAAGCGTCGAATCCTGAGTGATCCATCAAGTAGGGCGTGATGTGGAACGGGCCTATTTTGAAAGTTTGTCGATCCTCGTAATGGATAACGTTCTCCGGCACGGCATCCGAGGGCGTAAATGGAGCGGCAGCCATAAGCAATTTATGAGCCCCTTGTCCCATAAAGACCGGGATTGAATGATGGGCCTTTTCGATAAGTCCGTAATGATCAATGTGAGGATGAGAAATGACAATCCCCAGCAGATCATAATTCGTACCATCTGAAACCCCAGCTATATCGGGAAGGGAAACATCATCAATTTTCTGGTCATTAAGGGGAAGCCCAAGGTCAAGCAGGATGGATTTTCCATCTGCTTTGAGCTCTACGCAGTTTCCTCCAACCTCATGGGCTCCTCTGTGAATTTTAAACTGCATCGGTATGTACGTTTTGCAGCCGATCCAGGAGGCTACACAATTCCTCCGACGAACAACGATGCGGCCAGATGAAATCTTGTGGGAAGGCTTGAAACAGGAAATCAAGTCGGAGGCCGTATTTTTCACCAAGTTTCCCCAATCCGATGCGCAGCTCTTTCTCCAGCCATGACAGATCGTATCTTTCATAGTAGTTGAGCGGCGCCAGCACACAGAAACGGATGTCTTTGGAAATGAGAAGCGGGGTGTCGGAATAACCGCCTGAAGCGGATGGTTGCCGCCGTCAACCAACTGCGCGACCATATCAACGACTTCATCGAAAGCTACAACGAAAAGGCGACGCCATTCTGTTGAAAAAAACAAACGTATCACAAAAAGGTCTCACGGATTTATGATTACGGGGACCACATCACCAGTACCGGAAATATGTTTTTCAGCCGCCTGCTAAAGCATCTTCCGGCCAGTTTGTTACTGGCGTCAATCAGGTTCTTCGCAGACAAAACATTTTTGCCGGTCGCCATTTATTTTAAAAATGGAATATTTTGTCCAGTTGAAACGCTAGCGTCTGCGGTGTATTTACCGGCAGGTCACATACTCTATTTCGGCATACATATGCCGTGGCCTTGCCATCCATCAATGGGCGGGGAGTCAGCAACAGCCATTTGTCTTCGTCCATGGCCACGTTCGGGTCTAATAATGCAACCACGGTTCCGGAAAGAAACCGCTTGCGGACTTCCCGTAGCAACAGGCGTGTATCCGCGCGTCCCGGAAGACCGACGATCACCACCTCGTGCGCCCCCGCGGGAGAAAAACTCAACGCCCGCAGCAGGCCGGGAGCGGATGCCGCAGACGACTCAAAATATTGTCCAAGCCCATCGGCCACGGCTTGGGCTCCGTTCTCTATTACCGGGTCCGCGCTGAACAGCGCCAGGCGGTACAACGCCGCCAATGCCGCCGCGTTGCCGGAAGCCATGTCATTCTCGTCGAGAACGACACGAGCGGGGACATTTGAGGCTTTGTCAATGGGGGTCAATTGGAATGGGTGGCCAGACACCTTCTGGAACTTTTTGACCATATCATCCGCCAGTGAACGCGCCCTATCAAGGTAGCCAACCTTGAAACCAGTCTCGTAAATATCTATCAGGGCCTGCACCAGAAACGCATAATCGTCGAGAAATACCGTATCACCGATAATGCCGTCCCTCCGGCTATGGCGCAAAGTTCCTCCCTTCCAAGGCGTTTTTAATAGATTGTGCGCTATCTTCTCGGCAATTTTCTGATACCGCGCATCACCCAAAATCTGGGCTGCCTTGGCGAAAGCGCTGGCGCTCAGGGCGTTCCACGAGGTCAAAACCTTGCCATCCCGGGGTGGCGGTTTGCGTTTTGACCGCGCTTGCAGCAACTTGGTCCGGCTGTCTTTCAGCCGCACCTCAACAGCCAATACGGAGGTTGGGTCTTTTTGTATGCGCAAAACGCTGCGACCTTTTACCAAGCCGTGGCGTTCATCCATATATGCTTTGATGAAAGGCGCCGCCGCCTTGGTTCCCAGTACCGCCACCACCTCATCGCGGGTCCAGGTGTAATAAACTCCCTCACCGCCTTCGCTCTCGGAGTCCAGGGCCGAGGCCAAGCCACCGTCGGCAAGCCTGAACCGTCTGATAAGGCCGTCCAGAACCATCCTCGCAACGGCTGCGTAGCGAGCCTCTCCGGTTACCTGGTATGCCTCCAGATAAAGGCGGGCAAAGGCCGCATTGTCATTGAGTTCGACCTCGAAATGTGGAACCTGCCACAACCGGTCAACGGTAAAGCGGTGGAAAAGGCCCCCCAGTTGATCCCGCAATCCGCCAGCCGCCATATTATCCAGGGTTGTGCGGATATTGCTCAACAGCTCTTTATCACCACGGCGCACGGCATGATCAAGGAGAAAAGAAAGGACGACAAGCCGCGGAAATTTACTGCCCTGACCAAACCCTCCATAAGTATTGTCGAACGCGACGGACCATTTTGTGGCGGCAATGTCGCTGAAATCTCTTCCGCTTTGCGAAATGCCGACCTTGGGAGGCTCGGCCAGGGCCTGAAGCTGAGTACGAATCTCTGCCGCATTTTTCGTTACTTCATCCCGGTTGTTTGTCCATTCATCAATTATGGACCGGGAAAGTTTGATGAAGCCTAGTTCACCGCCCTCCATTTCCGGGGGGATGTATCCACCACCGAACAGGGGCGTCAGGTCGGCGGTCAGGAAAAAATTTGCCGGGGTACCGACAGGCTGACCCATGGCACTCAGAATATCGCCAAAATAACCGTAGAGATCGGGACGCTCCTCACTGTCAACTAGGATATTCACAAAATTTTTGTTGAGCAGCGAGATTACCGTTTTGTCGCTGAAAGTCGTGCGGGCCATCACATGACACCAGTGGCACGAAGCATAGCCAATGGAGAGAAAAATCAACTTGTCCTCCCGCTTCGCCTGCTCCAAAGCATCCGACGACCATGGCTGCCAGTTGATCGCATCGTCGGCGTGCATAACAAGATATGGGCTGGTGGATTCCTTCAGTAGACTGGCAGCCTGAACGCTGCCCGGATAAGCCGTTGCCAGCAGAATAAAAATTGAAATAAACCGGGAAATTGGGCTCATAAATCATTTCCTGTTTTCCCAGGGTCGGACTGTGACCACACTTTTACCGCCTTGTCGGCGACGATACAGACTTCGCGGCACAGGCCGCATCCTAGACATAGATCGGCGGCTATCCGGGGCCTGGCTTTGGCATCCCAGAGCATCGCACCGGGAACCGGACAGGCCGAGGCACAGGCTCCGCACTCCGGCCCAAAATAAGGCAGACACGCCGAAGCTTCGATTCGTGCTTTGGCAAGCCGGGGAACTGCCGGTGGGGCATCGCCGGCGCTATCAGGTATTTTCAAACTGCCCGCTTTACAGGCAGCAACGCATGGCCAGTCATCACAGAGGTGACAGCCACGGTTAAGCAGGTCCATGGCGGGAGTACCCGCTACTTGTATCCCCAGACCTGGAGGCAGCTTGAATATTACATCGTATTTACAAGCAGTAACGCAGTCATCGCATCGGGTGCATGAGAGCAGAAAAGCAAGTTCATTGAGAGCAAACGGGGGACGGAACCAGTTGTCTGCACGTTGATTCAGCCGCGCTTCAACCACATTGAGGCCAACCTCGGCTACTTTGCGAACGCCCGCCTTGAAGAAGTCACGCCGTCGCATCACATCCTCATAACCATATCCTGCATAAGCAGCCAAACGTTTAAGACGGTGGCGGCAGAAACGAACATTATGATAAACGATAAACGCCACCCTACACCGTCTCCCCCCTCCCCCAACAGGCTGTATCCGCGGTGGCGTAATATCTTTATGGTAATCCAAAATCCCCAAACCATTATGGTGGCTTGGATTCCGTGTAAAACGTATCCTGGAACCATCGTATTCATGAATCGCCCGCAAAGTGCGCTGGCATCAGGAGGCGCTACGCCGACACCGACAGGGTCGGTGCCAAGAGGATTGAGAATTACCCGTTCCAGCCCCTTTCCCTCCCGTAACAGATGGCCCAGGTTGTGGCAGATGTGATAGGAAAACGCGATCGGCAACAAGGCAAATGAAAAGTTTGAGAAAACGGTGCGGAAGGACTCCCCGGAAAATGCCAGCCACCGTGTCAGATACACAAACGCGCAGTAAAGGCCGACCGTAATGCCCAAAATCCCTGCAAACGACAGCGAGAAACTGACCAGCAGCCGGCCCGAATCGCCGACGAAGCGCGCCAGTGATAAAATCCAATTTTCCCAAAACGGTAACATGGTCAGGCCGTGAAAGGATGCAAGCGCCAACAGCCCAAGCATGAACCACGCCTCGTCCCAATGAGGCCGCGCGTTGACCCGCGCCTCGGCGGCCATTGAGCGCAGCCGCCAGTTTACATTACGCTCAGGACAGCCGACAGCGCAGGCCCCGCAAGAGGTACAATACGTATTCTGGGCGAAGCGTCCCATGGTCAGGTTGGTCGGGCATGGTTCCGTGCTGTCGGTTCCGAAAAAACATTCGAGAGTGGAACATTTAGCGCAGATATCCGCATCCACGGGGCGTATTTCGATAGGGGATAGCTGGGAATAACTGCCGATGGTGCGGCCAACCGGACAAAAATAGCGACAGAATGCCTTGCGTTGGAAAAGCACGAGGGAGAGTACGGCAATTACCACCATGAACATGGCCAGCGTAGCCGTCGCCATGGGGTCGACGGTCGCCCCCATTCCCAACTCAAACCAAGTCAGCCCCACCAGCATGATAAGCGCCGGCCAAGTGTTGCGAAGATAGCGGGGAACCACCAGTTCAAGACCGGCGGTGTCCGCAGGGCGCCACCAAATACGCCCTTTTACCAGAAGGTTGGCAAGGGCGTCCCAAGGGCAGAACGAACACCATGCTGAACCGACGAAAAAGACCGAAATAACTACCAGGGTCCACCAGAGATTCCAGGTGATTACGGTAGCAAAATTCAGTTTCGCCACAGGGGTGCCGAAAAGTCCCGAAATGATCACAACGATAAATACAGCAATACTAAAATATTTTAGAAAGATTATCGGCCATGGGTTCCTTGTTAAATACCGTGTCACTACCCCTATGACCGGCACGTTTGCCAGATTAAGAAACCGGGTGCGACCATAGGTCGGCGGGGAGGCCGCCATGCCGATGACGAGTATCAACCCCATGCCGACAAAGATCGCGACGGCCCACCCTAACGGCATTCCGGGAAGCGTCATTATCATTGATCTTTGTGCCCCTTAATCACGGACAGTGCGCTCCACGTTATGTGACAGGCGGCTCTTCCTGATTCTGGTGCGGCGGCGCTTGCCAATTCGCAGACCGGCGACACCGCCAATAACCAGGATGACGGTTCCGACGCTAAGGACTATGGGAAGGATAGGCAAAGGGTTGCCGATGCGCAAAGGCATTTCAATTTGGTAGGGGGTCCCGTTGTTCTCAAAAAAAGCCTTGGCGATATAGTTTCCTTCTTTTTTGAAGACAACCCCCTGGCGAAAGACGACGCCGTCTATCTTTTGCGTCCCCAGGCGCTCTTCCTTGGAAGAAAACAGCGAATCATCGCGGACCGAAAAGGTGACCAGTCCTTGAAAAGCTTTTCCCGTATTGGAATTAACCGCATACAGGTTCAACCGCCCCCGCTCGCCGGGGCGGGGAAAGGCGGGAAAAGCCATGAAGGTGACAAAATAGTCGCCGATCTGGCTTTCAAACTGCATTGACGGAGGGGTGTTGGAATCCTCGTTCAGTCCATAGGACGGTCGCCCCATGATATGATGTGCCCAGGCATCGGAAACAGGCGACACAAAAACCGGAATGCCAACGAGTAAGGACAGGAGCAACCGTATAATGAGATATTTCATTCAAATTACCTGTTCGGCCATGCGTTCACGAGATGCGGGTACAATTCCAATCGGCAAACTGGGCTGCGGGCAAACCTGCACACAGAGTCCGCACCCCACACAGCCATCCTTTATCACCGGCCGGTAAAAGCCGGCAAAGGCGAAACCTATGGCCCTGTTACCCAAGGGACAAACACTGGCGCAGGCACCGCATATGCCCCGATCAACCCACGGATAACAGGCCGTGCGATCAATCTTGGCTTTTCCCATCTTTATCCGTTCACGCGGCGTATCGACCAAGGCACCGGTGGGACACACCTTCATGCAATTGCCGCTGAGAACACATGCCGCGACTTCAGGGTCGATTAGGGGAGTATTTATCTTGTCACCGCCTTGGCGGTCGTAAAATCTGATGGCACCCACCGGACATACCTCGCCGCACAGGCCGCAGCCGATGCAGGCCTCGATAAACGCGACGTCATCGGCAATGGCCCCCGGTGGACGAAGATATGTGCGAAAATCTGTTTTGCTTACGGGGGCCATGATCCGGGCCAGAGCGAACGGAACCAACGCCCCCGTCAGGGTAACCGTCCCCACCGCCATATTACGCATGAAGGAGCGCCTCTTCATGGCGTGTCGGCCTTGTCGGCGATGCCCGTGTGCCTGTTGTAGGCGGCGCCAAGATGTCCCGGCCCCTGGCAGGCATGATCCTTGATCGAAATTTCAAAAGCCAAGGCATCGGTGGGGCATACGGCGATACAAGCGGTGCAGTTGTTGCATTCCTGTCCGAATCCGTCCCGTTTTGGATCAAGCCCGAACGGACATTCAATATTGCACAGGAAACAGTCGTTACATTTTTCGACGATCCGCCGGATACGTAAAACCCTGTATCTGCCGAGCAGCGAATACAAGGCCCCACCCGGACATAAATAGCGACATACCCCGCGTCTGGCCACCAGCATATCGAACAGCATAGTCAGCAAAAAGAACGCCGTTCCGGTGCCGACACCTGTGTAGGTAATCATGTAGAGCAACTCGCGACCGACGATGGCGGGAGGGTAAATCATCGACAGCGCACCCATCCCGGTAATAACGGAAAAAGCTATCCCGACCACCAAGACCACGTATTTCAATCGCCTGTCGAA
>CAZEFJ010000119.1:0-7571 GCA_964511465.1 uncultured Hyphomicrobiales bacterium
GATGGTGTTGTCGGAGGAAAAGCCATAGCGACGCATGTAGGTGTCATCGCTGGCCCTGTTGATATCAAGGCCCCAGCGCCATGTCCGGTTGATATCGAAACGGCCTCTTCCGGCTATATGCCCGCGAATGTCGTTATTGGAATCGTCGGTTATACTGGCTTTGACCTTTATCTCTCCATTGGTGATAAGGCGACGGTATTCCCCAGCCAGGACCGGACCTTCCTTGGACGTAACGACGGGATTGAAGGTGAAGTCGCTGCTTGGCGAGAGGTTGAAAAAATAGGGTGTTTTCAAGACCGCACCCAGGTTGGATGATCCACCAAAGCTTGGCGCAAGAAAACCGCTCTGGCGCTTGACCGTCGGGTCGGGGTGGGAAAAATAGGGCAAGTACGCAACCGGTATTCCGGCTATTTCCATTATCGCGTCAGTGTATTCCACCGTTTTCCGTTTCTTGTTATAAACCACTTTAACCGCTTTTATTTGCCACAATGGCGGTTTATTGGGGTGGTCCAGGCAAAGTTTGCAGGGGGAATAGACGGCTTTGCGCAGTTCCAGGATATTGCCACCGGACCGGCGTGCCCCATTCGCCGCAATGCGTGAGTGGTCGCTGAGAACCATTCGGATGTCCTCGACGATTCCGTCCTTCATGTCGCCGCTCAGTTCCATGTATTCGGCAAACATCACGTCGCCGTTAGGCTCAACCATGGAAACGGAGCCGTGAGCGGAAAGCAGGTCCGTTTTCTGATTGTAGGTTATGGTGTTTGCCAGCAGCATAAGATCGCCGTTTGATACCTCGACGTTCCCCTTTGCGGTTATTACCCCAAGTTTGCTGTCATAGCTCATTTCATCGGAGTTGAAGGTTATAGCCACACCTTTGGCGAGGACACTGGCAGCATCGGCAGTGCCGACAAAACCAACAGCCAGCGCAGTTAACCCGGCCATGACGTACAGTAATGATTTTCTCATTTAGCTAACCATCTTCAAGGTGCAGCAGCATAGCTACCCCCAGCATGGTTGCAACGCCCGAGGGTGTCCATGCAGCCAAGGCCACCGGTATGCTGTCGGAAAGCCCAAGTGCGTACACCACATCGGAAAAAAAGTACAACATGAATCCGGTCATGACCCCGCTTGCGATAATGAAAGAAGTCCCGCCGCGCCGCGCCTGACGCAGGGTAAACGTTGCGGCGATAAGCACCATGGCGCACATTAATAACGGGGCCGCCAATAATGAATACCAGTAAAGGCGGTGGCGTACCGCTGAAAAACCGGCTTTTTCCATATTATTTATGAATTCCCGGATATTCCAGAATGACATGGTTTCCGGCGGGGCAAAGCTGTCCTGGATGGAGTTTACGGTCAAATCGGTTTCCAACCAGTACTCATTGAGGAATTTTGACTGTTTTTCCGGGTCATGCATCCAGACCTTGCGCATATGCCAGAAACCATCCTCCAATTTTGCGGTTTCGGCGTCTATGCGCTTAAAAAAGCGGTCTTTCCCCTGGTACATGAAGACAATAACATCCCTCAGTTCAACGTCCTTACCCTGCTGAATTATACTCTTTGAGTGCACCACCGACTGGCCCATTTTGCTGGATTGCCTAAGCCACAGCCCATTTTCCGAAATAGCCAGATAGTTTCGCTGTCCTCTCAGGGCGGTGGCCTCAATGCGCTCGAAACGTGCAAGCATTGCCGAAGACAAGGGGCTGATAACGGTAGTGTTGAATATCCCCAGAAAAAAAGCGATTAGTAGTACCGGCATCAGAAATTGCCATGCAGAAACCCCCGCTGCACGGGTTATTACCAACTCGCTGTTGCGAGTCAGACCCCAAAACGCCAGCATCCCTCCGAACAGCACGGCGAAGGGGAAAAGTTTTTGACCCATATGGGGTAGTTTAAGCAGTGCCATTTTCAGCACCGTGCCGAATTCGACATCCGGCTTTGCCGCCGCCCGGCGCAGGAGTTCGACGGTATCCAGCAGCAGGATTATCGTTAGCAGCATGATAAATATTACCATAAAGCTCAGGATGAACCGCCGCCCGATATAGATGGAGAGGGTGGTTGAAAGTCGCAATGTGTCAGGCCCCCTCCATTTATCCGGAAGTCCCATTTTCGATCATCCTGGCCCGGCGTCTTGGGACATACAGAATGAATAGGTAACTTACGATAATTGGAACTATGGCGCCTATGTAAATAAACGGTATCAGCCGGTTATCTCTTGCCGATATGTTTTCCAGCCCCAGCGACATAATTTGCAGAGCAACGACGATAAAAATTGCCAGGCCCGCGCGGGATGCCTGGCTGCGCCTTGAGAAACCTCCGGATATCAGGCATGCCAGGCCAATCATCGCATAGCCCAGGGCGGACAGTGGGTAAGCCAGCCTCTTATGTGCCTCGACTTTGAATTTTCCGTAATCCTTACGGTCTAGCTGTTTGTCGCTTCCGGGGTCCAAAAGCTCGCTCATGGACCTTTCCCGGGCTTCGCGGTAGCGTGCTATTCCGACACTTGACGGGGCCACCATATCAAAAATATACCGGTCAAAATAGAGAATGGAAAGCTGGTGGGTTTTGCTGTCAACTTCCTGACGGCTACCCTTGAACATGACGACGCGGGAGACATTGTCACCTTCGATAAATGCACCCCGCTCGGCCAGCAGACTGTATGGCTTCTCGCTGTTGCGGCCGTCGTAAACCATAATGCCCAGCAGTTGACCGTCGCCTGTACGTTCGCGGACATAGACGGTTACGTCCTTGGAGACATTGTTGAATGCTCCTTCCTGAAGCAGGACATGCGAATAACTGTAACGGATATCCCACTGCATTTCGCGAAACATCCGATAAGAATGGGGAACCAGATATATGTTAAGCGCGTAGCCGAACATAACCACCAGAAGTGCAAGAATAAGGGCCGGCCTGACCAATGTCATCTGGTCCACGCCGGCGGCGCGCATGACTACCAGTTCACTGTCGGATATCAATTTGGAATATATGAAAAGGACCACTGTAAACAGTGCAATAGGCAGGATTATCGACAGGAAATTAGGCAACAGCAACATAATCATGTAGATAAATTTGCCGACACCAAGCCCCCGGTTGACGATCATTTCGACGAACCTTAGGGACTGCGTCAGCCAGATAATGAAGGTCAGCCCCATGGTAACCATGGCCATTCCCGACAATAACTGCCAGAACACGTATCTTGTAAAGCCGTTCATAATCGTCAATGCAGGTGGTTCCCAGTGCGCCGGAGCAGAGAGGGAAAATGTGGGAAAAACACCAGAAAATCAAGGTATAATGGGATTTAGACCAATTTCCACGCGGGCTTTCTCGAGGTCTTCCGCGGTATCGACACTGATTGGTGCCGTGTCGACTATGGTCGCGTCGTATCGCAATCCCGCCTCAAGGCAACGTAATTGTTCCAGATCTTCCGATAATTCCAGTCCGCTACGGGGCAGTTCCGCGTATCGGTCGAGGGCCTCGCGGCGATAGGCGTAGAACCCAAGATGGTAGAAATACGGACCTAAATGAGGCACTGCCTGGCGCGAGAAGTAAATACACCGGCCGGTTTGATCGCCGGTTCCGGACATTACAACCTTGACGATGTTGGGGTCTTCAACATTCTTGTCAAACGGCACCACCAGCGTCGCCACGTCCACATCTTGGTTGTCCAGTGGGCCCAGCAGTTTTTTAAGGACGCCCGGCTCTATGGTCGGCTGGTCACCCTGCATGTTGACCACTACATCGTGTTCGCGCCCAGGGTCTATTTCCTTCAGGGCGACATGGATGCGGTCACTGCCCTTGGGTATTTTCGGGTCGGTCAGCACACATCTTCCTCCCCTTTCTCCGATTACCTCGCAGATGATGCTGTCACCGGCCGCGACTACCACCGGTCCGATGTCTGCGGCGACGGCCCGCTCCCATACATGGACGATCATCGGCTTGCCGTGAATGTCGGCCAGCGGCTTGTTGGGAAGTCGTGTTGATGCCATGCGGGCGGGGATGACGATGATCGGGTTCATTTAGCCAATCACCTTTTTGACCAGTTCCCTGGAACCTTCTTCAAATCCGGTGCTCGGTTTAAACGAAATCATGGAATTGAATTTGGAGAAATCGACGCGGTAATCCTCCTCGAACGGGGGGCTGCCGACTTCACTGGCGAATACATAATCGGCCTCAATGCCGAAGTCTTTTTTCAGCATTCCGGAAAGATCGTTGAAAAGGTCGCCCAGCCGGGGATTAAGGTCGGGCGACCCGATATTGATGACATGACCGCTGGTGGCGAAATCATCGACCAGCAAATGCAGCATCAATTCGGCACAGTCCCGGACATGAAAAAATGGTCGGTAGTTGGTGGGCGATCCAGGCAGGACCGTTTTCCGTCCGGCAATCGCATCGACCAGAAACTGGCCGATAAACTGATTATAGCGCATTCCAACCGAGTAGCCGAAGATCGTGGAAAGCCTGAAATCGGTAAACGGAATATCCCGGCACTTTTCCGAGAGCCACAGTTTTTCCACCCTAAGCTTGCTTGCCGCGTAACTGTGAAAGGCAATTTCAGGGTCCGGGTATACCTCTTCGCTATATGGCACATTGATTTCCGGCATCATTGTTTTTACCGGCCCGTATATACTGGTCGACGAGATATCAATGACCTTTTTAAGCTGGCCGTTGCCGGCAAGGATGCAGTCCACCAGATTTTCCACCCCGTGCAATATATACTGCTGGTGAAGGTGGGTGTCGGGAACCTGGGTCAGCGAGGCGACATTGATTATATAGTCGCTTGCCGCCACCTCCCGTTTAAGGTTTTCCGACGATCTGTCGCTGAGATCAATGCAGTAAGAGCGGAAATTTTTAATCCGGTCTTTGTAATATGCCTGCAATGGACACATCCCGCGCCCATATGCCCAGTTGTCGATTACCACCACATCCATATCCCGGAAGTCCGGGTTTTGCTGGATGGTGTCAAGAATTTGCGAGCCGATATATCCGTACCCGCCGATGATGAGTATTTGCATATTTGTAATATCCGTGCGGTTGCTGGCGATCTTAATAGCCTAATTCGGTAACGGATACAGCGTGAATTTGCATGTCCTGTCGAATAATTAATCCTCTGCAACGGTATTGCGCCATCGCACATTTGGCTGAGGTTGCAAGATGATTGCCGTGGTACACTCCCCATCTAGCGGCAAATTTTGTTATGTGTTATTTATTTTTACTGGAGCCCGCCTAATTCGCCGGGTTTATGCACTGAGGTGAGTATGGATAGCGCGAAGCCCGTAATTACCTACGAGGTTCACATAAAACGGAAGGGTCAATGGGAGGTTCATGTCCGTTATCCCGAAAACCGCAAGGTTCAGGCAATGGGCAAGGCAAAGTCCATGGCCAGGGACAGTGACGTTGAAGAGGTCAGGGTAGTCGAGGAATCCTACGATCCTTCTGCTGGATCAAGCAGTGAACGCACAATCTATAGCGTCGATTGCGATAAGCCCAACGGCAAGCCGGATGCTTCGCGTGCCGATACCGTACCGCCATCCCCGACATCGACGTCAAGGGACGGTGGGCATAGCCCGATTGGCAAAACAAAAAAGAAATCCAAGGTATCGAAGGCTTCCGATGCAACCGCAAAAAAAACCTCAAAAAAACGTGGGGGCAAGCCACGCAAAATGACGGCGGTTGCCTTTTTCACCCGCCTGCTGCTGGTTCTGCTGTTTTCCATTGTCATCGGTATGACATTTGTCGGGCTGGCGTCGGTTATCATGCGCCGGACATCGTTGGAAAGCACAGCCCAAGTCAATATTCTGTTTATTGTATTCATTGTGGCATTTCTTATCAGTGTTGTTTCAATGACGATTTCACTGCTGTCGAAAACCGATTTCAAATCAAGATCGGCAAGCCAGAAGACCGCCCCAACCGCCTCCGAGCCGATCCCCGTGACGGCTAATGTGGCCGCTGACGACAAGGGCATTGACGGCGGGGAGGAGGCGTTGACCAAGGAACAGATAGACGCCGCAGAAAAGGCGGCCAAGGCCCTCGCCGAATCGATGCGAAGCAAGGAAAAAGACGAGACCGAAAAACAGTCGGAAGAGAAAGACGCCAAAGACAATATTGTTTCACCACTTTACGAAAAGCAAAAAGCCTTCGCCTCAGAGTTTTTCGATAACGTTTTCAAGCCTTCCGCCGACAAGCTAGACTTTAAAAAGATGGACAATTTTAACAAGTTTGGCGTCAATCTGTTCATCGCAGGGGCCTGCGAAGCCCAAGGCCAAAAGCGCAACATTGACGGAAGAACAACGATAAAATTAATCAGTGAAGGAGTTCAGGCCTTAGGTTTCAAGGAAACCGAGGCTAATTCATTCGCCGAGAAATACCCCGAATATCTGGTCGCTGATTCCCGCTATATGCAGATGTTTCAGGCCGGACGCAATTCCATGAACACCTACATAAGTGGTGATGATGGCGTTGAACTGGATATGAAAAAGGCAATCGACGAGTGGAATGAGCCAAAGGCCAAGGAAGAAAGCGCGTCCCCCGTTACG
This sequence comes from uncultured Hyphomicrobiales bacterium, assembly GCA_964511465.1. GTDB lineage: Bacteria > Pseudomonadota > Alphaproteobacteria > Rhodospirillales > 2-02-FULL-58-16 > JAZFTA01. Next base: position 6,534 of record CAZEFJ010000119.1, read on the forward strand.
GTAATGTTTACCGACATGGTCGGTTCGACCGCGCTAACCCAGACCAGGGGTGATGCAATTGCCCAGAATGTCGTTCATGTTCACAACCGTATTGTTCGAGACTCTCTGAGACAATATCTCGGCAAGGAAATAAAGCATACCGGCGACGGCATAATGGCTTCATTCTCCAACACCTCAAACGGTGTCGAGGCGTCAATTGCCATCCAGAAAAAGGTTGCTGCCCACAATCAGTCCAACCCCGATCTGCCGTTGCATCTTAAAATAGGCATCAACGTCGGCGAACCTATCTCTGAAGACAACGACCTTTTCGGTACGACCGTGCAGTTGTCGGCACGGATTGTCGACAAGGCCAAATCAGAACAGATATTCGTTTCTGAAGCGGTACGTGGAATATGTGCCGGGAAATCTATAAACTTTGCCAGTGGCGGTTCTTTCGATATGAAGGGGTTCGCCGATCCGATAACCCTTTACGAGGTAATCTGGCAAGAAGATCCCAATGCCGTGAAAGAGCAACCGGCGGCTTCCGCTCCGGTTACCGAAAAACCTACAAAATAAAAGGCGCCGCCTTAATCAAGGCGGCGCAAGTTGAATAGGGAGGCTAAAACAGGATGGGCCGCAAACAGAGCCAAAAAATATTGCGCCCGATCCGTTCCTCATCATAGAACGCGACAGTTTAATATTATCTTAATCATGACGGTGTGCCATGGCCTTCAATGTGGGCTGTAGGAACCGCCAAAGGATGGTAATTTGACAAAAGCGGTTTTTGGGACTGTCTATCGTCGTTTGACCCGAACCGTTAGGCGAAGCTATAAAGGGCAAGGACTTGAACTTGGTCTGCCGGACGGCAGGCCAAAAAAATATTAAATACAGGAAAAACTACATTATGGCGCTTCCCCTTATGCCCAAAGCGACGGCAGTATGGCTTGTCGATAATACCTCTTTAACATTTGAACAGGTATCGGACTTGTGCGGTCTACATCCGTTGGAGGTGCAGGCCATTGCCGATGGAGATGTGGCGATTGGGATGCAGGGGATGAA
>CAZEFJ010000120.1:0-7540 GCA_964511465.1 uncultured Hyphomicrobiales bacterium
GCAGTTATCGCGCCTTAACCCATGGCTTGGCAATGATGAATGTCAAAAGGCCGTGGGAAACAGATAACCAACCTGGAATCTATTTTGCTCTGCGCCGGTACAAAACCAGCCATCCGCGAATAACATAATTGCTCATCAGGCCGAGTATAAGAAAGCCAAAAGCAATCTGTATTAACAGGGAATAATCAAAGCGGTAGCTGTCGCTCGCCGGATCATAAACAGTGCAAAATAGTCGGACTCTTTTAACCAGATCATCAATGCTGGAAAATGGTGCAGTAGTTCCAAAGACCAATTCCTTCAAGGGATCGACCAGCAGCGGCAGCTCGAAACTATCGCCATAAACCTGCCTGTAGATCTTGCCCTTTGCATCAATGACCGTAACTTGAGATAGATGATCGAAACCCTCGGACCTGGGCCTGTATGTAAAGCCAAGCTGATTGGCCAGTCGCTTGATCGTCGCGGCATCAGCGCTGAGAAAGCTCCAGTCCGGCTTGTCGCCAACATCGTTGCTGATGGCATATAATTTCATTTTTTCCGGGCTGTCATTTGCCGCGTCAAAGCCGACGGAGATAATCGAGAAACTACCCTCACCCAGCGCCTTTATCGCGACATCGCGGACATCGTCAATGTTGCGGGTGATCATCGGACATGCGGTCAAACAGCTGGAATAGACGAAACTTACCACCAGCGGCTTACCGCGAAAGTCAGAAAGCCGGACGGTCTTTCCGTTCGAATCTCTAAAGGTTTGGTCGGCCACAACCCGGCCAACCGCCGCCTGGCTTATTCTCAGTGCCTGAGTGGAATCAAATGGTGCGGCGTATGCTGCGGGTGCGAAAAGGGCAAAAAACAACGCGAGCCAAGTGGTAAAATAAATCCACCCGAACCCGCGTTGATAACTTAACTGGCCCCATATAGTCCGCATATAAACGCGCCCCAAGGCCATAAACGAAGAGACCGGGGCGGACGGTGTTAAAGAAAACACCGGCCCGCCCCGTGTAACGTCCTAGCTCAGTCCCCAGATTTGGGACAGATACTTCCAGTTGATGAAGTAGTAGAGCACGAAGGAGACAAAGAAGATCATCGCCAGGATGAAAGTACCCGGCACCTCCATGGTTTCCTCACTACCGTAGCTGGTGAGAGCCGACGGGGTAGAAGCCAGATTGGCTTCTCCCGCCGCTGCCGGAGCTGCACTCGGGACCTTCTTCTTCCCAAACATTACGGTACATACCATGTTTGTGATGAAGACAAGCGCTCCCAAAGCCCCGACGATCGCCGATAGTCCGGCCAGGGTCATCAGCAGATAGGCTGCTGCCGGGAAGTGATACGGGAAGGTCGCATCGGTGAAACCGATGTCCCAGTGACGCCGCGGAACACCAAGAGTGCCTGCACCCATGTGGAATACCGCCACGCCGCCCATGCCACCACCGAACAGATACGGCTGCCACTTGGCCAGACCGGGGAATACCAGTTCCCTCTGCCATAATGTCGGCACCAGCCAGTAAGACATTGCCATGAAGGCCAGTGTCGTACCAGTCGCCACCGTGCCATGGAAATGGCCCGGAACATATATGGTGTTGTGGATGATAATGCTGAGCTGCTCGGTGCCCATCATCACCCCGGTGATACCGCCGAGGAAGCCAAACAAGACCAGCGAAAGGAACATTCCCGAGAACACCGGGTTACCCCATGGGGCCTTGCGGAGCCATTCGAACAGCCCCTTGTTGAAGCCCTTCTTCCGCTGTGCCGCTTCGATAGAGCCAGGCACCGTCAATCCGTGGATCATGCTGGCCAGCACCGCCAAGTATACGGCATAGCTGGTGTTGAAGACTTTCCACGCAGAGGAGACGCCCGGATCGGTCATAAGGTGATGAACCGAGGCCAACTGAAGGAACAGGATGTAGAGCAGATAGGCAAAGCGGCTGACTTTCTCGGACAGCGGCTTGGCTCCAAACAGGATGGCACCGATCGCATACCAGATCGCGATATGGGCGGTGACGTTAATCTGCTGCGAGGAATGCCCCATGGCCCACCACACAACCCGATACATCAGACCGTCGATACTGTCGAGCAGGCCGACCGACCAGGCAAGCGTGGGAAGCAGGATAGCTGCACCCGAAAGAATGGTGAACACCGCGATAATGCAGGCCACCATGGCACCGAACACCACCAGCGGAAGTGAGCCGGTATAGGTCCCCTCCCTCTTGGCCGCGTCCAGGGTGAACATGAACAATAGACAGCCGACCAACGCCCCCACCGCGAACAGGATTATGCCGAGGTAGAAATAAGGCGAAGCCATCATCGGCGGGTATGACGTGAACATAACCGTCGAAGTGCCGCTAAGCACCGCCAGATTGGTCATAACCGCACCAATCAGCATCAGGAAGTAGCCCAACCAGCCCCAACGGGGACCGACTAAACGGGCGTTCAGCAGAACCGTCCCGCAGAAGTACAGTAGGGCGATTTCGAAAAAGATGATCCATACCAGCAGAACATCAAAACCATGCGCCGTAAGCGCCAGGTAGAACATATCCGCCGGAAGCAGATGAATCGCGGGGAAGCGGGTCATAGCGACCCCGAACCCGAAAATCCCGCCAATCAGCAGGAACACGATGGCTGTCACCGCGTTCCACTTGATCAGCTTTTCACCAGCCAGATCGATTTTAAACCCCGTATCGGGGCATACTCTAAATTGTGCGTTTGCCATTTCCCCCCCCTATTTCTTTGCGACTACGTACATCTTGCTGGCCATTGTATGGTGTCCGATGCCGCAAAATTCGTTACAGATCAGGCCAAACTCTCCTGACGAGGTAGGTGTCACTGTGATCACCATTTCGTAGTTGTTGATGACCTGGATATTTATGTTCTCAGGCTGCAGGGAAAAACCGTGCATCCTGTCGACTGAACTGATGTGCAAGCGATAGCTCTGCCCTTCTTCAAGCTCAAGAATCGGCCACCATTCCCAGGTCCTGCCCAGAATATAGATATCACTGCCGGGAGGCGCGTGAACAACCGGAACGCCTTGCTCTTCGCGAACCGTGTACTTGTCCGCGAATGCCTCGACCTTGGCCTCGTAAGCGTCCGTGGATATGTAATATGCTTCATTGCTTATGTTCTGGTTTCCGGCGATATGCCAGTAAATCATCATGAAGAACATGAACAGACACCAGATCAGAGCAATCGTAACCCACAGAACCTCTGTCTTTTCGACCGGAGTATTCCACCAGATCCGCTCTTCCGGAGACTCGATAGACGTCGCCATAATTTACCCCCTCTCTCTTTACTATTGAGCTAAGGGGATATTCATCACATCCCACAGGCCCCAAAATATGTATAGAACCGTCGGCACAACATTGCCGAGCACCATCAGCGCCCAATTGTTATCCAAAAGCCGCTGCATAAACGGTATGGGCTCTCCCAAACCATCGTCGGCACCGGGTGCCGCCGTACCTGAATTCTGGTCGCTCATGATTTTTCCCCCTCAGGTGTACAAAAACTCTAACGCCCGCGCCGAAATTGAAGGCACGGACAGCCAACGGCTACTGACCACAGCCCGCCGCCCGTCGCCTTAACCAAGATCAAGTGGAGGTGAAAAAACCAATTAATATGTGGCTCGGCGGAGGATGCGGCAGGCTGGGAAAATGTTTGACCGGCATCCGCAAGCCGTCTTTTGCCCGCCTGACAAGGGAAAATACATGCCCGGCGGATAGATTATTAGCCGTCCAGGCCAGGCCGGGCCGGGCCGGACAAAACGCGGCGAATATAACCCATACGAAAGTATGACAAGCATATACGCCAATATAATTGGAAAAAAACCTGTGTCGCCTACAATTGACCAATAACAAAAGCAGGGCCTCCACCAGATACAGGTTTAATCCGATATGAAAATTTATGGTGCAGATCTACCCGCAAATAACGAGCCGTCAGGAATATCTGACACGCCACCGGTTCCCTCCACCCTTGTGCCGATCCCCGCAGTCAAATTGCTGATCGTTGATGACGAGCCGGATATCGTAAATGAAATGCACGAGTATCTAAGCGAAGTCGGTTTTGACTGCGATTTCGCTTACAACGCCCATCAGGCTCTGGAAAAGATTCACGCATCGCCCGAAACGGGGGTCATCCTGGCGGACATAGTAATGCCCGGAATCAGTGGCATTGAAATGACCCGCCGCCTTCGCCTTGAACTGCCTGAGGAAAGAGAGCTGGAGGTCATCATTCTAACCGGATACGCAGGACAGAGCGAAGCCATAGAGGCTTTGCGTGCCGGGGCGATGAACTTCCTCACCAAGCCGATTAAGCTGGAAGATTTGCGGATTAGCGTCAATCGGGCGATCGAACTTGTCCGGATGCGCCGAGCCGACCGCCTGCATAAAGAGGGGCTTGAACAGGAGCTTGACAAAGAGCGAAAAATTTCCAAGTTCCGCCAGAATATCATTGCCATTGCATCCCATGAATTCCGCACCCCGCTGACCATAATCGACAGCGCCGCACAGCGGCTGGTTCGCCATAATGACCTGTGCACCCCGGAAAAGCTTCTCGAACGCTCGCAAACCATTCGTGGGGCGGTCGAGCGAATGAACCACTTCGTCGAAAGCAATCTTTGCATGTCACAACTGGAATCCGGTGATTTGCAGTGCAAATTTCAACGTTGCAATCTGACTTCTCTGATAAATGCGGCGGTAAGCCGACAGTCAAAGATCAACCCCGGACGAGAGTTTACCGTCTCACCCGGGGCATTTTTCCCGATAATATGCGCCGACCCGACTTTAATCGACATGGTATTTTCCAATTTATTGTCGAATTCCGACAAGTATTCATCGGTCACATCGGCCGTGGACATTCGCAGTTTTAGCGACGGTGACTTCGCCATGATCTCCTTTACCGACTATGGCATCGGCATTCCCGAGGATGAAATGGGTTCTTTGTTCAAGCGTTTCTTCCGCGCCCGGACAGCCGAGGGATTTCCCGGAACCGGAATCGGACTATCACTTTCGAAAGAGATAACCGACCTGCACGGAGGGACCATTGGGGTAACCAGCAGCGAGGGGGTCGGATCAACTTTCACAGTACGCCTGCCGATAAAAGCGCCATGCCATCTTCCTGACAGGTGTGCCAAAAAATGTCACAGAAAGGAACAATGAGATGCCGACCGTCCTGTGCGTCGAAGACGAAAGCCAGATTCGGGCAGAAATAGTCGGAGAGCTGAAAGACTGCGGCTACCAGACTATCGAGGCGGAAAACGGGGCTGAGGGGCTTAAAGCAATAATAGAACACCACCCGGATATGGTGTTATGCGACATCAGCATGCCGGTTATGGGCGGCTTCGAGCTTCTTGACACACTTCGCGAGAGGCATACGGAATTCGCCTGCATCCCATTTGTTTTTATTTCGGCCCTGGCCGAACCCGGCGATGTTGTCCGGGGCAAAATGAGGGGCGGCGACGACTATATTACCAAACCCATAGATTTTGTTGATCTGCTGGCAACGCTTGAAGCAAGGCTAAGCCAGGTAGCACGCATCGTGGAAAACAAGGAGCTTGAAAAAGATGAAATGCGCGGGGCGATACTAAGAAACGTCCCCCACGAATTGCGCACTCCTCTCAACCATATCATCGGCTTCTCGGAAATATTGAAGGACCAGCTACTCGGCCCGGTCGACAACGATAAATACATTGAATACGCCAACAACATTTATAACAGCGGATGCGAGCTGCTTAACAAGATAAATGATGCTATCGGCATCATAGATGCGATATCGGGCGTCATGTCGCCGAGAATTGAGGCATGTGATCTTGCCCTGCTGATAAAAAAATGCATCGACGACGTGTCCGGTGAAAGCCGCCGGGGGAATATTCGGATATTGACGGATATTACCGCCTCTGCCCCCTCCATGCATACCGACGAAGATTTATTGCGGAAAGCAATTTCAGCCCTGCTGTCAAATGCGATCAAGTTTTCCCCCGAAGGTGAACAGATAACCGTCACCACGTCTTTCGACCGGGACCATGGTTTCTGCATTTCGGTATCTGATCACGGGGTCGGAATAATGGCCCAGGACGTACCGAGAATACTAAAGGCCTTTGAACAGGTCGACAGTTCCATCACCCGCAAATTTCAGGGGGCGGGGCTCGGCCTTACCCTTGCCAAGGAGATAACCGAGGCGGTCGGCGGCAGCATTCACCTGGACAGTGAACTGGGCGTCGGAACCACCATCAAGCTGAGCTTTCCGGCGGAACACAAGAACATTGTTCAGAAAACCGCCCCAGGAGGCCTGCCCCATATCAACCCAAAGATAGGAGATTGAAATGACGCTTGAAGTTCTGCTTGGCCATAAATTCAATAACGATCACCATCATGCCGTTTTTCTTACCCGTTATCTCGGCGTATCCGAAGGCATGAGAACATGCCTGCGAGAAGGATGGTACAGGGTATTCGAGGCGATTATTGAGCAGCAATCGATAATTGATGAATTAAAGCCCGAGAAAACCGAATTGTCCGTCTGCGAAGATTCCGGGAGGGACCTCAAATGACTTACCGGGGGAACAACCGCAATCACCATGTAAAGAACGATCTTTACAGATATTTTCAGGACATCCGCAGCTATCCCATGCTGAGTCTTGAAGAAGAATGCAGACTTGCCGAACTATGGTTCGAAAACGGTGACATGGACGCCTTCCACGCGATGGTAAACAGCCACCTTCGGCTGGTTACGAAGATTGCCTCAAGGTACCGAGGATACGGCCTGCCCCAAGAGGATATAATTTCGGAAGGCAACATCGGCCTGACAAAAGCAGTCCTGCATTTTGACCGAAAAATGGGAAACCGGCTATCGACTTACGCGATGTGGTGGATCCGGGCAAGCATCCATGAATATATCCTGAAATCCTGGTCATTGGTAAAATTCGGAACCACCGCGGCTCAGAAAAAGCTGTTTTTCAATCTGCGAAAGCTCAAAAGCCAGATGAAGATTATTGACGACAACCAGCTTGGCCCCGAACAGGTTTCGCATATTTGCCAGTGTCTGAAGGTGCCGCGGGCAGAGGTTATCAGCATGAACGGTCGGATGAGCAGTTCTGACCTGTCCCTTAACACCGCTATCCACGACGACGTCGGCGAACAGTGGCAAGACAGAATCGTCGATGATAACGACGGGCAGGAAGCGATCCTTGCAAAAAGCGAAGAGTCGGCGATAAAGCACGAAATGCTGGCCGGAGCGATGAACAAACTGTCAATGCGCGAGCGTCATATATTAGTTCAGCGTCGTCTTTCTGAGGCCCCCGTAACCCTTGAGAAATTGAGCCACGAACACAACATATCCCGCGAACGTGTCCGCCAGATAGAGGCTCTTGCCTTCAAGAAAATACAAAAATCGGTAAGAAACGCGGCAATGGACCGGGTGATAAATATTTGAACGGACCCCGGATATTTTACAAAGTTGTGCAATCGCCCAATTTTAGCTCTAAGCCAGGCGCCTCCTGCGGCCTTCCCATTGACGCCCGCCGCTACACTGGCCAATCTGTAATCCATGGAGACCGGTTCAT
>CAZEFJ010000121.1:0-4064 GCA_964511465.1 uncultured Hyphomicrobiales bacterium
GAGCCCACTCAAGACAGATAGGATGTCGGGTGATCCTTCTTTTTGGCTTCGTCGGCATCGCCATCCGCCTGATCGGATACACCGCCCCGCATATTGTCCATGAGAGAGCCGAGCATTCCCCGTAAATGCTCCGACTGTTCAAGCAGTTCAGAGGTTACCTTCAATGCTTCTTCAGAGGACGCCGAGGCAATCTCGAAGGCCAGCCTTTTGACCTCGTTTATAGTTTCGGAAATATCCCTTACGGCCCATGTTACCTTGTTGGTTGTGGTGCGGATAGCATCGAACCTCTGCCCGATTACCTCGTTTGTTTCCGTTGCTTTCCCGGACGCCTGATCAACGGCGTGGCGGTATTCCGAAGTCAGAACGACAAGATTGCTGTTGGCGTCGCCGCGCGGCGGCTCCTTGACGTCCGGGGGATAGACGATGACATCGGTCTGCTCGCTGATTGTGCCGAGCATTGTCTCCACCTCGCCAATCTTTTCCGCCGCATCATTGAGGCCCCGGATCAATGTGCCGGTTCTCTCCGCCTCATAGGCCGCGGCCGACGCGACCTTGGATGAAATGGCGAGTTTTTTGCTGACCGTGGAAATCGGCCCGGAACGCGGCCTGACGGTGTCCGGCCCGGATTCCAAAACCGCCGTATCGGGCATCCCGGCGTCAATACTCTTGGCGGCTATGGCTTTTTCAAGTTCGGCTTTTGTCGTTGCCAGATCAATGCGAAGCAATGCCGCCTCTATGGCGGCGGTTTCGCCTTTTTCGACCTGCGATTTGGTCTCGTCCACGGCTTTCCTGAGTCTTGCGGATTCCTCCAGCGCCGCTTCCAGATCCTTGCGCAGCCAGGCGTTTTCATCCATCGCCGCCTTGTTGGCAGTACCGTTATCGTCTTTTATTTCGGACAGGTCGTTTGCGATCTGCCCGGCATGGGCCAGGCTGGCCTTTATATCGGTCAGGGCAAAGGCGATATCGCCGACTTCGTCCTTGTTGCCTATGGCCGGTATCGCAACCTCGTTCTCACCGGCGGCCAGCTTCCTTGCCGCGATTGCAATCTCCCTGACCGGCACCGCTATGGAACGCATGAAAATGTGGCCAAACAGAATAGTGAGCAGCAAAAACGCGGAGCCGCCCGCAGGCAGCAGAATTTGAAGATCATCCCTTATTCGCCGGGCCTTGCGTTCTGATTTTTTTAATACGCTGTCCGCCGATGCGGCCAGATTGTCGAGATTGGTGGTCATGTAAGAGAAGATTTCACCCAGCCGGACAGTCATTTTTTTCCGGTTCAGCCGTTGCATGGCATACGCGTTAAGGTTTGTTTGATATGCCTTTATCATTATTCGAACCTGGGACTTGCCGTTACCTTTGGATGGCTTGTTTCCTACAAGTGCGAGCAATTCGCCGGACAGGTTGCGCAGTCGTGCAAGATTGTTATCTCCGCCTTTTTTTATGAACGATGCCTGGTATTTTTTTATTGCTGCGAGAATGTTGCCTATTTCCGCCATCTCGGATTTGGCCAGCGTGTTTCCCATCATTTGCCCCGAATTTATCAGCCGGGACCTGATACTGTTGGCCGATGCGCTGGTCGACCCGCCGTCGCTTTTGACGATCTTCGAGAATTCACCGACCTGCTGGGTAACCGCTTCGCTGATTGTGTCTATGTGTTTTTTCAGGGCTTCACTGTTAGGCATCACTTTCAGACGGCTCAACATATTGGTGAACGCCTCGACATTGGCCTTATGGGTGGCGACATACTGTGGCTCGCCGCTAAGAAGGTAGTCTTTCTCGTCGTTGCGGATACGCCATGCCCGAGTTTCAAGCGCGGTTACAGTCGAGGTAATCCTGAACGCTGATGTCACGTCATTCGTTGCCGCCGACATCTCCCTTCCGGCAAGATACAGCCCACCGACGAGAAGGGCGATGGAGGTCAGGCCGATGAGGATAAAAATGCCCATCCTGGTCGATATAAGAACCCCGCCCATAAATGTTTCCCGCTCGTGGGATGTTGCTTCAGGATCAGGGAAATTCTGATGGAACTGGTATCCATCCGACATGCTCGGCCTCCTCAAAATTCTTTCTTAAGTCATCCATTATAGCAATTGAATCAAGTAATTGTGGATATATTTTGGTTCCGTTCAGGGGTTGGCATATCCTTATAATTGCCGACAATAAGAATTGTTATTTTCAAATTTTTTCCCTGATAATACTCATCTGCTCAGATTACATTAACTTTTGTCGCCTATAGTCCCCCCATGATTACGGATATCAACCCTCTTAGTTCGCAGCAAACCCGCACATCCACCAAGCCGAAAGGCTATCAGGCGGCGCGCGAGGTCAAGACCAGGGCGGCGGTTACCCGGGCCAACGACAACCCCCAGCAACGCAAGGCGGTCTTGCGGCTGAATCGTGTACTTGACGCAAACAGGCCCCTTAGCAAAGACGTCCCACGCGGCTTTTATCTTAACATCCAGGTTTGAATTTTGGCCGGTTATGCGGCCCTTGCCATAATTTCAGGATCAAATTATTTTATTCGATCCTGAAATACTATATACACGGCAGCATGCGTTTTCATTCATGGATAGCGGCCTTGACAGTGGCCATCGTTATGGCGTCCCAATCGGCGGCGGCGGCCAATTTTGTCGTCAAGGTCACCGGGCTTAGATCATCCCGTGGATATGTTCACATAGCTCTTTACAATATACCCAAAGACTATCCCAAGGGCGACGCGATGATGACCAGGATAGTTCCAGCAGCCAAGCCCGGCGGTATCTCCGCAAGCTTTTCCGGCCTCGCCCCCGGCACCTATGCCTTTGCCGTTTATCACGATGAGAACGGGGATAATGATTTCAACAGGGGATTTTTGGGAATCCCCCTTGAGGGGTATGCGTTCTCCAACGAGGCGACGGTTTTTCTCGGCCCCCCCAGTTTCGAGGAGGCCGCAGTCAAGCTGAACGGGCCAAGCGACGAGATAGATATTGTTATGAGCTATTAAGCCGTCTACTCGGGATACTTTTCCGGAACGAAGGTCTGGTCGGTTATCGGCGGACGGACATACCCCGAGCTTTTCTTGCGCGGCGGCAGCTTCATCGGCTTGGGCGTAAGATCCTCGTACGGGATAAGACTTAGCAGGTGGCTTATGCAGTTCAGCCGGGCGTGCTTTTTTACATCGGCCTCGACCACATACCACGGTGCCTGCTTGATGTCGGTATGGGCAAACAGTTCGTCCTTGGCGCGGGAATAATCCTCCCACTTGTCGCGGGACTCCAGATCCATGGGTGACAGCTTCCAGCGTTTTACCGGGTTTTTAATCCGTTCCTGAAAGCGGCGCTCCTGCTCATCGTCTCTGACTGAAAACCAGTATTTCATCAGAATGATCCCGGATCGTACCAGCATCCGCTCGAATTCGGGGCACGAGCGCAAAAATTCCCGGTATTCATCTTCGGTGCAAAAGCCCATAACCCGTTCGACGCCACCCCTATTGTACCAGGAGCGGTCAAACAGAACCATTTCTCCGGCAGCAGGAAGGTGGGCCGCGTAACGCTGGAAATACCACTGGCTCTTTTCACGTTCGGTCGGAGTGCCAAGCGCAACCACACGGCAAATACGAGGATTTAAACTCTGGGTAATCCGTTTGATGGTGCCGCCCTTTCCGGCGGCGTCGCGGCCCTCGAAGATAACCACGACTTTAAGCCCCTTCTGCCTGATCCATTCCTGCAGCTTGACCAGTTCCACCTGAAGTTTGGAGAGTTCCTTCTCGTAGACCTTGTTGTTGATTTTATTTTTAGGTTTGGCGGCGATGTCTTCGGTCAGGTGGACGAACCCCGAGCGCTCTTCGGCGGATGATTTGCGGGCATGATGTTTATGTGCGGATTTAGTTTTAGATTTGCCAGCCATTGACTGTCTCCCTATCCTGATTGCCTGAAATCTTACTATCCGGGTTACGTTTAGGCTATCTCCATTTTAGCGGCCAAATTTTAACGACCGAGTTCCGAGGTAATCTTGTCGACATAGGAAAGCAGCGGTCGCCAGTCCTGCAAGAAGTTTTCCGCCCGACTGGTCGTCAGGTCGAACAG
>CAZEFJ010000121.1:4164-7325 GCA_964511465.1 uncultured Hyphomicrobiales bacterium
GGGACGTCGATAATCAGGCGCTGGGTCTTGGCGGGAAGGTTGGAGATTTCCTTCGACCAGTTGACGGTGCGAATATTGGAAACGTCGCGAGGCCGCCGGGCGACCCATCCTTGTGATGATTTCTGGCGATCGCAATCGGCAATTACGGTTTTGAAGGCTGCGTTGGCAAAAGCCCCGGCAAGGTTGGTCGCAATGGTAGTTTTTCCACAGCCCCCCTTGATGTTGGTTACCAGTACGGTCAGCATTGATTCCGGCTCGTATAAAATGGCCCAAGAGTTAACTGGCCAAAGTCATAGCATGATATTTCTGCGTTTTCCATGTAGTATGATTTTTTTATGAGAGCCAATATCCTTGCGGTAAAAGGTCTTGACTGTAAATGGTGCTGCCTTCTGATAATGAGCTGCCTGCGGCCCCCGAAAACTCGGAGGAAGAGGCGCCGCCGACGCCGAGTGGCCGGGTCGGGGTGATCGATATCGGCTCCAACACCGTGCGTCTGGTGGTTTACGACACACCGACCAGACTTCCCATTCCGATGTTTAACGAAAAATCCCAGTGCCGCCTTGGAGAGGGGCTGGGAGAAAGCGGACGGCTCAACCCGGACGGGGTAAAGGAAGCCTACCTGACACTATCGCGGTTTATGCATTTGGTCGATGCGATGGGGGTGGAACGTCTGGATATGGTCGCCACCGCGGCGGTCCGCGACGCCAGTGACGGAGACGAATTCGTCAGCGAAATCGAAAGACGTTTTAATCGCCCGGTACAGGTACTAAGCGCCGCCGAAGAGGCCCGTCTGGCGGCAATAGGGTTGCTTAGCGGGGTACCCGATGCCGACGGTCTGCTTGGCGATCTCGGCGGCGGCAGCCTTGATCTGGTAACCATAGATCATGGCTCGTTCAATGAATACGCGGCAACCCCTCTGGGTCATCTGCGAATCGCCGAAGAGTCCGGGGGAAAGCCAAGAAAAGCAAGGGCATTCATAACCAAACATTTTGCCGATGTCCAATTATGGGAAAAGGTTAAAGGGCGGACATTCTACGCGGTAGGAGGGTCTTGGCGGGCCCTGGCGCGGATATTCATAAAGCAGACCGGCTATCCCATACATGTAGTCGATAATTACACCATAGACCGCAGCGAGGCTCTAAAGCTAAGTCGGCTGGTTTCCGGGCTAAGCCCCAAGTCAATGGTCAATGTCGCCTCGATTTCACCGCGCCGTCTGGCAAATCTTCCCTTCGCCGCAATGGTTCTGGAAGAACTGGTCGAAGCGGCAAAGCCAAGAGAGGTGGTGTTTTCCGGCTTTGGCATGCGTGAGGGGCAGTTGCTGAACGGTCTCCACAGTTCACTTCGTGACCAGGATCCGCTTATTAGCGGCTGTTCAACCCTTGCCGAGCACAGCGGTCGTTTTTCAATCCGCGGCGAGGAAATTATGGAATGGATGACCCCGTTGCTGGAATACGAGACACCCGCCGACAGGCGTCTGCGTCTTGCCGCCTGCCTGCTTGCCGACATCGGCTGGAACGAGCACCCAGACTATCGTGCCGAACATGCATTTCATCGGGTTCTTCGTCTGCCCTTTGCCGGTCTCCGTCACAGCGACAGGGTGCTGCTGGCGGAAGCGGTGTTCGTCCGTTACAACGGTGATCCCTGGGCCGAGGTGGTGGCCCCGGTACGAAACATTCTTGATGAAAAGCAGCTTATCTGGGGGCAGGTAATTGGTCTGGCGCTGCGTCTGGCTCATACCATTTCGGGCAGTGCCCCAGGACTTCTTGCCGAAACGTCGGTTCAGCGCACGGACTCTGAATTAATCCTAAAACTGCCGCAGGACTCGGCCGTATTCACCAGCGAAGCGGTAACCCGCCGGTTTAAAACCCTGGCTCGCAGTCTCGACCTTAAAGGAAAGATAAAATAGGCAGGCTCTCATTCCGGCGAACTTTCAGAACTTGTTTCTATCAGTTTGATTTTACGCCCTTTCAGGGTTATCGCCGTTTCGCCGCGCATAAGTTTAAGCGCATCTTCGCCGAACATATGGTTGCGCCACCCGCTAAGCGCCCTGACCTTGGCGTCACTGCCAAAAGCGGCAATTTTTTCGAGATCGGAATTTGATGCCATCAGCTTCTGGGCAACGTCATTTTGCTCGCATTTAATTTTCAGCAGAACCTTTAGCAGGTCGATAACCGGCCCCAGTCCACGGGGTATTTCAGATTTTGGCGGTGGGCTTGGGCAATCGGCGGCGGGCATCTCAAGGCCGCGTTTTACCGCCTCAAGAATGCCTTCGCCAGACTCTCCATGAGCCAGTTTGCGGCCCAGACCACGAACCCGGGACAGGTCGGCCGCATTTTTTGGTGGATGATGGGCGATTTCCGATAATTGTTCGTCGCGGATCACCCGGTTCCTGGTGGTATTACGCCTTCTCGCCTCGCCTTCGCGCCAGGCCGCCACTTCGCGCAGCACGGCAAGAAACCTTGGCGAAGAACTGCGGGCCTTGATCCTTAAATATACCTTTGCCGGATCGGGGTTGTAGGTCTCCGGTGAAGTCAGTATCGCCATTTCCTCGGCCAGCCATTGCTCGCGTCCGGTGCCTGACAGCTTGCGCTGAAGCTTTTCGTACGCCTTGCGAAGATGGGTCACATCGGAAAGTGCGTATTCGATCTGGCTTTCCCGCAGCGGGCGCATCGCCCAGTCGGTAAAGCGTGATCCCTTGTCAACCCGGGCACCGGTCAGTTTGGCGATCAGCGTTTCGTAGCCCACCTGATCGCCAAACCCGCAGACCATGGCCGCGACCTGGGTGTCGAATACCGGTTCGGGGACATGGCCCATAAGGTTATAGAATATTTCCAGATCCTGGCGGGCGGCGTGAAATACCTTGAGTATGTTGGAATCGTCCATGATATCGAGCAAAGGCCGAAGGTCGATTCCGTCGGCCATGGCGTCGATGACACGGGCCTCGTCCGCCGCCGCCACCTGGACCAGACAGAGGATCGGCCAGTAGGTGTTCTCGCGCATAAACTCGGTATCGACCGTAATGTATGGGGCATCGGCAATGCGCTCGCAAAACGCCGCCAGTTCCCGGGTATCTGTTATCATCGGCATGGCCAAGGTTCTACACCCAATCGAAGCCGGATACCATGTGTTTGCCATTTATTAACTTTTTTGCGCTCTGATAA
>CAZEFJ010000122.1:0-7318 GCA_964511465.1 uncultured Hyphomicrobiales bacterium
TAAGACTTTACCTGTCGCCTTATGAATTCATTCACGACCCCAAGGATTCCACTTATAGTCGATGGATTATATGCAACAATCCCCCACCTCTCCCGACGATGACTCATCCAATCACGCTTATAGGTCTCATCACCAATAAGATAATCCACTTCATTTACATGGTCGATATCTATAACGTGACGCATTAAGTAGTCAGTCAATATTGTCCCAACGGACAGGTTAGAGAATTTTTCGTCGTAGGCAAGCTTATAGACCGCAGCCCTACCGTGACTAACAATCCAGATTTGTGCCGCAGCAGGTTCCCCATCAACATAGGCCAAAGCCAGGCGTAACTGGCCTTTTTTAGCGTATGTGCGAATAAGGCCTGGGATGAATTCAGGGAATGGCTCTTGAACTTTCCAGCTTGACTGATAGATTTTTTCATAATCCTCAATAGCCCCATCCAAGGACTCCCCATCAAAATATAAATCTATCCTGCCATTGTTTTGTTCATAAAATTTCCTGCTCTTTCTATCAATGGTATTTCGTAGCGCTGAGGGAAGCGCTTTGAAATAATCTTCGTAACACCCACAAACAACAGGAAAATACCAACTCCCAAAACAGAAATAGCGGAAGGTTATCCAGCCGGCTTGCTGTAATGCTGACTCTGTAATCTCATAGACTGCATCATCGAAAGGTAAAGGGTGAAGATCAATAATAGAAAATTTTCTGGGGTCATCCCGAATACCTGAAAATAAATGCCTCAATGCATTTTTAGACTTATTTTTTCGAATAAATGGACTAAACAAGGAAGTATAGAAAGTGCCCAACGCTTCCAGCCGATGTTTCCCTGGCTGACACATAAGTGGGACTAATGCTTCCGCTCTTCGACTATTAGCAGAATCCACACCCACAAGAAGAATCCTGCTATCAGTGTCCAGACCAGATTCCGTAAGGAGCTGGAACCAAGCAAATTCAAAATCAAACCGCTTATCATCCTGGGATTCTATAAGTGCCCGAAAGTTAACAGGGAGATCATCAATTTTCTCAAACTCTCTATATACGAGGCTCTGTTCCACATCAGAAATCTTGCTTTTAACCCCTACAGCGGGCTTGAACCGCACATACTTTTCCCGAAGAACTATATACAGCAACCGCAATACCCGGTTACGAAAAAATGATACGTGGTCTATGGAACGCAGGCCCGTTGACCATGCGATTTGTTCATCAGTTGCATTAGTATAAAACTCAATGGTTTTAACCTCCCGAAGCTTGAACTCTCTTTCTAATAGCAGATAAAGAAGCACTCTCCCCGGGGCAAAGGATGAAAAATCCTCATCATAAGTCGTTTTTAAAATAATCAAGCTTGACTCATTTTTTATGCATAGACGAGACGCAACAAGCTTGCTTCCAATATACAACTCAACCGCCATTGCCCCATTATCACTCGCGAAATTTTGCAAAAGAGATAAATAGAAAGCGCCCTGCTTGTTCTTATAGTGAATTGCCGTACCCAGCTTCTCTTTCCAGCCACGAGACTCTATTTCCCCATAGCGAGCCAGTGCTAGTGCTAGATTTTTTTCATCAGTATGAACCTCAAGCCGTTCCCCACCCGCATCATTCTCGATTCGATTGCGATAGCGCCTCATGTTTTTCTGAAGGTTTTTTGACCGCCCCTTCCAATATGCCTCAAAATCCCCCTCAATATTTATATTTATGGTTGTAACATGAGGCTGCCAGTAAACAGGCAGATAGTCTTTTTCCTTTACATTTTGTACAGTAGAAAAACTTGTATCCTGATTTAGCAATTCTAATAAGGCTGCGTATCCGGGAAGGTCGTGGAATAACTCATTCAAATCCTTAGGATTCTTGACCAAAACGGGGGCAATTTGTGCTTGTGATGGTAAAAATAGTGACCAGATTCCGAAACGACGACGCACTAATATCAGTAAGCCATCGATCACATCTTCATCGTTACTGTGTATACAAAGTTTTTCTCGTCCACTTCCAAAGTGCTCTAGCATTAAATCAATAAAGCGCGAATCAAAAAATGGATGGCTGGCATAAAGCTCTCGATTTAAAAAGTCCCACTTTTCCCGATATTTACCGAGACCAGAAGATAAACTACATATAGTCCATCCCATAGCTATGACTTCTTCACATTGTTCAGCGCCAAAGACAACACTGCTGACATCCACTCAATATGAAAATCATTTATACCCTGATGGCAGGGCAACTGCAGTAGAGATATACGATAACTATTGGTCACTCTGCAATCGGTCACCGCCATATCCTCCCAACGCCATAGTGGCACACCATTTTCTTTCAATATGTGGAAAATATAATGCGGGTTATTCTTGACTATTAATGGGAACATATACGGCACGATATGCTCCGGCAGTTCAGAGTGTAGCGCCGCCACATCATTCAAACCCTCCACTGCAGCCAGCCAGAGTAGATAATTTTTACGCCGCCGCGCACATATTTTTTTATGGTTAGCATATTTTGTTCGCCATCTGGAAACCCGAAGTCCTGCCTCATGCACAGACTCCGGTTTAAACCACTTCATGCCGGTATCATAAACATCTTCACTATTTACCACACCGGGTGGATCTGTATTGTACTTCACAGATTGCGGTATACATATTTCACTTTTGTTAAAATTTTTCAAAATACTGGCAATACCCTTTGCTGCTGCCTTTAACTCACTTGCAACCGGCTGCATCTGAAGCCCAAGTGACAACCTGTACTGCTTACGATTGTCAAGTAGTATCCCCCCATCGGGTACAGGGAAAAACTTCCTGGGGCTGGCAATCGCAAACTGCCCATGACGGCCAAGTGGACTCCCTTGATATTCGCCGTAAAATGCATGTGCACAATCCTCAATCAAGACGATCTCTCGCTCCCTGCAGAACTGAACAACCCAGTCAACATCCTGAGGGAATCCAAAATAGTGGGTTAAAAGCAGTGCCCTTATCTGAACACCAGATCGAGAAACAAGATCAATCAAGTGCTCGCGTAGAGGACGCAAGCATTCATCCATCTGATAGAATAATATAGGTGCGTCCAAAAACAATGCAGGCTCAACAAGTGAGCGACAATGATATGACGGCATCAACACAGCATGTGAGGAATCCACGCCGGCCTCCACCAATGCCCGAGCAATAGCATATCGCCCCTGATGGTAATAGCATTCAGCCCCCAGAAAAGCTGACTTCATTGCCCCGGGTGATCCTGGAGGCCAGCCCGGAAACCCTAAATTTGGCAGTATAGGCAGTTTTGGACGCGGGTAGTGTTTAGCATCTGCCACTGGCAAGTTAAACCGGGGTTGTTCCACATGTACTCCAGGAATTGACACGTTATCTGTTAACAACATATACACCGCCTTGCCAGCATGGAAAACTAGCTAAGCACTTAAAAAGGCTACATAATTCAGACATAATACTCAAGCTGACGATACATGAAGGTACACATAATCAGCCCATAAAATACCACCAAACGAGCATACACACGGTTTGACAAAAGAAACGGATAACAACGACAACCGGCAACCCAAGCATCTGTCTCTGGTTCAGCGGGCATTCACACTACAGAGCCATCAACTTGGTAAAAAAGTAGTACATGGTGCAGGGTATACTTTTCTCGGGATAATTTTACGGACCGTAATTACATTCGGATCCGTTGCCGTGCTTGCCAGAGTGCTGACACCCGCGGATTTCGGCTATATCGCAATGGCAACTGTCATTACAGAACTCGCCGCATTATTTGGTAACTTTGGGTTTAGTGCGGTGCTAATTCAACGCCATAGAATTACGCGCTTGCAAATGGACACTGTTTTTTGGTCCTCACTAGCCATCGGGGTAATTTTATCAGCAATAGTATTCTTAATGTCCTTTTTCGGCCAGTGGTTATTTAAAGAGCCTATTGCTGGCGAATTACTCCGTGTTCTTTGTGTAACATTCATCATTAATGGGTTCACCGTTGTCCATGGCGCACTCATATCCCGCTTAATGCGCTTCCACATTGACTTCTGGATTCAACTGGTGCCAATCATAGTACGTGCAGCAACTGCAATAATTCTCGCTCTCAATGGTTTTGGGGTATGGAGTCTGGCAGGTGCAGCAATAGCCGATTCAGTTACGCGCACCCTTCTCTACGCTATAGCTATTCCCTATTGGCCGCGTTTCCGCT
This sequence comes from uncultured Hyphomicrobiales bacterium, assembly GCA_964511465.1. Taxonomy (GTDB): domain Bacteria; phylum Pseudomonadota; class Alphaproteobacteria; order Rhodospirillales; family 2-02-FULL-58-16; genus JAZFTA01. The sequence goes on from CAZEFJ010000122.1 coordinate 4,171, forward strand.
TTAGCCAGACATACCTTGTATCCACATGGAAAACCAATGCCAGTTATTTTGGGGGTGGGTTCCTATTTTACATTAATTCAAATATAGATCTGCTACTTATTGGCCGCTCACTCGGTGCCACCGCACTTGGCTATTACCAGAACGCCCGGTCACTAACTGATGAAGTGCGATCACGCATAGCGGTTCCCCTTCAACGTGTCTTATTCCCGGCATTCTCCAGCCTTCAGAATGATATAAACAGCCTTCAGTCTGCGGTATTAAAAAGTGGGCGCCTGCTTTCTGCAATCATTTTCCCCATAGGCATAGGTATCGCAGCCGTTGCTGACGATATCGTTCCACTACTTTACGGACAGCAATGGCTGGCCATGATACCGATATTGAAGTTTTTAGGCATTAGCATTGCCATTCGTGGGAGTACGACAATCGCCGTACCAATATTTAACTCTCAAAACCGAGTCGGCCTTGGGCTGCGCTATAGCATCATTAGCACAGTAATCACCATTATATTGATCGTACTAACAATCGGTAAGGGGCTGGAAGCCGTTGCCATGGCAGTAGCTATTGCTTCACTATTTTCATTTGTTTCATATCGAGTAGCATTAGGCCTAATTTATCTAGGTTGGCGAGATCTCTGGTCAATGATCGTGCCCCCTGGCATAGCTGCAGCAACTATGTTTTTTGTAATTGAAACTTCAAGGTCATTCATCCTAACCAACTGGTTTTTATCAGAAATATATACACTTACCTGGCACATATTTATTGGCGCACTGACATACGTAACAGTAGCCATTACTGTATCACCCAAGTTACTTAGTGACTTTAAATCCGTAGTTCAGACAATTAGAAGTTAATATCAAAATGGACAGCAATAGTAACCTACCCTGGAAAGACTCGGCAGAAAGATATGATGTCACGGTAATCGTGCCAACATTTAACCGCGCCCATTGTATACAGGAATGTATCGACAGTCTTTTAGCACAAACACACCCAGCTATGGAAATTTTGGTCATCGATGACGGATCTGAAGATGCCACCAGAGATGTAGTCCAGGCCTATGGCGATGATGTGACATATATCTACAAAGATAATGGCGGGAAACCAAGTGCAGTGAACCTGGGGCTCTCACTTGCCAAAGGCAATCTGATTTGGCTATTTGATGATGATGATGTTGCATTAAGTGAGGCCATTGAATCAAGAATCAGGACCCTGCAGGATAATCCTGATGCAGGTTTCGTTTATAGTCCACACTATATCGGATCTAGTGGCAGGAATGGCAGAATCAAAAAGGATCGCCTGTATAATCCCTCCAGCAATAAGTCACAATTCCTTTATGAATTATTGAAAGACTGCTTTTTTCATCTAGCAAGCACGCTTGTTCGAATTGAGGCTTACCAAAAAATAGGTGGATTTGATGAGGAATTATTAAGTTCAGAAGATTATGATGTACAAATCCGTCTAGCAAGAGAATTTAGTGCAGCATATTGCCAGGCGCCCAGCTTCATATTTCGTCATCATAGTGGACATAGAGGCGCCAAATCCATTCGCTATACAGCAAGTAGTAGAACCAAGGTATTTCTTCACTACGACCAGATAATCGGTCGAAAAATATATTACTCATTTAAACTTGATGAATATCATAAGCCCGAAGTAGAAGGGGAAACAGTTCCAAACGGATCTTGGCAAGAATCCGCGCTATTATCTAGAATGGTTGTCATGGGTAGTAAAGGATGTATAGACGAAATGTTCATGGATCTGATGGCTGTTCTGGAGCTTATAAAGACTCACGATAGAGCAAATGAAGAACTGACCAAAATGCTCACGGATTCAATTAAAACAGGTTATGCATATCAGGCTATTAATGATAATTGGCCTGCTTTCAAGTCTAATGTCAGGGAACTACACCACCATAAATTTGGCGGCGTAGCCCGAAGTGCACTTGCCAGGGGATTTTTTCAGCTAGCCAAATCTTATCCCGGGAATCTGAGAGAAAAATTGACAAAACTTCGGTACTCAGTAGAGTGTTTACTCCTCTAAATGGTATTAACGGACTATTTCCATGGAAACCAAAGAATTAGCAGCAATATCTATAGCGGTTGGATTTGGGCTTCTCATCTGCCTCAGCTTATTCCTATATCACAAGCTATCTTCTGCTATTGCGCGATTGAAAAAAGATGTAATAAGACATGCAGACAATACAATTGCGCAAGTTGATGCTTTACTCGCTATTTACTGTGATATACGCCCAGATCATGGCTTTCCTCCTACACGTGGATGGGCAGCCTCCCCTGATTTTTTGAGGCACCTTTCGCAATTCATATCGACTAAAAGCCCGAAAACCATCGTTGAGTGCGGTAGTGGCGTAAGCACCTTGATATTAGCTGCCTGCCTCAAAAAACAAGGTAAAGGCAAACTCTATAGCCTGGACCACAACTCTGAATTTGCCGAAAAGACACGCCAACTACTCAATCAGCATGATCTATCAGACTGGGCAACCGTAGTCCACGCACCACTTAAGAAAATTGAATTTGATGCCTGGAATGGAAAATGGTACGACACGTCAAGCATACCGTCTGACCTGAACATTGACATGCTAGTAGTAGACGGCCCTCCCGAAAATGTTGCAAAATTCGCAAGATATCCCGCGGTACCTGTATTTCAAAGGCAATTTAATACTGGATGTATCATCTTAGTGGATGATGCAGATAGGGAAGATGAGCAGGAAACTATAGATCGCTGGAAGAAATACAATCGGTGCTTGGTATCGATACCGTATCTGTCAGCAGAAAAGGGAATTCATGGATTTATTTTACATGATAGCGAATAACCCCAACATAATCACAACACGACCGCAAAACAAAGAATAGTGCCTCTGTAATGAAAATTCTTTTTATATCTTCTCTTAGTTATCCGCCACAAGATTTAGGCGGATCCAAGTCCTCGACTCATGAATTGTGCAAAGCATTGTTGGCAAGGAATCATGATGCTGCATTACTGTGTGGCTTGCAAAATGAGGGATTGTTCGGCCTCTGGACACGCATAAAGCGGAAAATGTCTTGGAAAAACGAATTTCCTTTGGATCTCTACTTAGGCTATCCAACATTCCGAGGCTGGAATGTGAAAAGTGGCATCCCAGAGGTAATTCGTCGTT
>CAZEFJ010000123.1:0-7214 GCA_964511465.1 uncultured Hyphomicrobiales bacterium
CCGGCCTTGACGACCGACGGCAGTATGACCACGGCGCGGGCCTTGTGAACGATATTCCTGAAAGCGGAAAGATCGGGGTTGGAGCGGAACTGTTCCACCGTCGCGGTAGCCCGATCGACTATATTCTGGGGCAAGGTGGCCGGATCGCTTTTGATGTCGGCGCATGACGCCGCCAGCAGAAAGACCGGAACAACGATAAAGCAACGGCTAATTTTTTTCATCGGTAAACCCTTTTAATAAACTTGGCCCCTTTTAATAAAACCAGACCCTTTATGACAATTAGCGTTTCATATCCCGGTAAAAGTTTTCGTGACTGCCAAGTGCCAGCAATTTGACAACATTTTCCAGCTTAAAGAATTGGTAAGCTAGCAACGTCAACCGCCGGTTCATTTTAAATTTATAGACGCGCACACCAGCCAGATCACCGACCTTGTTCTCGCCGATGGTCGGGTTTACCGCAATCGCACGCACAGCTTTATCAAGCTCCTGTTTCTGCTGTTTGTGAAGCCGTTTTGCCGCACGCTTGAAGGTTGGGGTCTGAACAAGGCGCACCATCAGTCAAATACGTATTCTTCTCTCGCCTCCTCCTCGCGGGCGATCAGGATGTCCTTGATAAAGGAAAACGGAAGATCCGGGTTCTCTTCGGCAATCTTGCCCATATGAGACCAGTACTCGATCTGTTTGGGCAGTGAACGATGGTGAATCCCGCCGTAACGCTTTGCTTCGGCAACCAGTTTTTCCGACAGTTTGACATTTACGGCCATCAGCAACCCTCGTTAATATTCAATGGCCCAATATAGCCTATTATGGTCCATAAGGGAACATTGTTTATAGAAATTGTGTTCTAGAACTCGACCCCCTTCTGGGCCTTGATGCCTGATCTGAACGGATGTTTCACGACTTTCATTTCGGTTACCAGGTCGGCGGAGGAGATCAGTTCTTCGGGGGCGCCGCGACCGGTTATTACGGCATGGCTTAGCGGTGAGCGCGCCGCCAGACCGGCCAGCACCTGATCGACCGGCAGATATCCGTAACGCAGAACCACGTTAAGTTCGTCCATTATCACCATCTTATAGCCGGGATCGGCCAACATCGCCTTTGCTTCGTCCCAGGCCTTTGCGGCGGCGGCTATGTCGCGCGCCTTGTCCTGGGTTTCCCAGGTGAAGCCCTCGCCCATCGCCTTGAAGGTCGCGAGATCGCCAAAGTTTTCAAAGACCCGTCGCTCGGCGGTGTCCCACGCCCCTTTGATAAACTGGACCACGCCGACTTTCATGTCATGGCCAAGACAGCGCAGGGCCATCCCGAAGGCGGCCGTTGATTTGCCCTTGCCGGAGCCGGTATGAACTATCAAGAGGCCGCTCTCGGCCTCATCCTTGGCGGCCATGATTTTGTCGCGTGCCGCCTTTTTTTTGGCCATCTTGGCGGTGTGACGAAGGTTGTCGCTGTCATTCATTATGGGATTTGCCGGTCTTTGTTAATATGAGCATCTGCATGTTAGCACATGTCAGATTTTATCCACCAGTTCGCTCAGGAAAATATGGGCGCTGTTCAGCCTTGGCCGCCACAGGCCGCGTTCCTGGGCCTCGCGAAGCCTTTCGCTCATTTCCTTCAGGGCCTGCGGGTTTTTATCCTTAAGGAATGAAAGCACCGTCTCATCGCCGATGTAGGCGTCGAACACGGCATCGAAATGATGGTCCTTTACGCATCCGGCGGTGGCCGCGAAGGCGAACATATAATCGACCGTCGCGGCGATCTCGAAAGCCCCCTTGTAGCCATGCCTCATAACCCCCTTTATCCACTTTGGATTAACCACGCGGGCCCGCACCACACGGGCTATTTCCTCGTCAAGGGTTCTTATTCTGGGGGTTTCGGGCCGGGAATGGTCGGGATGATAAGATGTCGGTTTAGTTCCCGACAAATGATCTACCGCCGCCGCCAGCCCGCCCTCGAACTGATAGTAATCATCCGAATCGAGAAGGTCATGTTCCCGGTTGTCCTGATTCTGGATAACCGCCTCCACAGTTTCCAGGCGGCTTTCGAACAACCGGTGTGCGCTCTCGCCCTCACGACCGGCACCATAGGCGTAACCGCCCCAGGCAACATAGGCCTTGGCCAGATCGGCCTTGGTTTGCCAGCCCTTCTCGTCGATCAGGGCCTGCAATCCGGCCCCGTAAGCCCCCGGTTTGGAACCAAAAACACGATATCCGGCCTGCTGGCGGGCGGCGGTGGTGGAAAGACCCGTCGCTTCCAGTTCTTTAGTCTTTAATTCAATATTGGTCTTTAGTGGATTGATATCGCTTGCTTCGTCAAGTTCGGCGACGGCGCGAACCGCCGAATCAAAAAGGTCTATCAGGCCGGGAAAGGCGTCGCGGAAAAATCCAGACACTCTGAGCGTCACATCTACCCGGGGACGGCCAAGGATATCGGCCGGCATGACCTCGAATCCGCACACCCGGTACGAAGTATCATCCCATCGGGGCCGGACCCCAATCAGCGCCAGGGCCTGGGCGATATCGTCGCCGCCGGTTCGCATGTTGGAGGTTCCCCAGGCGCTAAGCGCCATGCTTTTGGGCCATGCGCCATGGTCTTGCATGTATCGTTCGACCAGCATCGAAGCCGACTTCCAGCCCAGTTTCCAGGCCGCCGGGGTAGGCACGGTACGGGTATCAACCGAATAGAAGTTGCGCCCCGTCGGTAAAACGTCGATCCGCCCGCGGCTCGGCGCACCGGACGGTCCCGGCTCGACAAAGCGCCCGTCGAGGGCATCAAGCAAACCCTTCATCTCCCGTTCGCCACAAGCCTCGGTGGCCGGGCGGATGTGCTTTTCCAGCTCTTCCATCACCGCCCCGGTGGCGGTCCATTCGGGGGCTGTCGCACAAGCGCCTGAAATCAGATCACCGGCCAGCCCCTCCAGTCGCTCGACGGTATCGCCGTTGGTTCGCCACGGATCACTCGATGCAAGAATTTCCGGCCTTGGTCCGGGCCAGGGATCGGCCATCTGGCAATCCAGAGGATCGAATGCCATGTCCAGATCAGAGGCCAGGGCGCGAATCAGGGAGGCACCATCGCCGCGCGGGCTGCGAACCAGGGCCGCCAGAAGCCCGGTTAACTGTTCGCCCCGGGGTGACTGGCCAAAGATATGCAGGCCGTCACGAATCTGCATTTCTTTCAGCTCACACAAATAGTTATCAAGTTTTCTTAAATCATCATCCTGATTGTCGGCGGGATCAAAACCAAGATCGGCGGCAAGACCGGACGAATGGCAAAGATCGAGAATATCGCGTTTCAGTACCCCCAGACGACGAGGATCAAGCCCCGCCGCGTCGTAATATTCATCGACCAGCCGTTCAAGATTGCGTAGCGGCCCATAGCTTTCGGCCCGGCTTAGCGGCGGTGTAAGATGATCTATGATAACCGCCTGGGTTCGCCGTTTGGCCTGTGCACCTTCGCCGGGGTCGTTGACGATAAACGGATATATATTGACCATAGGGCCGAAGGCCGCTTCCGGAAAACAGTCATTAGACAATGCCAAGGACTTGCCGGGAAGCCATTCCAGATTGCCGTGCTTGCCCATATGGACCGCGGCATCGGCCGCGAATTCAGTTCTTAGCCAAAGATAAAAGGCCAGATATCCGTGCGGCGGTGCAAGGTCCGGGTCGTGATAACTGCTTGCCGGATCAATGTTGTAGCCGCGTGCCGGTTGCAGGCAGACCGCGACATTGGCACATCTGAATGCCGGAATGGCGAAGCTGCCGTCAACGAAGAAGGGATCGTCTTTCGGTCGCCCCCAGCGTTCCTCAACCTTTTCGCGGACGCTTATCGGCAGATTGCTGAAATAATTTTCATAGGCCGCCAGGGAAAGCGTTTCGACGATTTCGCGCCCGGCGAGATCGGCGTTGGTCGGACCCCGTTGCAGCCGGTTTATCAGTTCTTCCCCGTCGTCCGGGATATCGGCAACATCGTATCCGGCGTCGTTCAGCGCCTCAAGCACGCCGACGGTCGCCGCCGGGGTGTCCAGTCCGACCCCGTTACCGATCCGCCCGTCACGGTTGGGATAGTTGGCCAGAATCAGCCCGATCCGGCGTTGGTTGGGCTGTTTTCCGCCAAGTTCGGCCCAATTCGCAGCCAGTTGCGAGACAAAATCGATACGATCCGGCTCCGGCAGATAGGCGACGATGTCGATTTCGCATTCCTTGTCGCGTTCTTTTAGGCCCTTGAAAGAAACGGCCCGGCTGATTATCCGCCCGTCAACCTCGGGCAGGGCGACATTCATCGCGATATCGCGAGCCGCCAGTCCGGTTGTTCCTTCGGCCCAGCGTTGCCGATTGCAGCCGGCGAAAATAATCTGGATTACCGGCCCGTTGCCGAACGGAGAGCCGCCGAAATCAGCGCCCGGGGACGATACCGCGAAAGCGGTGGCATTCAGTGTCACATCGGCGGGATGTCGGTTGAGGATATTTTCCATGGTCGCCGCCGCCAGCTGGTCACGAAGACTTGCAACAAACACCGGCAGGGGGTTGAGCCCGGCCCGTATAAGCCCGTCGATCAGGGCGTCCGGGGCTCCAAGATTGCCCGCCTGAACCAGGGCGCGATAGAACACCAGGGCTGCGGTCGGCGCACCTTTCCGCCAGTTGCGGCAAACAGTTTCGATGTCGCAATCACCATGTCCAGGCCAGTACAGCCCGGCCCGCAACAGGGGCTTGGGTTCGAGCCATGAGGCTTTGTGACCGATAAGATGGGCCGAGTAATTAAGAAACTCGCGACCATTGGCGACGCCACCATGAACCAGATACTGCCACAGGCGATGGCTGATATCGGCGGCAACGCTGCAATATTCTAAAAGTTCCGGGTCCGGCTGGTCGTCGCCGGGCAGAAAGGCGACGGGAATGCCGGTATCGGTGCATGTCTGCAAAACCTGTTCAACCCCGTAGGGCCAGTAAGATCGCCCGCCAAGCAGCCGCACCACTACCAGCCGGGCATGGCGGATGACACTTTCAAGATAAAGATCGACCGACATGTTGTGAGCAAGATTTAGCAGAGAAGCCAGGCGCAAAGAGGGAAAACCGTCCGCCGTCAGCCTTGAGCGGGCCTCGGCAAGACAGGCCAGTTCGGTTTCGGCCGCCGACAAGACGACAATATCACCCGGACTCTGGCCCAGATCGACAGCCTCCGAGCCATCCGCAATATCGCCTGGACGGGCGGCGAGAAGATGCACTTATGAAACTTCCAGCGCCAACCGGATGGCGGCCTGATCTATTCCCTTCTCGCCGATTACCACCAGTTGGCTGCGGCGTTCGTCGTGCGATTGCCAGGGACGATCATAGTAACGCTGGATTCTTGTTCCGACTCCCTGGATTACGTGGCGCATCTCCTTGCCCGCGACATCGACAAAGCCCTTGATTCTTAGAATATCATGATCCGTGCTGGCTATTACTATCCGCTTTTCCAACGCTGCCGGATCGTTGATCTCCCCTAGATTGACGACGAATGTAGTGAAATCATCATGGTCGTGTTCTTCTTCACCGTCATGGCATGAAGGACGGCTGTCGATAACTTTTTCCACCTCTGCCGTCAGGCCCAGGACAACCGCACTTGGAACCACCCCGTGGACCGACGAGATAATTTTGACGCCGGGACGAAGGCCGGTCTTAATCTCGTCCCGCACCGCTGTCAGCGTCTGATTATCGAGGATATCCGTCTTATTCAGAACGACAAGATCGGCACAGTTAAGTTGATCGCCAAACACTTCTTCAAGCGGCTGTTCATGGTCAAGCGCCGCGTCGGCCAGACGTTCGGCGTTTATCGCATCGGGGTCGTCGGCAAAGCGACCGGCGGCGACGGCCGGGGCGTCGATCACCGTGATCACGCCGTCAACGGTCACCCTGGAGCGAACCTCGGGCCAGTTGAAGGCCTTGACCAGGGGTTTGGGCAGGGCCAGTCCCGAGGTCTCTATTATGATATGGTCCGGCGGTGACGGTCTTGATAAAAGGGCCTCCATGGTCGGCAGAAATTCGTCGGCGACGGTGCAGCAAATACAGCCGTTGGCAAGTTCCACCATGTCGTCATCGGCACAGCCGGCAGCCGAACATCCCAGCAGCATTTCCCGGTCAATGCCAAGGTCGCCAAATTCGTTGATAATCAGGGCGATACGCCGCCCCATTGCATTTTCAAGAATATGGCGAATGAGGGAGGTCTTGCCGGCTCCGAGGAAGCCGGTAACCACGGTAGCGGGAATTTTCATTTATCTACTTTCTTGAGCACCAGAGGCAAACCGGCGGTGACCAGAATGACCCGGTCAGCGGTCATTGCCACCATCTGGTTCAGTTGACCGGCGGCATTTAGAAAGGCGCGTGCGACATCGTTTGCCGGAATTCCGCCAAGGCCGACCTCGTTGGAGACAAGTACCACCGGTTGGGAAAGTTTGCTAAGGGTGCAAATCAGCTCGCCGGTAGCGGCGCCGATATCGCGCCCCGCCGCCATCAGGTTTGAAAGCCAGGTAGTGAGGCATTCAACCAGCACCATCCGTTCCGCCATGTCACTGCTTTCCAGTGCCGCGGCCAGCTCCAGCGGCTCTTCCACGGTAATCCAGTTTTCTCCGCGCCGACCCTTGTGGATGCGGACTTTCTCGGCTATTTCGGGGTCGCTTATTTCGGCGGTGGCAAGGTATACACCTTTCCCACGGGCGTTAATCAGGCGCTCGGCAAAGGTGCTCTTGCCGGAACTGGCACCTCCCAAAATCAGGGTTATGGGGGGTAACGGATCGGGTGCGGTGGATATCAACGTTAGGTATCTCCTTAAAAACGGGCAGGGTAGCACAGGCTCCCGAGTTTGGTGGATAAATCCAACTCCTACAAGGGTTCAATATTGACCCCGGCCACCCGCCATTGGTCATTGCCTTCGTCGCCGGATATATGGTCCAGCCTGCTTAGTGACAGGTTCGCCACCTTGAATGAAAGAGCCTGTCCGGGATTTAGCCCAAGCGCGATCGCCAGAGCGGCGCGGACGGTCCCGGCGTGAGACACCACGACAATGTCGGCCCCGGCATATTCGACGTTGAACCGTCGCACGATCCCGGCAACCCGGCTGATTTGATCGGCAAAACTTTCACCGCCCGGCGGCGCAATATTGCCGGGGTCCTGCCAGAATCGCCGACATGCACCGTCTTTCGATGCGATAAGGCTATTCCATTCAAGCCCCTCCCAGTCGCCCAGGCT
>CAZEFJ010000124.1:0-7175 GCA_964511465.1 uncultured Hyphomicrobiales bacterium
CGTTACCGTCGACGGTGGTGACGGCAATGACACGATCTCGCTTCGTGGCGACTATGACGACGACGTTACCGTTGATGGCGGCTCGGGCGATGACAAGATAAGTCTTAGCGGAAATTATGACGATGACGTTACCGTCGACGGTGGCTCCGGCGATGATACGATTGGGCTGAGCGGCAGCTATGATGATGACGTTAGCGTCGACGGCGGTTCCGGTAATGATACGATCTCGCTTCGCGGCGATTACGATGACGATGTTAGCGTCGACGGCGGTTCCGGCGATGACGTCATAACGTTGAATGGCAGCTTTGACGATGACGTTGATGTCAGCGGCGGTGACGGGTCCGACACGATTACTCTTAGCGGCAGCTATGGCGACGATGCCGATATCGATGTTTATGGCGGATCAGGTGATGATACCATCACTATGAAAGGCAGTTATGACGACAATGCCGATGTCGATATTTATGGTGGTTCTGGTGACGATACAATCCATGGCGGCTCTGGAAACGACACCATATACGGCGGATCAGGTGATGATACGATCTATGGAGGTTCCGGCAGCGACACTATATATGGCGGTTCCGGTGACGATACGATGTCCGGCGGTTCCGGTAGTGACACCTTTGTCCTGGGAGCAGGTGACGGGTCCGATACCATAAATGATTTTGGTGTCGGCGACTCACTTGTCTTTGAGAACTTCAACCTTGACCAAATGACGGTGGCCGATGACGGTAAAGGCAATGTTACCATTACCATGGGTGGTGGTGACGATCAGGATACTGCCTCGGTTACGGTGGTCGGCGGAAATGCCGATGCAATAAACAGCGCCTTGACTACTGCCAGAGGTGACGGAGGCGATACTCCTCCCAGCGATGGCTATACGGTTACTGCGGATGACTCTGGTGTAACGATTACCTTGGATGGCTCAAACTGATCAGCCATTAATATGGCCGCCCCCTGCATAGGGGGCGGCCTTTTGTTTTTCAGACAATTATTTCTGGCGTAGTTTCCCGATTACCATTTTTTTGAACGCGGTCGATATTTTCTCCAGGTAAGGTCGCATGTAGGGAAAATTTTCAGCGTGGTCCAGGCTGTGCCTCATTGCCGGGTTCAACTCGAATATCATGATCGAGCCATCGGCAAGAAGGGTAAAATCAATTCCGAAAAAGTCCAGCCGGATCTCGTTATAAAGCCCTTCAAGTATCTTGTAATTTTTACCACCGATGTATCCTTTGCAGTCAGAAAAAAATTTCTTTTCCTCATCCTGCATCCATTTGTTTTTCTTCATCATGTCTTTGCGATTACCGCCGTGAACATTCCATACTTTGTCAATATGGCAGACTACGGGATACAATTTTCCGTCAATGCAGAACACTCTTAGTTTTCTATGGTATTTATCCCGGAAAAAGTTTTCTACATACGTGATGACATAAAAGGTATCGCCGTCGGTTTCCGAAAGGTAATCACTTACTTCGTCAATATGTTCTATTTTGCGGGTGGAAACTGCGGTCTGGGTGCCGACCCTTCGTATGATAAACGGAGCCACAAAACCGTTCTTTCTTATTTTTTCAATAATTTCGTTGCGGGACAGGTTTTTTGTCGAAAGTCGGATTGTCTTTGGGAAAGTAATTCCGTCAATTTTTTTAAGACGCGTATAATTATTGTTGCGGGTTGTTTTAAGAACCTCGTCAGGATGGTTGACAATGGGCATGTCACCTTTGTCGAGGAGAAATCTTGAAACGGCTCTCAATGAGCGTGGTTCGCGATCCGGGCAGGCTATGGAGTTTACCATGATGTCGTATGCTGGCAGGTCGTCCCTGTGCTTCATAAGGTTGTTGTCGAGAATAAGAAACATGCACTGTGAGAATTGATCCTTTTTGATAAATTCAACGGTTGAAAAGTGTCCTCCCGATATTTTTGGAGCATGATCGCCGGTCAGATCAAAATCACAATCCTGAAACCCCATAAGGATCAATACCGATGCCTTGGCTTTGCCGGTGCATTGGATCGAATAACGTGGGTTGTTACGAATCCCGCTAGTTAGCGTTTTCCTGGCACCTGCTTCGTTACCAAGTGATTTTTGAATTGCGGAAAGCCGCATACATGCCTCAAGGCAGGACGGGTCCAGATCAATGGCCTTGTTATAGTGCTTCACTGCATCTTCAAGTTTCCCCTGGGATTGAAGCGCGTTAGCCAGACTGAACCAGGCCTGGCTGTGATCAGGGTTGCTTTTCGTCGCTTGCCTGTAGCAGGCGGCGGCTTTTTCTTTATCTCCCCGGTCGGTTAGTGCGTTTCCCAGGTTGTTGTAAATCTGGCCGTCATCGGGGTCTATTTTTATCGCTCTCCGGTAACAGGCTATCGCCTCGTCAAGTTTCCCCTGTCCCCTGAACGCGGCGCCAAGATTGCCTAGCAGGGTGGCGTTTTTTGATTGGGATATCAGAATTTTCAGATATATATTTTCGGCTTGCTTAAGGTGCCCCTGCTGATGGTGGGATATCGCAGTTTTCCAAGCCCCCTCGATCGTCGGCTTTGGTTGTGTGCTTGCGGGCTCCGGCGCGCCATCCAAAGTGGTGACGGTCACTTCGTCGGATGAATTATTCTTCCGGGGCATCGCGGAAGTTTGACCACAATTCAATTCCGCCGTGGTTCTCAAGGAAGTTTATAAGGGCGGAGACCGGCTTGCGGTCGAATCTTGAGTTGGACTGCTCCAGAAGTATGCTGCTTACCTTGTTGAAAGTCAGTGCGCCGCGATACGCCCGAGGGCTGATCATGCCGACAAACGCATTTGCGACGCCAAGAATACGGGCCGTATCAAGGCCTTCGTTTTTCTTGATGCCCAGCGGGCCTGTCCCATCCCAGGTCTCGCCCATTTGGCGGATGGTCTCGGTCACCGGCCCTTCAAAATCCACGCTCCGCATAAGATCGGCGCTTACCAGATAGCTGTTGCTTATCAGTGCGCGTTCCTCGGGAGTCAGCTCTTCAGTCTTGGTCAATAGTTCCGGCGGTATGAATATCTTTCCCAGATTTACCAATTTTCCGGCAATATCAACGGTTTTTATTTCCGATTTGGAGAGGTCCATTTCCATGGCAATCTTACTGGCGACATCCGCAACACGGCAGGAATGGTGAGCCGAGAAAGGATCACGCCGGTCAACCACGCTAACCAGGGTGCCGATCAACTGGTTAAGCATCTTTTCGCTGCGTCGGCGTTCTTTTGTAAGTTCGGTTATGTCGTCAAAAATCATCAACACGCCTGGTGGATAGTCACGGTCCCCGCGCAGTGGAATATGGTCTGATTTAATTACCTGGAAATCTTCGTCACCATCTTCACCAAAGGTATGTATATGTGATTCACGCTCGGCTATGGCGTCGTCGCTTTTGGCAAATCGGTAGAGTATTTCGCGGTTAATATCGGCGTATACCTGTGCCTTTACCGGACCAATAACACTGGCCATGGTCTTGCCGACCATGTCGGCCGCGCTTATGCCGGTTTTTTCGGCGGCGGGCTCATTTGCAAAGGTGTATTTGGTGTCCCCGGTTACGGCGACAATTTTGGTCGGCTGGCTGTTGGTTACCAGACTCATGAACTTGGACATATTTTCGAAGCGCTCGGCAGCGATTCGTGACTTTTCCGCAGCCTGGGTGGCGCGAAGTGAACTGCCGTGCTTCCAGACGGCAAATATGGTAACGGTTACACCGATAATTATCAGAACGAAAACGGTGAATATGGTGTTCAGCCTGGTTTCGGTATCGGACAGTGCCTCGGCCTTGGAAACCTTGCGGACCAGAACCCACGGCAGGTTGCCCAGCGAGCGCGATGAGACAAGAGCCTCTTCGCCCTTATAGTCACGCTTTACCGCGAACCCACCCGGTTTTTCCAGCGCATATGCCGCTGCCAGATTTGCCGTGTCTATCGCCATGCGGCGCTTCAACGGTGGCGTGCCGTCGGCCAGCGGAGAAAGGTATTCCACCGTTCCGCCATTCTTTCTGACAATATAGGTTTCTGATGTCTTGGATGTTTCTCCCGGTTGGGCGAGACGATCAAACAGTTCATTGTCGACGACTCGCATGCCGACGACCACGCCTATCCCCTTGGTTCCTCCGCTATCGTCCTGAATGCCAAAAACCGGCAGCACAAAACCGATTGTCGGCAGGTTGCTGGCACCGATAAACATGTCAATCAGCGCCGGTTCCCCGTCCAGGGCCGTTGCTATGGCGGCACGGATTTTTCCGGATATGGGGGGCATTCCAGAGGTACTTACTATCAGGCGGCCATCGGCATCGGTCAGGGCGATACCGGCGACGCCGGCCTTTTCTATATTTGCCCTTACTTCTCCGACATTCGCGGGGGGCTTGAAGCCGGTTCGCTCCGCCGTTGCGATAAGCAGGTTTCTAAGGTAAGTCGCCTGGGCAGGCTCATCGGTAACCCCTGATTTGTCTCCCGCGCTCATTTCAAGTTCGGTCATGTAAAGCTGTAGCGAGGCGTTCTCCGAAAGAGAGCGCATGGTTGCAAAATTTTCCTCCGCCCATTTGTCAACGTCGGCGGCCCGGCTGTCGGCGACAATTCCAAGGCGTACCTGCCATGCCACCAGATCTCTCTTGCGCTCATTATCGACAAAATTCAGGGCAAAATAAACAGCTGCGGCGATGACTGCCGCCAATGCCACGCAGATACCTACGGCGACCCAGTTGATTCTTCTTGGTGGAGCCTGCTCCGGCCCTGCCTGATCACTCATGCAACCCTCCCATAGTGTCCTTTGGGGCCATGAAATGGCACTATCAAATCTCTGATTTCAAAGGATACTGCCCTAATTAATTTCGATTGTTCCAGATTGTTGCGACATCTTGAACGGTAAGCAAGTAAGAAACGGTCATCCATGTTCACATATCGGCGACTATGGATGATACGCCTTGATGCCAAGCGTCTGAAAGTACTATAATAGCCGCTCATATTGTAGCTGAATTAATAAAAATATTTGCTGTCTGCGATTGAATTGGACGGGCCTTTTGTGAAGCCAAAATTTTTTTCCGGTTTTTTGTCTTTTGCCGTATTTCTGGGCATTCTTTCATTTTCAGCAACAATGGTTTCCACCGATGCCGCGATCGCCGGTGTTAGTGCGCGTCCCAGCTTCTTCAATAGCGTGGAAATTGAATCCAAGAATCTGAAGCCGTTCAAAAAATGGCTTTCCGCTCTCGACCGCTATACCAAGGAGCGGGCAAAGGTGAAGGGTGATTGTACGGCAACCAAACTCAATAAATGCCATTACAATGCCTGGATGAAATTTATTAAAAAGATCAGCAAAAAAGATAAATGGACGCAGGTTAAGGAAGTTAACCGGTATATGAACCAGGCCAAGTACATTACCGACAATGTCAACTGGGGCAAAAAGGACTATTGGTCTTCACCGGGTGAGTTTTTTTCACGATTTGGCGATTGTGAGGATTTCTCCATCGCCAAGTTCCTCTCGCTTAAGATGCTTGGTTTCTCTGACGACGAGATAAGAGTGGTGGTGGTTAAGGATCTCAACCTGAAGATTGGTCATGCGGTCACGGTCGTACTGGTCAAGGGCAAGGCGTTCGTTCTTGATAATCAGATAAAACAGGTCGTCGAATCCAGTACGATCAAACATTACGAGCCGGTATTCTCAATCGGGCTCAAGTCCTGGTGGCGTCACCGCATATTATCGTAGCCGGGATCTCTGCGTAGGCGCCGGTTGTCGTTTAGTATGGGGGAAAACCTGTAAAACAAGCACTTTCCAGCTATCTGATATTTGCCTTTGAAAACAAGCGGTTTCTTGCCTTTGGGGTGGCGCTTACCTTCTTTGCAAATTTTGGGCAGACCTTCTTCATATCGTTATTTGGTCATAACATAAGATCTGAATTTGCGCTGTCACACGGCGAATTTGGGGCCGTGTACTCGCTGGCTACGCTTGCCAGTGCGTTATTCCTTTTATGGTTAGGGTCGAAAATCGATGACGTCGGCCTGAAATTTTACAGTTCGATGGTTTGCATCGGTCTTATCGCGGCCTGTTTTTTGCTGGCGTTGGCGGACTCGGTCATTTTGCTTTTCCTGTCCATATTCGCGTTGCGACTGTCGGGCCAGGGGCTGATGGGACATATCGCGGCAACCAGCATGGCACGCTATTTTGATGACCAGCGAGGCACGGCAGTAAGTATCGCTTCGTTCGGGTATTCACTGGGTGAGGGGGTATTGCCGAGCCTGGCCGTATTTGCCGCCGGTATTCTTGGCTGGCGGGGAACCTGGATGGCTATTGGTGGCTTGTTGGTGATTGTCCTTGTTCCATTGGTATTGTGGCTTCTTGAGGCTCACGATGTCAGACACGAACGGCATATCAGGAATACGGCCAGCCCGAAAGATGGGGCGTCGACGACAAGAAAACATTGGTCACGCAAGGAAGTATTGAGGGACCCACGGTTCTATCTTGTTCTCCCTGCGGTAATAGCACCGCCTTTTATTCTTACCGGAATGTTTTTCCATCAGGTCCATTTGGCCGAATCCAAGGGCTGGAGCCTGGCCTGGATAGCGACATGCTTTGTCGGCTATGCGGTCGCTAATGTTGGGTCGTCGTTAGTGTCGGGCCCGCTTGTCGATCGTTTCAAGGCAGTTCGGCTGCTGCCTTTTTACCTTATGCCTCTGGGTTTTGGTATTCTCGGCATAGCGGTTATGGACAATCCTGGAGTTGCGCTTTTTTATATGATCATGGCGGGGATAACCACCGGTGCCAGCCATATCATAGTGGGGTCGATGTGGGCCGAGATTTACGGGGTCAGGCATCTCGGCTCGATCCGTTCTGTCTCTACCTCTATAATGGTACTCTCGACATCACTGGCCCCGGTAGCCATGGGCTGGGTGATTGATTATGGGGTTAGCATGGAGGCTATCTCGTTGACATTCCTGGGCTATATAGTTCTAAGCATCGGCCTTGTCATGATTGTTGGCATATCTGATGGAAAACTACGTTTTAGTGGATAAAATATAACCTATGAATAGTACATGTTCAGGTGTTCATTCCCGCATTGTGCGGGCAATAATGGAGCGATCATGACATCGGAAAGAAGCCGCGTTATTGCGGCAGCAGTTCTTGTGGTTCCGTTGGTGCTGTCCCCTGTGGCGGTGTCGGCTCAGAGTTCGTGGACCAACCCGGATGCCGAGG
>CAZEFJ010000125.1:0-7140 GCA_964511465.1 uncultured Hyphomicrobiales bacterium
CATGGCAAGGAAGGTGTCGCAGGGCGTAGCCTTTGCTACGGCCAAGGCTCCTGACGGCAGCCATGGGCCGAAAGGGCCTGTCGGAATGGGTCAATTTAATCCGGAAAGACTCTAGGCAGTGGCGGCGGTCTTTGGCTTCGGGGTCGGATCATCCTCGGGCTCGGGCGTCTGCGCATCGTCGCTGGCTTGCGTATCGTCGCCAGCTTGCACATCGTCACCGGAAGGCTCTCTTTTCACCGCACCTTCAGTTTTACCGATATGATCGGCTTTGGGTTTTTCGTGATCCGAAGGCCTCCTTCGGTTACGGGCGCTTTGCCCATCGCCGGAGGATTCCGCATTGAGAATCCGATAGTAGTGTTCCGCATGCTGCAAGTAACCCTCAGAAGTAACACGATTGCCCGCCGCTGCGGCATCGCGGGCCAAGGCAAGGTACTTGTCCAATACCTGCTTTGCCGTGCCCCTTACCTTGGCCTCGCCACCGCCACCGCCACCGCCGCCAAAGTTGCGACCACTGGGTGATGAATGGCGCTTGCCATTGTTTCTTGAACGTCCACGTCTGGGATTATTTACATGTTTCATTTTAACTACGGTTACAGGATTAAATGATTTATCCCTCTCGGTCCTCGGAAAAAGCATGCAAGACAAGCCAAGAAAATTTCTAAAGCCCGCGGATATGCAATGAGAGGAAAGGTGATAACCTCGCCGTACCGTCATTAAACGGGCCAGCTAGAAAGCCCCAAGGCTTAAAATAATCACCCCATAGCCAGCGAGACTAGTCGGGAAACGATCTCTTTCCAACCTTTTTTTTACACCCCGCAACTAATCGCCCGGCAAAGCAACTACGCACCTCTCAACCCCCGATAGATCATGTTTTATATCAATAACTTGCATACCTGCTTTACGAATCATTCCAGCTACCACCATGGCCTGACCAAAACCCGTTTCAAGAATAACCATGCCGCCCGGTGAGGTCAGACCGGGCAGATACGGGACAATTGCACGATAGCATTCCAGGCCATCCGCACCGCCGAACAGGGCACCTTCAGGCTCGAAAACGGCTACTTCCGGTTCCAGCCCGCCGACATCGGCATCGGCGATATATGGCGGGTTGGCAATGACAAGGTCAAAATGCCCTTTGACCGCAGCCCCCCAGTTTCCGCCAAAGAATCCGGCACGACCATCCATGCCCAGGGCCCTGGCGTTGGCCCGGGCAAGAGAAAGGGCGGACACGCTGACATCCACTCCAATTCCGTAAGCATTCGGAAATTCATGCAACAATGAAAGCAAAAGGCACCCGCTGCCGGTACCAAGATCAAGAATCTTTATATCCGCGTTTCGGTCCGAAAGCCGTTCCAGCGCCGCCTCGATAAGGGTTTCCGAGTCCGGGCGGGGAACGAGGGTATTCCGGTTAACCATAAAATCCAGTTCCCAGAATTCCCGTCTTCCGAGAATATACGCCACAGGCTCGCGCCGAACACGCCGTTCCAGCAATCTGTTAAAAAGATTTTCCTGTTCGTCGCCAAGCGGAGCTTCGGAGTGCGCCAACAGGTAAGACGGATCGCATTCGAGAACGTGGCATAGCAGCACCCGCGCATCAAGCCGCGCCGTATCTACCCCGGCCAGCGACAATCTGCGACCGGCCTCAAGCACTGCTTCGCCGACAGAGACGGCGACAACCGGTGCCGGGGCAATGTTCATTTAATCTCTGCCAGCCGCCGGGCCTGATCCTCGGCACTTAGTGCATCTATCAGTTCTTCAAGGTCACCATTCATTATATCCGGCAGCTTGTGAAGAGTGAGATTGATACGGTGATCGGTCACCCTTCCCTGGGGGTAATTATATGTTCTGATGCGTTCCGAGCGATCGCCCGAGCCGACCTGGCTTTTGCGTTGTGCCGCCCGTTCGGCATCCTTAGTCTGGCGCTCGTTTTCATAGAGGCGGGCCCGCAGCACCCGCATTCCCTTTGCCTTGTTCTTGTGCTGGGATTTTTCGTCCTGCTGGGAAACCACAATGCCGGAAGGAATATGGGTTATACGCACCGCGCTATCGGTGGTGTTGACCGACTGGCCGCCGGGACCGCTGGCCCTGAAAACATCAATGCGCAGGTCGCTTTCGTTAATCTGGATATCGACTTCTTCGGCCTCGGGCATCACCGCGACAGTCGCCGCAGAGGTGTGGATCCTGCCGCTGGATTCGGTCGTCGGAACACGCTGAACACGGTGTACCCCGGATTCGAATTTCAGCCGGGCAAAAACGCCCCGCCCGGATATCGAAGCAATACCTTCCTTGTAGCCTCCGATGCCCGTATCGCTGATATGCATTGATTCGAACTTCCATTTTTTTAATTCGGCATAGCGGCTATACATCCTGAACAGGTCGGCGGCGAACAGTGCAGCCTCGTCGCCGCCGGTACCGGCCCGCACTTCCAGAATGGCGTTCTTTTCATCGGCCTCGTCCTTGGGTAAAAGAAGAAGCTGAACATAGCGTTCAAGTTCAGGCAGCTTTTCTTTCAGTTCGACAAACTCATCTTCGGCAAGCGAGCGCATTTCCGCATCGCTTTGCGGATCATTCATAAGGGCATCCAGATCGTTCATTTCGCTTTTCGCATCGCGTAATTCATTGATCGCCGAAACAACCTGGCTGAGGTCTGAATATTCCTTTGATATCTGCGCAAAATCAGCCAGTGACGGGGTTTCGGGGCGGGCCAGGATGTCCCCCAGTTCGCTATATCTGGCAACAACCCGATCAAGGTTTCCTTCCAGGCTCAATTATTCATCCTCCGGTTGGCCGAGGGGAACATCTTTCGATGGCCTCGCAGCGCTGTCATCTTCAATATCTTCAAGTAGAAACAATCGCCTTAGCGTGCGTTCCACATCATACCAGTCGTTTTTATCATTTTCATGACCGGCGGCCCCGGCGGTAAGGCGCATTACTTTCGACGGACCATGCAGCAATCTGTTAACCAGCAGACGGGTGGCCTTTTCAGCATCATTATCGGCGTCGGCCAAGGCTCTTTCACGCTCTGCCTCAAAATGAGCACGAAGCAGGCTCAGGGTTGGAACGGCGACACGTTCCGAACGTCGGCGCAAAAAACCGGCGACCTCCTCATCAATGATTTTCCATCCCGCCACCGCCTCGCTCTCGCGATTGGCACGACCTTCCATGGCGACCTGTTCCAGATCGTTGAGATCATACAGGAAAGCCTCGTCAATGCGATTTACCGCCGGCTCAACATCGCAAGGTATGGCGGCATCAATCAGTAACACCGGTTTGTGACGACGTTTACGCAAACTTGATGTAACCATGTCGGCGGTTAATATGTGGCGGCGCGTCCCCATGGAGGCAAGGACAATATCGGCTTCCGCCAAGGCCGATGACAGGGTCTCGAACGTGGCAACGTGACAATCCAGGGACTGGGCCAGGGTTTCCGCCCTCGCCTCATTCGGGTGGGTAACGGTAAAATGGCCGATACCAGCGGAAATAAAACTTGAGGCAACAAGTTCACCCATATCTCCGGCACCGACCAGCAATCCGCTGCATTTTTCCAGATATCCGTGCAGATTTTTTGCCAACTGAACCGCCACAGTCGCCATGGAAACCGGTTTCTGTCCTATTGCGGTCTCACTTCGCACCCGTTTCGCGGCCTCGAATGCAGCCTGCAAAACGGCTTCGAGTTCGGCCCCCACCATCCCCGCATCACGGGCCATCCGGCGAGCCGCCTTTACCTGGCCAAGAACCTGCGGTTCACCAATCATCAGGCTGTCGAGAGAGGACGGCACGGTAAAAATATGGCGCACCGCCTGCTCATCGCTAAGCTCGTAGATCTGGCCATCCATATCGGCGGGGTCCAGGCCGACATAATCGGCCATGATCGAACGTATACTTTTGACCGCGTAAGCGTTATCGGCATGTATGGCCTGAACCTCCACCCTGTCGCAGGTGGATATGACCATTGCCTGCGAGATCCCGGAGCGGCGCAAGCTGTCAAGAAAGGCCGGGACTTTATCGTCTTCGACAAAGAGACGGTCACGCAGCATCATCGAACTTGATCTGTGATTAGCACCGACAACCAACGGACGGCCGACAGAGAAAAATGTTGCCGCCATAATCGCTAACGATATCGGGACAGGTGGTCCTCTAGCGATGCCAGCGGCACCTCCACCTGTTTACCGGATTCCATGTCCCGGACACCGACCGCTGCACGGTCCAGTTCGTCCTGCCCCAGCAAAATCGTTGCCACGGCCTGCATTTTATTGGCCCGCTTCATCCGTTTTCCCACATTGCCGGAAAAGCCCAGTTCAACCGTTAATCCGCAATGCCGCAACTGCTGGGCAATCTCAAGCGCCCGATTTTCCTGCTCGTCGCTTACCGGCACTATAACTATTGGACGAACCGGCTCGATCGAGGCGTCAAGCAGCATCGCAAGACGCTCGACCCCACCGGCCCAGCCGGTAGCGGGCGTCGCCGATCCGCCCATCTGTTCGATCAAACCGTTATAGCGACCGCCGGCGATCACCGCCCCCTGAGAGCCCAGGGCATCGGTGCTAAATTCAAATACGCTATGGCAGTAATAATCAAGCCCACGGACCAGCCTGGAATTAACCTGATATGAAATGCCTATTGCCTCAAGACCGGCCAGCAGTTGATCAAAATACTCTTTGGATTCATCGTTAAGGCTGTCTGAGATAAGCGGCGCGTCGGCAATAATCGCCTGGTCGGCATCATCCTTGGAATCCAGTATGCGTAGAGGGTTCCGCTCAAGCCGATCCCGACTAGCCTCGGAAAGCCCGCCCCGAAAAGACTGAAGATAATCCACCAGCCGGTCGCGGTAGGCGGTGCGACTGGCAGCGTCACCCAGTGTATTGATTTCCAGAACAGTCTTTCCCGCCACCCCCAGGGCATTAAGGAACTGGTCCGCCAGGGCAATTACCTCGATGTCGGCTAAAGGCTTTGACACCCCGATAAGTTCTATCCCGACCTGATGAAACTGACGCTGGCGGCCCTTTTGCGGACGTTCATAGCGAAACATCGGCCCACGGTAAAAAAATTTGGCCGGCAAACTCTGTGTCAAACCGTTGGAAATAAATGCCCTGGCGACACCAGCCGTGTTTTCGGGGCGAAGGGTGATAGAACCTCCGCCCTTGTCTTCGAAGGTGTACATTTCCTTGGTCACCACATCCGAAGTATCACCAAGAGTGCGGGAGAATACCTCGGTGGACTCAAAAATCGGCGTTGAAATCTCGCCATATCCGTAAACAGACGCGATATCGCGCAGACGCTCCTCGACATGGCGGTGACGCAACATTTCCTGGGGAAGAATATCGTGGGTGCCGCGAACCGGTTTAAGCGCCAATTTAATTTGCCTCCGTCCGCAGTTCCCTGGCTTTGTCTTCGACAAGGGCGACTATATGCTCGATCATCGTATCGTTATCTATCTTGTGATCGGTAACCCCGCCAACGTAAATCATATGGTTGCCTTCGCCGCCGCCGGTTACTCCGAGGTCGGTTTCCCTCGCCTCACCCGGACCGTTGACGACACATCCGATGATCGAAAGGGTAAGCGGGACATCAATATGGGCCAGACGTTCTTCCAGCGCCGCCACCGTCTTTATCACATCAAAGCCTTGGCGGGCGCAGGACGGGCATGAAATAACCCGCACTCCGCGATGGCGCAAATCCAGCGTCTTGAGAATGTCGAAGCCGACTTTTATCTCTTCCACCGGGTCCGCCGACAGAGATACCCGGATGGTATCGCCGATACCGTCCCAAAGCATTGCCCCCATCCCGATCGAGGAAGACACCGCCCCCATTCTCAAGCCCCCCGCCTCGGTGACACCAAGATGCAGCGGATAATCACACAAACCGGCAAGGCTGCGATAGGCGGCAACCGCAAGAAAAACATTCGACGCCTTGACGCTGATTTTGAATTCGTGAAAATCGTTATCCTCGAGAATACGGGCGTGATTAAGCGCGCTTTCGACCATCGCCTCGGGGCATGGCTCGCCGTATTTATCGAGAAGGTCTTTTTCCAGGCTGCCCGCATTGACCCCGATACGCATCGAACACTGATTATCTCTGGCCGCCCGGATAACTTCGCGGACCCGTTGCGCAGAGCCGATATTGCCGGGATTTATACGCAAACAGGCTGCCCCCGCCTCGGCCGCGGCAATGGCGTGACGATGGTGAAAATGAATATCCGCGACAATCGGCACATTGACCTGGGAAATTATGCTCTTGAGGGCGGCGGTGGAATCATCGTCGGGACATGATATCCTGACGATATCGGCACCGACCTCCTCCAATGCCCGGACCTGGGCCACGGTGGCAGCGACATCACTGGTCAGGGTGTTGGTCATCGACTGAACACTTATTGGCGCGTCACCACCCACGGCAACCGAACCAACATGAATTTGTCGGCATTTGCGGCGCTTTATCAGGCGATACAAACTATCGGTACTCATCACTCGATCACAGCCGTGCCCTGACGCAGGCTTTCGACATCCAGCGCCACCCCACGGCGAACCACACCGGTTGCCCCGATTGATGGAACAGCCTCACCGTCGATCAGGATATCCAGGGCGCCGGCGTTACCGGTAAGAAGTTTCAATCCGGAACGGTTGGGAACACGATAGCTGTCGCCGCGACGAAGCAAACGGGTCAGCAGCAATTGATTGGCAATATCGTCACGAACCTGAATCCAGCTATCGCTCTTGGCCCGCACGGTAATACGAGAGCCTTCGTTCTCCAGTCCGTATGTCCGACCGACAGGAAGGGCTGTCGCCGCGATATCAGCTGTGGTTTCTACAGCCGCGGCATCGCCCGGGGCGGAAGAAGAACCGTCGCCGGAGGCTTGGGAAGACGAAGGAGCAGAATCCTCAACCGCATTTGCGTGTGGTTCGGTAATGGGTTCGGCAACCACCGGCTTTTTTTCGGTAACCGCGGCAACTTCAGCAGTCGTGGATTCTTTATTCGGCTCTGCCTGGGATGAAGATGTATTGCCGGGGCCGGAAGCGTTGCCGTCATTGGCATCGGCATGGCCGTTAACCTTGTCGTTTGTTTTGCTTTCTGTTGCAGCTGCGGCGCTTTCCGTTGAAGCCGCAACGCTTTCCGTTGAAGCCGCAGCGCTTTCCGTTTTAGCCG
>CAZEFJ010000126.1:0-7127 GCA_964511465.1 uncultured Hyphomicrobiales bacterium
GACAAGCCCGTGATTACACCCGGAATCCGCCTGAAACCGGAAAAATGGCCATTTATACAGGAGATTTACGATAAAAATTGCCTGTATAACCGAGAAATTATCCAAAACGTGCCTGAAGGCAGAGTAATATCAAAATGTTCGTAACTTTTTCAGCAGCCTGCTAGGTCCAGACCCATTTAGATGCTGTAGGCAAGATCAGCCCCTACTTTACGAAAACCCGTTGAAAAATGCTGTCCACATGTTTGCGGTGGTAGTCGATGTCGAAAATGGCATCAAGTTCGCGATCATCCAGGTGTTTCATCACCTCGGCATCGTCTTTCAGACGGGCCAGAAATTCCCCCTTTCCATGGTATGCATCCATGGCGTTGCGCTGTACCGCCTGATATGCACCCTCGCGGCTCATGCCTGACTGGGTCAGGGCAAGAAGAACCCTTTGCGAAAATATCAGCCCGCCCAGCGAATCAAGGTTCCGGCGCATGATGTCTGGATACACAAGCATCTTGGAAACCACCCGGCTAAGGCGGACCAGGGCAAAATCAAGGGTGACGGTGGCATCTGGCGCGATCATCCGTTCTACCGATGAATGAGATATATCGCGTTCGTGCCAGAGAGCGACGTTTTCCATTGCCGGGACAACGCTGGCGCGAACTATTCTAGCCAGACCGGTAAGGTTTTCCGAAAGAATCGGATTACGCTTGTGCGGCATCGCCGAGGAACCTTTTTGCCCCGGCGCGAAATATTCTTCCAGCTCTCCGACCTCGGTACGCTGCAGATGGCGAATCTCGGTCGCCAGCCGTTCCACCGAACCCGCGATCACGCCAAGCGTCGCAAAGAACATGGCATGTCGGTCGCGGGGAATTATCTGGCTTGAAACCGGCTCTATGCCAAGCCCCATTTTGTTCGCCACATATTTTTCGACATATGGATCAATATTGGCGAAGGTTCCGACCGCCCCGGAAATGGCGCAAGTGGCGATTTCGCTTCTCGCCGCTTCCAGGCGCTGGCGGTTGCGCCGGAATTCGGCATAAAAGCCCGCAAGCTTTAGGCCGAATGTAGTTGGTTCGGCGTGAATGCCGTGACTGCGGCCAACACAAATGGTGTCCTTGTGCTCCATTGCGCGACGCTCAAGAGCATCAAGAAGACGGTCCAGATCATCCAGAAGAATGTCCGCCGCCTGGCTCAACTGAACCGCCAGGCAGGTATCCAATACGTCCGATGAGGTCATGCCCTGGTGGACGAAACGGGCCTCGTCGCCGACATGCTCGGCCAGATTTGTCAGAAATGCGATAACGTCATGGTGGGTTTCACGCTCGATTTCATCGATCCTTGCGACCTCGAACTTTCCCCGCTGCCAGACTGCTTTTGCCGCCTCCCTGGGGATCACCCCCAACTCGGCCTGGGCGTCACAGGCATGGGCCTCGATCTCGAACCATATCCGAAATTTATTTTCGGGCTGCCAAATGGTGACCATTTCGGGGCGGCTGTAGCGTGGAATCATCGGGAAAGTTCCTTGACGAGAGTTGGAAGCGACCAAGTGGATAATAGGTGTAATTTAAGACAGTGCAAATAATCACCACCGGAAAAGTTGGCTTTATACACGTTTTTTTGCTACAATTACGAACCGGAAGAATCCGGGTTAAAAAACGCCCGTTAGCAGAATCGACATACGGGGATTGATGTTTATGCAATCTGTCTCGAAGATATTGTCTTTTTGTCGCCTTGGCGGTTTTGCCTTGGCGGTTTTTCTGTTTTTCGGCTTGCCCGCCACGGCACGGCAGTATGGCAATTCAAAGCAACCCTTCTGGGATGTCGGCAGCCTTAACAAGTCGTTGTCTGCGGCCTGCCAGCGACGCGAGTTTAGTCAGATACGCCAGCTTCGCTTAACCATCGGGTTCTATGGCAAGACCGGTACGGCGACAATCGGGATTGCCAAGATGGGGTGGAATTTATACGATCCGCGCGGCCTGTCCCAGCCCGGCTTTACCTATCACTTCTTTCACGACGGGTATTCCGACTGTCGGGTATATATCGCTGGGAGCCGACTTACGAGGTAGGCTTTTTCTGCCCTTTTTGGCTTTCGTCTGCCACCGGTTTTTTATCTTTCTCGGGTTCGTCGGTTTCCCATCGCATTCTGGGAACTCCCTTCGGAGCGGTTTTTTCCAGAAGCTTTTCAACATATGACAGATTTTTTTCCGTTATCTTGGCTAGTTTCAAGGCGCCATAGGATGTGTAAAAGTCGTGCGACTGCCTGAAGGCTTCGGCTGCACCCTCAATATTTTCATGATTGCCGGTCATCTTTCCCAGCATGAATAATGCCGAGCCAAGGTTGTTCTGGGTTGCCGCCCAGAGCATTGGCGTTTTTTCTTTCTTGCGCACCTCAAGCACCGATTGGCAGGCGTGTACCGCTTTTTCCAGGACTTCCGGGTTGCGCAACTGCTTGCCCAAAACCTGGGCCGCCTGAGCAAAGTTACTCATTACCTCGGCCCACTGCAGGGGGGTATCGGCACGGGTGTAGACCTTAAGCGCCTCCTGGAACGAGGCCAAAGAGTGTTTGAGAACCTCGGCATCACCGGCCCTGATATCTATGCGGTACAGAGCCAGGCCCAGGCTACTCTGGACCGAGGCCCACAGGCGCGGAGCTTCAATCCTGGTAACTATTTTCAGAAAATCGGAAAAGGCGTCGGCGGATTGGTCGAGAAGTTGGCTATCGTTCCGGATATCGGCCAGCGCCAACATTACCTCGCCGAAATTTTTTCTCACCAGGGCCCATTCGAACTGATTTTCCTCACGCGACATCAGCGCCAGCGACGACTTGTATGTATTCGCCGATTTTTCGAACAATTCGCCCGCTATTTTGTTGTTGGCGGCCTGACTTGCTGCAACCGCAATGGCATTAGCCAAACACATAAGAATAGTCGCCCGCTCTGCTGAAATTACGTCTACCGGCAGGTTTTCGGCAATCGGCAGAGCGGCATACAAGACGTCCGGCAGCATCTTGACCAAAGTGACATTCTTGCCGTCGGTGGCAGGGGCGGTCGCGGCGAGGCATGTACTCATAAGCAGCGGCGCCATTTCCGGGCCAAAGCCGACCGGAAGATTAAGCGATGTCGAAAGCTCAAAGCCGCCGGGACGACTATCATCCACCGGTATGGCAGAAATAAAACGCAGATGTAATGTTGTCCCCGATGGAGGAACCTCACCCCATACCAGCAGGTCGGCATTGGCGTCGGCTAGCCATTCCCGCGAGATCGACGCCGCCTCTTCAAGCAGGGCGACGGATTGTCCCGTCGACGGTATGGTTTTATTCAAAGCCTTGACTCTCACCCCTTTGTGCTTGCTCAAGGCTTTGACTATATGGGGGGTGTGATCGACGCTGACGGCATCACCCCCATCTCCGGCGTCAAGTTCGCTGACAATTTTTGCGACCCTGATTTCTATGCGTTCCGCCCGCACCCCTTGCATATTGGTCAGGGCTTTTTGGGATGTCTGGCCACGCTCGGTTACGGTGTCGGAACCGCCCAGTATCATCCGCACGATATTACCCAGGAAAGACTTTTTACGAGAGGAGGAAGGTGACTTTGCCGGCTTGCCCTGTTTCGACAACGGTGTTTCGTCGACAACCACACTGCCCACCGCCTGGGCCGTTGCGGGCCTCAGTTTCCCGGCGGATGGATTGTCGGCTGATGCGGTTCCAAACGTTTTGCCGGGCTCATCAAGCAGAGCCAGCCGCACCCGACCCTCGTCTCCCGACCTGGAAAGCTCGACCTTTCCCTCAAGGAGGGTAAAGACACTGTCACCGGCATCGCCAGCAAGAAAAATGATATCCCCGTCTTTGAAGTTACGCTGTGTCATGGTGGATTAAGGCCAAGCATTAAAAAATGTTATATTATGGTGTATTTTATCGAAAATATCTGAATGATTAGGCATAGTACAATGCCAAGATTAAAAAAGCATTGTTTTGGACTTAAAGAATAGATGAATGGTCCGTCGATATAATGCCTTTTCCAGAACCATCATTTACCATCGGCATAGAAGAAGAATACCTGCTGGTCGAACGCGCCAGTCGTAACCTGTCCAGCGATCCCCCGCCAGCCATGTTCGAAGAATGTGCGGCGAGAATTGATGATCTGGTAAAGCCGGAATTCCTGAAATCGCAGATTGAGGTGTCGACCCACGTCCGTAACAGTGTCGGCGAGGCAAGAAACGACCTTGCATGGCTCAGAAGCACCGTTGCCGAAGTCGCCTCCAAGTACGATCTGGCCCCGATTGCCGCCTCCACCCATCCGTTTTCGGAATGGCGCGACCATCAGCATACCGACAAGGAGAGATACAATATCCTGGCCAAGGATATGCAGGGTGTGGCACGGCGTATGCTGATCTGCGGAATGCATGTTCACGTCGGCATAGAGGATGAGGAAACCCGTATTGACCTTTTGAATCAGGCCACCTATTTCCTGCCGCATCTTCTTGCGCTAAGTACCTCGTCGCCATTCTGGCGCGGCCAGGATACCGGGTTGAAATCATACCGTCTCAGCATCTTCGACGAACTGCCGCGCACCGGATTGCCTGAACATTTTGAATCCTACTCTGAATACCGCCGCCATGTGAATGTCATGGTCAAGGCCGGGCTGATCAAGGACGCATCAATGCTGTGGTGGGACATTCGCCCCAGCGCCACTTTCCCAACCCTGGAAATGCGGATTACCGATGTCTGCCCGCTACTGGATGACGCCGTCGCCATAGCCGCCCTTTTCCAGTGCATTATCCGAATGCTGTATCGCCTAAGACGCAACAACCAGCGCTGGCGCATATATGCGCCGATGCTGATTAACGAGAATCGCTGGCGGGCGCAACGCTATGGAATGGACCGCGGGATGGTTGATTTCGGCAGGGGTGAGGTCGTCTCTTATGCGGAACTTCTGGATGAACTTCTTGAGCTGGTCCACGAAGACGCCGAGGCGCTTGACTGTACGGAAGATGTTGAGCGCAGCCGGGTGATATTGGAACGGGGCACCAGTTCCCACCGCCAGCTTGAACTTTTCAATGAGGCGATCAAAGCGGGGGCGGATAACAGAGAGGCACTGAACGCCGTCGTTGATATGTTGATGGATGAGACGGTAAAAGGTCTATAGTATGGTGGATTGTGAGTAATATACCATCAACTCGGCCGCCAATTGTTTTAGGTCAATGAATTGTCGGGCCGTGTTTACTTTAATCCCCGGCCTCACTTCGTCCCTGGGGGACGTCCCTCTCTAACCGGCAAGGATAAACAGTAAATGAGCATAAACGACAATGCGGATTTCTCGAAAATGGTGGAGCGGGCATGGACCGATGATGCCTACAAGGCGCGTCTGCTGGAGGACTCGACCGCGGTACTAAGGGAAGCGGGAATAAACATTCCCGAAGGAATTACCGTCAAAGTGGTCGAAGACACCGACAATCTCGTCCATGTCATTATGCCGCCCAAGCCGGCTAAACATGGAAGCGACGGAAACTGCTGCGGGTCCTGCACGTAGAAGTACCCCGCAGAACTTATCCCATACGTATCTGGGCAAGAAACTTGTCAACCTCCGTCTTTAACGTCGTCGATTGCTGGGACAGTTCGGCGGCGGCGGTTTGTATCTCTCCCGCCGCATGTCCGGTTTCACCGGCGGCCTGGGTAACGCCTGCAATATTGGACGAAACCTCCCTGGTGCCGGATGCCGCCTGATCTACGTTGCGGGCTATTTCATTGGTCGCGGCGCCCTGTTGTTCGACCGCGGCGGCGATTGCCGATGCTATTTCGTCAATTTCACCTATGGTTTTTCCGATACCCTTGATCGCCTCCACCGATTCTTTCGTCGCGACCTGTATGCCGCTTATCTGGTTGCTTATTTCTTCGGTTGCCTTGGCGGTCTGATTAGCCAGGTTTTTGACCTCGGAGGCGACCACGGCAAAGCCCTTGCCGGCATCGCCGGCCCGGGCCGCCTCAATAGTCGCGTTAAGCGCCAACAGGTTGGTCTGGTCCGCGATATCGGTAATCAGCGCGACCACATCGCCGATTTCCTGGGCCGAATCGGCAAGCCCCTGTATCTGTTCGTTGGTTTTATGGGCGTCCTGAACCGCCTTGCCGGCAATCTTCGAAGACTGGGTTACCTGACTGGATATTTCGGTTATCGAGCTTGACAGTTGCTCGGCCGCCGCCGCGACCGTCTGTACGTTGCTTGATGCCTGCTCGGATGCGGCCGCGACAGCGGTTGACTGAACGCTGGCTTCCTCTGCCGTTGCCGACATCGACGCCGCCGATGCCTGCAGTTGGGTCGAGGCCGAAGAAACCGACTCCACGACGCCGCCGACACTGGCATAGAAATCGTCGGCCATATTATTCATCAGCTCTCTTTTTTCCTCCTCGGCGCGACGTTTCTGTAGTTCCTGCTCGGCTTCCAACTCCTTGTTACGTATGGCGTTTTCCTTGAATACCTGAACCGCGGAAGCCATTTCGCCGATCTCGTCCTTGCGGCCCCGGGCGGGAACTTCGGAACCCAGGTGGCCGTCAGCAAGTTTAGTCATTACCCCGGTCATCCGAACTATCGGCTTTGAAATGCCACCCCCGATCAGCCAACCGAGAATAATTCCTATGACGATGCCGAAAAGACTTATTGTAAGGGTTTCTATTTTGGCGGTACTGATTTCAGTTATCATTTCATTACGAATGCCGGTCTCGTTTTTCCTGCTTTCAGCCGTAAGCCAGCCTGTATCCTGGGCTATTTCATCCGCCACCTTAAGCATTACGCCGTTGACTAGGCGCTCTATTTTGAGCTTGTCTTCAATGACCTTTTCGAAGGCCCCCTCGTATGTGCCAAGAAGGGAGAGAAGCTCGTTGGGAAGAACTTTTTCCTCTGCCGTATGCGAGGCCTTACCTATGGCGTCCACCGCCAAGGAAAGGTTTTGGAATTCCTCTTTTGTCCTTTCCGTGAACGAGCCGTCAGAACGTTCGATAGCCATATTGGCAAACAGACGAACCGACAATGCGTAACGGGTAGCCAACTCGGCATAGGCACGGCCGTCGGCGTTGCCCTCTTCAATACATGCCTTGAGTATTATATCCAGGTATTTAATGAACTTTTCCCCGATTGGATCAAGGGTGC
>CAZEFJ010000127.1:0-7053 GCA_964511465.1 uncultured Hyphomicrobiales bacterium
ACGTTGACCACCGATGGAAGGAGTTTTTCGGCCAGATCGGCAAAACTTTCGGGCGCAGTTTTAGCCTGTAATGGCTGGCTTATGACGACAGCCATGACCATCGCTGTAACTATTATCCAGGTTTTCCGGCGTATCCCTGCGCGATGGTTCGAACTCTTGATGGAATCCCGAGCCGGGTTCATGGTGAAGATATTCATAATATTCCGAATCCTTGTAATGGTCGAAGATATGTCGGCTATTCTTACTATATGGAACACAATTCCAGCTTAACTATGTCATTATATTGACGAATTGTGGCAATTCCGGCTGATGATGGGTACTGCGTCAACCTCCACGGACCAGCCAGACTATGCCAACCCCCAAACAGGCGGCGACAATCCCGGCGACCCTTAGTCTGCCGGGTGGTTGTTCGAGCATGCTTCTCATGGCTCGTTGCATCGCCTCTGGAAACAGGGTGTAGAGGGCTCCCTCGATGACCATGGCCAGGGCAAGCGCGGTAATAAAATCCGGCATATTCTCGCGTCGTTACTTGTTCTCTCCGCCGTTTATGTCGCCGAAGAAACTGTAAAAGTCACCTGTCGGCGGCCCTATATAGCGAGTCTTGCTGCCTTTAAGGCCCTCCTTCAAAGCGTTCATTGATATCCAGAAATCAAAGAATGACTGGTCCTGGCTAAAGGCCTTGTTATAGATTTTCTGGGCCCCGGCCTCGCCTTCGCCCATGAGTATCTCTGCCTTTTTGCGTGCTTCCGCCTTGATTACGGTAACCTGTTTGTCGGCTTCGGCGCGGATGGTTCTGGCCCGGCGGTCACCTTCGGCGCGGTTGCGCCTTGCTTCCTGTTCCCGCTGGGTCTGCATCCGGCGGTAGATTGCCTGACTGTTTTCCTTGGGAAGATCAACTCTCTTCAGGCGGACATCGACAACGTCAATGCCGAAGCGCGAGCCTTCCTTTTTAACTCTCTCGAAAATAGTATCCATCAACTTGGCCCGCTTGGAGGTTAGCACTACCGCCAATTCCGCCTTGCCGAAGACGCCGCGCAAATTGGCGGCAACGATACTATCGAGACGTGATTCCATGCCCCGCTCGTTACCGACGGTCTGGAAGAATTTAAGCGGATCGATTATCCGGTAGCGGGTAAACGCGTCGACGACAAGCTGCTTTTGATCGAGCGTCGGAATTTCCTGGGCGCTGACATCGTAGTCGAGAACACGCTTGTCAAAGAAAACGACATTTTCGACCAGCGGCATTTTAAACGCCAGACCGGGCTCGCTTACCAGTCTTTTGGGGTCGCCGAATTGCAGTATCAACGCCTGTTCGGTCTGAAAAACCGTATATACCGACGAGAAACCCACGAAACCGAGAATAATGACGAATGTGCCAAGTATCAGGCCTGCTCTGCTCATTTTCCCGTCCCCCTATTTCTTGGCCGAAGGCTGAGCGGTACCCAGTTCGCTCAGGGGAAGGTACGGCACCACGCCGGAACCGCCCTTGCTGTTATTAATTATGATTTTGTCCATGCCCTGCAGAATATCTTTCATGGTTTCCATATATATGCGCCTCCGGGTGATGGCTTTCTCTTTTTTATACTGGGAGTAAACGGAAAGAAAACGCTGTGCCTCGCCGGTGGCGAGAGAGATTTTTTCCTGTTTATATCCTTCTGCGTTGAGGACGATCTGAGCTGCGGACCCCAGCGATTTCTGGGCAACCTCGTTTCTGTATGCTTCCGCCTCGTTGACCTTGCGCTCCATATCCGCGCGTGCCACCTGGACATCGCGAAACGCTCCGATGACACTGGCTGGTGGGTCGACATTCTGGACCTGTACACTGGTAACTTCGATGCCGGCGCTATAGCGATCAAGAATTTCCTGAATCAGAGCCTTGGCATCGCTGGCGATCTTGGCCCGGCCCTGGGTTCTGGCATACTCGAACCGGCCCATCCCGATTATTTCACGCATTGCGCTTTCGGCGGCGTTCTTGACCGTCAACTCGGGGCGGCGGATATTAAAAAGAAAATTGCGCACCCCTTCCATATTATCCTTGCCGCTCCCCTCTTTGGGCAGCCTGGTGTCGATTTTCCAGAATACGGCAAACTGGATGTCGATTATATTTTCGTCGCCGGTCAGCATCAGGCTTTCTTCGGGTACGTTACGGGTGGATTGGGTCTGCCGCCCGGTGGAAGATGCCGAACGATAGCCCACATCTACCCGGTTAATCGCCGTGACCTTGGGTTTCAGCACCATTCCTATGGGCCCCGGCCAGTTGTAGCTAAGGCCCGGTGGTTGGGTGCTTTTCATTTTGCCGAAGACAAGCTCTACCCCAAGTTCGTCAGGGGCTACCTTGTACAGGCCGCTGCCAAGCCACAGTGCCACGACCGCAATGACCGCCAGTAAAACGCCCCGTGTAGCGCCCATGCCGCCGGGCAGGAACTTCTTGAACTTATCCTGGCTGCGGCGCAGCATTTCCTCGATATCCGGTGGGGTTGGTCCGCCACCTGAAGGCCCTCGGCCCCAAGGCCCTTGTCCGCCACCACCTTGTGGATTCCACTGCATAAGAATTTTCCTCGTTACATTAGCCTACGGGAACATCTATATTAAGTTTCTCAAAGATGCCAATAACCCTTAAATTACGAAACGGTTCGCATTATATAGGGCTGACAGTTCGGCGGCGCAACAGCGTCCATGTCGGTGGCGGTGTCTAATCTGGAATATAGAGCCAGTTAGAGACAAAATATTGTCTGAATTATCGGAGTCTTCAAGAATGTCGCAGGTTACGCAAGAAAACATCCTCAGTGCCCTTGCTCGTGTGTTGGATGGTGAAGAGGGCATTACAAACAAGAATATAGCTTCTGGTCTTGGTATTCAGGACGGCAACGTCACCCTGGCCATTGAGGTCTCTCCGGAGCGCGGTCCCCATATGGAACCCCTGCGCAAGAAAGCCGAAGAAGCCATTCTAGGCGTTGACGGCGTAAGCTCGGCAAGTGTGGTGCTGACCGCCGAACGCTCCGCCCCGACCGAACCCCGGCCCGCAGCAAGACCTGGGCACAACCCCATATCCGGACTGGCCGCCCCGGCAGAGGAAAAACCCCTGATGCCCGGGGTCAAGAATATTCTTGCCGTCGCCTCGGGCAAGGGTGGGGTCGGCAAATCGACCACCGCCGTCAATCTGGCGCTGGCGCTGGCGGCGAAAGGACATGCGGTAGGATTGCTTGATGCCGACATATATGGTCCCTCGGTACCACTGATGATGAACCTGCGAAATCAACGACCTACCATAAGCGATCAGGAAAAAATGATTCCCCTGGAAAACCACGGCATACGCTGCATGTCGATCGGCCTTCTGATTGATGAAGACGCGGCGATGATCTGGCGCGGCCCGATGGTTATGGGGGCGCTGGAACAGTTAATGCGTGATGTCGAATGGGGCGAGCTTGATGTTCTGGTCGTCGATCTTCCGCCGGGCACCGGTGACGCCCAGTTGACCTTATGCCAGAAGGTTAAGCTTTGCGGTGCGGTTATAGTTTCGACACCTCAGGACATTGCCCTCATGGATGCCAGGCGGGGTCTGAAAATGTTTGAGAAAGTCGATGTTCCGGTGTTCGGGATTATTGAAAATATGAGCACCTTTGTATGCCCTCATTGTAATCAGCAATCCGATATTTTCGGAAATGGCGGGGCCAAGGCCGAGGCCGAAAAACTTGGCGTCGATTTTCTTGGCGGTATGCCGCTGGATATTTCCATCCGCGAGTCGGCCGATTCCGGCTATCCTATAATGGTTGCCGACCCCGCCGGGGCAATGGCAAAGATCTATGCCGATATAGCCGAAAAGGTGTGGGATAAAATAGAAAAAGGCCAGACAAGGGCTGGATAGACCTTTTAAAGGTTTCTCCATAAGCTTCTTGAAAACAGGACCAGAACCGTAAAGAACTCCAGTCGGCCGAAAAGCATGCTGGCGATGAGAATCCACTTGGCGGCGTCCGGGAGGCCGGCATAATTTCCGGTCGGGCCGATCTGTTGGCCCAGCCCCGGGCCGACGTTGCCGACGGCGGATACTGCGCCACTGAGGCTGGTGACAAAGTCCAGTCCCGTCGCCACCAGCCCGATTGAGCTTATCGCGGTACCAAGCAGGTAAAGAACGACAAAAATCAGAACCTCGTTGGCCAGGCCGGAAGAAACCGGTTTGTCCCCGTACGAGTGTGGAAATACCTCATTGGGGAAGATCAGTTTTTTCAATTCCCAGCGCACCGCCAGTGCCCCTATTTCAAAGCGGAGAAACTTGATTCCCCCCGCCGTTGATCCGGTACATCCACCGACGAACATAAGAAAAAAGAAGGCGATAACCGGAAAGCTTCCCCATGTGCTGTAATCATCGGCGACGAATCCGGTAGTCGTTACCACCGAGACAACGCTGAACGCGGCGAACCTGAAAGCATCAAAAATGTTGATCCGTTGGGAAATGACAAGCCATGCCGAGACACAGATAATAACCACCGCCAGAAAAGTAAGGAAGTTTCTTACCTGGGAATTATTTATCTCGTTTCGCCTGTTTTTGCCCAGTAGTTTGACATAGAAGACGAAGGGCAGGGCCCCGGCGACCATGAACAGGGTAATGGTCCATTCTATTGCCGGACTCTGAAAATGCTTGATCGACGAATCGTAGTTGGAAAAGCCCCCGGATGAAACCGTCGTCATCGAATGAACGGCGGCATCGAAAATCGTCATCCCCTCAAGATGCAGGATCAGGAAACAAAGGATGGTTATGGCTATGTAAACCGCTATCGATGCCATTGCGACTTGCCGGGTTCGTGGAAACGCCTTTTCCGAGCTGTCCGATGATTCCGTATGGAAGAGCCTCATTCCTCCGACTTTAAGGAACGGCAATACGGAAATAGCCATGATGATTATGCCGATGCCTCCGATCCACTGAAGCATCGCCCGCCACAGCAAGATGCCCCGAGGCAGGCTGTCAAGGCCGGACAAAATGGTGGCACCGGTCGTCGTCAGACCCGAAACCGTCTCAAAAAACGCATCGGTAAGGGAAATTTTCTGGAAAAAAAGGAAGAACGGCATCGAAGCGATCAGCGATACGATGGCCCATACCGATGCGGTAAGCAAAAATACTACCGGCAATGAGAATTTCATCGCCCGTCCGTTGGTCGCAAGAACCAGCATGACACCGGCGAAGATGGCAACCTCGAACGAAATAGTGAAAGCCCGGGTGTCCGGGCCTCCCACTTGCAACGCCATTCCCAACGGAACCAGCAGGAAAGCTCCCATGCCGATAAGGAGAATTCCGCCGACGAAAAAAATCGTCGAAAAGGCGCTACGGCACGCCATTATTATTTACCTGAACCGCGGTAGCCGCCCGGCCTATTGTTCACGGCCCAGCTTGTCCATCAATTCGCGCCATTCGCGTTTTGACATTGAACTGTTTTCCTGGCTGACGGCCTCGCCGTCAAGCAGGCGTTTGACCACATCCAGCCCGCTCGCCGACAGCATCACCGAGCCATGCCGGTAATTTATATATGCATCGTATACCAGCGGCAGCCACAGACCGAGGGTTTCCAGCATTGCCTCTGCATAGACGCGTATTTCGTACTGGGCGTGGCTGTCCGCCCGCAGGGAGAGAAAATGCATAAGATTGTGGAGGTCTATTTTCCAGTACCACTGGGTATAGGTGTTTAGCGTCAGGTTCATTCGTGCCAGCTCACGGGCCAGAGCTGGCCGGTTTTCATCCAGTTTGTTTCCGCTTTCATCCTCGTTTACCATTT
This sequence comes from uncultured Hyphomicrobiales bacterium, assembly GCA_964511465.1. Taxonomy (GTDB): domain Bacteria; phylum Pseudomonadota; class Alphaproteobacteria; order Rhodospirillales; family 2-02-FULL-58-16; genus JAZFTA01. Next base: position 5,766 of record CAZEFJ010000127.1, read on the forward strand.
CCTCGTAATGGGCGTAGCACTGTTCCGCGTCGTCACGCAGAAGGTCGAGGACCCGGGCCGCATCTTCGCCCTCAAGAGTGTCCCCGCGTCCCTGGCGGTTGGATTGCGCCTGGGCCCCAAGCTGATCCGGCTGGGGAATGTAATATTCCTTGTCAAGCAGCGAGTAGCGCGCCGAATACTCGTTTACGTTGGCGGTGCGGTGACGAATCCATTGCCGGGCGACAAAGATCGGAAGTTTTACATGGTACTTGATTTCACACATCTCGAACGGTGTGGTATGCCGGTGACGCATCAGGTAGTTGATCAGCCCGGCATCGTCCTGGGTCTTCTTGGTTCCTTTGCCATACGACACCCTGGCCGCCTGAACGATGGCTCCGTCGTCGCCCATATAGTCGATAACACGAATGAAACCATGATCGAGAATGTTGATCGGCTTATACAGAATTTTCTCCAGGGCCGGGGCGACAGCCCGCCGGGTCGGTGTGGATTGAGCGCGTGAGGCTTCAATCTCGGCTTTTTGTTCGGCTGAAAGCTTCATCTGGGATTTCCTCATGTCCGGTCTACTTCCCCGTATTTTCCGGTAAATCAGATGCCCCGGCGAAGTGAACAATACCTCTGTGGGAAGGGAACTTTTATGCCCGCCTCACCCAACGTCTTCCAAATTGCAACGCGCGGATCGCTGGCCGCATGATAGCGCATTTCAATCGGCCTGATGAATACCTTTAATCCAAGGTCTTGCGATTGTCGAAAACAATCAGCTTGAATTTCAATGAATAATTAAACATTTCATATGTTTACTAGCTCGGTGTGGGATTAGTACGCCAGAGTGTCCGCTTAGTTCTTCCGGAAACACTCCAGGTGGGGAATGGATTTTATGATTTCAGGGCATCTGGCAGTTGGTCTGGCGTTAAAAAAGGTCGACAGGGGATTTGGTCTCGGAGTTATTTTTATTGCCGCGCTGGCCCCTGATATAGTGCTTGGCCTGCTTCTTTTGTCGGGTTTGGAAAGTGTAGAAATACCCGGTAATTTTAGCGAATTGGGCTATGTCGTCTTTTCCGCGCCTTACTCTCACAGTCTTGCCTCAGGCCTGATCGCTGCGGCTGTCTTCTATGCCCTCGGCTGGGTTTTATTCAAGAGTCATGCAAGGGCCGCAATTCTTGGTGCGGCGGCGGCATCCCACTATCTCCTTGATCTTATTTCATATGTACCAGGATTGCCGGTTCTTTGGGGGTCCTCCGAAACAGTAGGTATCGGTCTGTGGCGCGATCCCGGAACGGCGCTTGGTGTC
>CAZEFJ010000128.1:0-7022 GCA_964511465.1 uncultured Hyphomicrobiales bacterium
GCTTCTAGACGTCAAAAACCTGACCGTAATGTATGGCGAGCGGATCGGATGCCGCAACGTTAGTTTTGATCTTTATCCCGGTGAGGTTATCGGCATCGTAGGTGAGTCCGGTTCAGGCAAATCGACCCTGATGAATTCCGTTTCCTGCCAGTTGGAGGCGACCTCGGGAACCGTATTTTACGACGTCCGCCATCAAGGGATGCGGGATATGTTCACCATGAACGAGCCTGAACGGCGCTTTCTGATGCGTACCGACTGGGCCTTTGTCCACCAGAACCCTCGCGACGGCCTGCGTATGGCGGTCAGCGCCGGAGCCAATATCGGCGAGCGTCTGATGGGTGTCGGCTGGCGGCATTACGGGAATATCCGGGCCTCGGCCAGATCATGGCTGGGCAAGGTGGAAATTGCCGACGAGCGCATCGACGATCTCCCCTCGACTTATTCAGGGGGAATGCAGCAACGCCTGCAAATTGCCCGTAATCTGGTTACCGGTCCACGCCTGATCTTCATGGACGAGCCGACCGGAGGGCTGGACGTATCGGTGCAGGCGCGTCTGCTTGATCTTCTGCGCGGGCTGGTCTCCGATCTGGGACTGTCGGCGATTGTCGTGACCCACGATCTGGCGGTCGCCCGATTGCTTTCACATCGCCTGATGGTGATGCAGCATGGACGAATCGTCGAAAGCGGCCTGACCGACCAGGTTCTCGACGACCCGCAACATCCCTACACCCAGCTTCTCGTTTCCTCAATTTTGCAGGTTTAGGAGACTACCGATGACAGAGATGTTGCAAGCCAGGAACGTAGGTAAAAAATTTACCCTGCATGTTCAGGACGGTGCCACTATTGCGCTGTTTCAAAACCTCAGCATGACCATTAACAAAGGCGAATGCGTCGCACTTGCCGGGGCTTCCGGGGTCGGCAAAAGCACCTTCATGCGGATGATCTACGCCAACTACAGTTGCCATCAAGGAACCATCCATATCCGCCATGACGATGGCTGGACCGACATCGCAAGCGCCACCCCACACACCGTTCTTGAGCTGCGTCGGCAGACCATCGGCTACGTCAGTCAGTTCCTCCGGGTGATCCCACGGGTTTCGACCCTTGATATCGTCGCAGAGCCACTTAAACCCATCGGCGTGGAACAGGATGAGGCCCGCGATCGAGCCCGGGCGTTGCTGTCACGGCTGAATATCCCGGAGACGCTTTGGCGGCTCTCTCCGCTGACCTTTTCGGGAGGGGAACAGCAACGAATCAATATCGCCCGCGGCTTCATCGCACAGTATCCGGTGATGCTGCTTGACGAGCCGACCGCCTCGCTGGACGCCGACAACCGGAACACTGTCCTCGACCTGATTGAGGAAGCCAAGGCGCGCGGCGCTGCCATCCTCGGCATTTTTCATGAACAGGCGGTGCGTGATGCCGTTTGCAACAGGACTTTCGACATCACCCGCTATAAGGCTAAAGCCGATGCGTGAGCGGGTATTCACCAATGCCAGGATAGTTCTTTCCGATTCCGTTATTCACGGAAGTCTGGTGATCCGGAACGGGGCTATTCATGACATCTCGGAAACGCCTGCCGCCCTGCCCGCAGCCCAGGATATGGATGGTGATTTTCTGATGCCGGGTTTTGTCGAGCTGCATACCGACAACCTGGAAAACCTTATGACGCCGCGTCCCAAAACCGATTGGCCGTCAACCTCGGCGGTCATCGCGCACGATAGCCAAATGGCGATATCCGGCGTTACAACGATTCTTGATGCCCTGCGCCTGGGCGACGTCATGCACGAAAGTGTGCGAATGCAGCGACTCGCCGAGATGATTGGCGGTGTCGAGAAGACCACCGAAGAAAAACTTCTGCGCGCCGAACATTTTCTCCATCTACGTTGCGAAGTAAGCCACGCCGATTTACCCGATGACCTGGGATATCTGATCGACAATCCCCGTATTCGAATGCTTTCGGTAATGGACCATACGCCGGGGCAACGCCAATTTGTCAGCCTTGATGCCTACTATATATATTACCAAGGCAAGTACGGCCTGTCGGATACGGAAATGGAGGCTTTCATTCACGACCGTCGGCAGGACCAGGAAACGTACAGCGAAATTCACCGACGCCATGTTGTCGATCTGGCTCATGACCGTGGTATAGCCCTGGCCAGCCACGACGACGCGACCGAGGCTCATGTCGCCGAAGCGGTTGACGACGGGATGACGGTAGCCGAGTTCCCAACCACCATCGAGGCGGCAAAAGCGGCCCATAAAGCCGGCTTGAACGTGATGATGGGGGGGCCAAACATCGTCCGTGGCGGCTCCCACTCGGGCAACGTATCGGCTCGCGATCTAGCTCAACGAGGTTGGCTGGACACCATCTCCAGCGACTATGTGCCCCATTCCCAGTTGTATGGGGCAATGCTGCTTTACAATGAAGTCGAGGACATAAACCTGCCTCAGGCGATAAAAATGATAACCAAAAACCCGGCCGAAAGCGTTGGCCTGGTGGATCGCGGCGAGATTGCGCCGGGCAAGCGCGCCGATCTGGTTCATGTTCATAATTCGGTACACCATCCCGTGGTTCGCGGAGTTTGGTCAATGGGAGAAAGGATCGCCTGACATGGCGGGAAGTCTGATTCTGGTCGTCGGCCCCAGCGGTGTCGGAAAGGATGCCCTGCTAAATGCCGCAAGGAAGCATCTTGTGGACTCTTCGGTTCATTATTTTCCCCGGCGTTTCATCACCCGCCCGAAAAGCGCCGGTGGCGAGAACCATATTGCGGTCACCCTCAAAGAGTTCAAACAGATGGAAATTAACGGGGACTTTGCCCTGTCCTGGCGGGCCCATGGTCTGGCCTACGGAATTCCCCGATCCATTGTCGAGCAAATGGCCCAGGGTAAAACCGTGATCGTCAATGTTTCGCGCGAAGTTATCGACCATGCCCGCAAGCGATTCGTTTCGGTCCGGGTAGCCCGCATAATGGCGCCGAACAAAACTCTGAGAGAGCGCCTGCTAGCCAGGGGCCGGGAATCGGAAGCCGATATAGAAAAACGCCTGCATCAGGCCTTCATCTACAAGCTGAAGGGTGAATACATCCACGAAGTCGACAACGGTGGTTCCCTGAAAGAGGGCACCAGACAGTTTCTCGAAGTAATTAACTGTTAACCCAGCGGATAGCGCTTTAGAAGACGGAACCGGCGACCATCACCGGGGTCCCCGAAAAGAGCAATATTGCCAACCGGCAAGACATCCACCGGGACAGCATTTTGCAGTATCTTTCGCAAGCGGGCACACCTGTCGTTATCCAGAGAGCCGGACAGACTCAGGTGAAAACGAAAATCATCCAACACATAGGGATAGCCCCAGCGCTTCAACAACTCTTCCTGCCTGTCCGTTAGCCCGGCTTGACGTCGGAGCCGGAGAGACGACTCGTCCTGTGGCGCACGAAAATTATCCAACTCGCGGACGCAGGTTGCGGCAAGCTTATCCAGCAAAAAATTTGGTTCGCCGGGCACAAGGGCAACAAATTGGTCGATTACATCTACCCGAAAAGCAGGAACGGCAAAGGTCTCAAGATTTATTGCCAGTTCTTCGACAGCGACGTCCAGATGCTCGATACGATAGTCGTCGGTCAGAACGAAAGGAGGTTTCAGGGTTGCATGAAAGCCGTATCGCGACGGGGACTTGGTGAGCCGTGATATTTCGTCGATCCCCATGCTTTTTAGCTTGGGACGCGGCAGGGTATCTCCGCTAGCGGGGTCAAAGCCAAGCCAGGCATTGCCGAAACGGCCAAGCGCGCCGTCGGCCTCGGGGGCATAAAAAATGGCGTAACGAGCGTAACCTTGCATGGGTCTTGTCGTATAATATTGGCCTGTCCGTCAGATTACCATCTTGCGTAACCGCTGGGACAGCATATCAAGCAAGCTGACGGAAATCATGATCAGGATTACGATAGCCGAGGTCTCGGCATAGTAAAAGCCGCGAATGTATTCCCAAAGCAGCATTCCTATCCCTCCGGCACCGACTATTCCAAGAACCGTAGCCGAGCGCACATTGGATTCGAAGCGGTACAGGGAATAAGAAATCCACAACGGCAGAACCTGGGGGATAACGCCGTAAATTACCTCGTGCAACGCGTTTGCCCCGGTTGCCCGGATGCCTTCCACCGGGCGGGGATCAATCGCCTCGACGGCCTCGGAGAACAGCTTGGCGAGAACCCCCGTGGTATGAACCCACAGGGCCAGCACACCGGCAAACGGACCCAACCCGACGGCGACCACGAACAGCATCGCGAAAACCATCTCGTTGATCGCGCGGGCCGCATCCATCAGACGTCGGGTCGGCTGGCAAATCCACCAGGGGACGATATTTTCAGAAGACATAATGCCGAACGGAACGGCAAGCAGGATCGACAGAACCGTCCCCCATATGGCAATTTTGAAAGTAACCAGGATTTCCGTGACATACATCTGCCACTCGTCAAAGTTCGGAGGGAAAAAATCGGCGGCGAACTGGCTCATGTTGGCGGCATCGTCGATCAATGCCATGGGGCGCATGTCAGCCCCTTCCCACGACCAGCTCAACAAAGCCAGCAGAATTCCCCAGCCGGCGATATTGGTAATCGAGCGCTTTAAATCCCGAGGCGGCAACTTAAGCTCCGGATAGTGGATGACCTTGTTAACCATAAGCTTCACCTCGAAATGGAATACCGGCTAATAACAAGAACGAGCGAGACACCTGACCTGGGGAGGTATCAGGTGCCTCGCTGCCTCGGGCGCTTATTTATGCGCGACAAGAATGTTCAGATCAGACAGCTGCTTGTCGATAGCGGCTATCTTTTTCTCCTTGTCGGCGCCGGAAGCTCCGCCGCCGTTCTGGATCTTCATCTTGTTCTTGAACAGAGCCAGTTGACGGATCGGATAGAGCTGGGTGTTGTTGCTCTCCATGAAGAAACCCTGGCCATCGCTGATGTTGGAGAGAACCTTCCTGGCTTCCTCGGTGTTGCCGAAGCGGCCGTAGGAGAGGAAGAAGCCCTTGATTTTAGACTTCAGTTCCTTGGAAAGGTCTTTGCGGTAGACCATCGGGTCCGACGGAATCAGCGGCGATGTCCAGATGACCTTGACCTTGGCTGCGGCTTTCGGAACCTTCAGTTTTGAACGCCCGACCTGCTCGGAATTGCTTTCCGCCACATCGACCTGCTTATTGGCTACAGCCATAAAGTTGGTCTCGTGATTGGCGTTACGCATGGTCTTGAAACACGCCTTCGGATCGACTCCGTTCTTGGCGAAAACATAGTAGGAAGGAACCAGGAAACCGGAAGTGGAATTCGGATCACCCATGCCGAAGGTCAGGGTCTTGTCACACTTCAGGATATCTTTGAGGCTGTTGATATTCTTGTTATCGACGTTGGTGATGACATAGGCGTAGTAGCCCTGAGTACCATCAGCCTTGGAAGTCTGGACGAAGACCTCGCCGCCGGCCCGGTCGACCGCTTCCATGCCCGACTTGTTGCCGAACCAGGCAACCTGCACCTTGCCGAAGCGCATCGCCTCGATGATCCCGGCATAGTCCGGGGCGAAAAAGGCGTTGACCTTCATGCCCAGGGCTTTCTCCATGTCCTTTATCAGGGGAAGCCATTGTTTCTTCAGGTTGATCGTAGATTCCGTGGCAATTATGCCAAAGCTGATTTCCTTTGGGTCGCCTTTCAACGGCTTGTAGGCGGCCAAGGCACCGGTGGCGGCCAAGGCGGTCGCCGCGAGAATCGCGACCGAGAGAATGTTGCGAGCCATATTTCTTATCATTTGCTGTCTCCTTACAAAGTTAATAGCCAGATTTTAAGTAATCTTCGTGTGTATGCGTCACTCAACCTGCCGCATAAGCGAGGGTGGCATCCGCTTCGATTTCGCCAAATCCCCCGACTGCGGCAATTTCACGTGAAGGCTTGTCACCTTTCTCTTTCGGCAGCGTCGGCTCAGGGCTGGGCAGCGCCGGCTCAGAGCTGTCCGAGCCATAAAGTTCACGCAGGAAGGCCGGAACAAGCTCTTCGCTGGGCCCGTCAAAAACTATTCTTCCGTTACGTATGGCAATGGTTCGCGGGCAGTACTTGATCGCGTATTCAACCTGATGCAGGGAAACCAGCACCGTCACCCCGTCGTCATGATTTACCCGGGCCAGATTATCCATAACCTTGCGGGAGGAAGCCGGGTCCAGGGAGGCGATAGGCTCATCGGCCAGGATCAGTCTGGCGCCCTGCACGATGGTACGCGCGATGGCCGCACGCTGCTGCTGACCACCCGACAGGTCAGAGGACCGTTTGGCTGCGTGAGCGGCAATTCCGACACGGGCCAGCGCGGCCATGGCGATATTCTTTTCAGCCCTGGTGAAAATACCGAACCAAGTGCGCAAGACCGAGGCCCGACCAAGAACACCCATCAAAACATTGGTCAAAACCGACAGACGACCAACCAGGTTGAATTGCTGGAAGACAACACCGATTTCGCTACGGTGCTTTCGCACTCCACCGGAAATACGACCGCCTGACTGAATGGTGGATCCGAAAACCTCTATGGTTCCAGAATCATGGTCAGCCGTAACCAATCCAGCGATATGACGGATCAGGGTTGATTTGCCGGAGCCTGAGGCACCGATCAGTGCGACCATATCTCCTGTTGCCAGGCTCAGGCTGATATCGTCGAGAACCTTGTTATTTTTGCCGAAAGTCTTGTTAAGCCTGCTTATCCGTACGGCAACCATGGTCTACCCCGAGATTGTTGATATTGCTATCCGGGGAGCAGGATTAAGCGCCTAATGTTTCAATGAAATGATGGTTTCATGACTCTTTCATGAAAGATAATTCGGTATCTATATCTATATGCGAAGTCATCTATGAAAGCCGGTGCCTGAACGGCTACGGCAATGCATTAGCCCCATGCCAGCACGCCCGCGACAGCCCACGGGGGACGGCGTCGACAACGCCGCCGGGCAAAAAATAAACCGGATTCGATCAAGGCCTGGTGTGATGAAAAACGCC
>CAZEFJ010000129.1:0-7017 GCA_964511465.1 uncultured Hyphomicrobiales bacterium
CATAATTGAGTTCCAGACCATTGAATCAGTTAATGGTTAATGGGTTATGACCCTAAAGAGCAGATTTCAAAAACCAGGACAATTCAGGGAAGCGAGCCGGCTGTCCAAACGCGATTATTCCGGCTTGGCGTCTATCCGCATGTAAGCGTACCCTCTGTTTTGCAGGGCTATGCCAATCTCAATCGCATGGGCCTCGGAAGTGGCAAACGAAGCGACATTATCTTCGGCTATGGAAACGTTGGCGAGGGCGTTCTTGCAGACGCCAATCCGGATTCCGGCATTTTTCAGTTCATTCAACATCGAATGAATATCACCTAATTCCGGTATGTTTTCTTCCGAAAATGCCGTTCCTGACAGGGTTTTGGCAGTAAATTTCGTAGCCTTGCCGCGGATGAGGATAAAGTAATTCGGCGTTATTCCCCACTCACTGAAAGAGTCGAAAGAATCCTTGATCAGGAGAAGACGATTATGAAAGAAAAGTCCGTCTCCCATGATAAAATCCCAAACGACATTAGCCTGATCCATCCCCTCAAAATCGCTAGGCCGTGTACCCATAGGAATCTCCTGAAATCAGACATTGTATGAAGCAGGGAAGCGTATCAATGACCTGGTCAGGCAAAATACGGGCAATACGCGAATCTTGAGTTAGTCGATTTCGGCGGACAAGTAGCCGCCGCTCCCCCGCCGCATCAACCATATTTGCCCCCTATACGGACCCGCTGGCCGCCTTATCCTTGCCTTTATTCCTTAATTTTTCCCATCCTGAAGTGGGGGCGCCGTATTTCCCGAATGGTATCGTATGATAGCCCATAATGAACGCTCAATTGGCATAAAATAGCATAAAGGTATTGCATGTTCTCAAATGGTAGCGCTATCATAAGCATTGGAATGGCAAATATCAAGATTATTGTGAGCAGCCATAAAAGCGAATAAACCAATGGGATATTAAACCATAACAAGAAAAGCACTAAGGGAGACTAAAAAATGATAAAGAAGCCTATTAAGCGAGCCCTGTTCGTAGCCGCTGTAATAAGCACCGGTATTTTTTCCGCCGGCAATAGCACTCAGGCACTGGAAAAGGTGCGGACCAGTTCGATTACCGCCTATACCGGGTTCTCGATTTACGTGGCGAAGGAACTTGGCCTGTTCAAGAAACACGGCATAGACACCGACCCGAGATGGTTCCCCAGCGGTGCGCCGATCATGCAGGCCGCCGCCGCCGGGGCCTGGGACATGACCTTCCTGGGAGCCCCGCCAATGACCCTGGGCGGCCCGAAACTGGGCCTAAAAACCGTGGGCATGGTTGCCGAGGAAGCGGGGATGCATCAGCTAATCGGTCGACCGGACTTTGTCGCCAAGGTCAAGAAAGATCCGCAGGCCCTGAAAGGCGCCAAAATATTCGTCACCACGCTGTCTACCGGTCACTACATGACCGAGGCCTGCTTGCAGAGATTTGGCCTGACCACCGCCGACGTCAAGATCATTCCGTCCGAACAGCAGGCGACGCTTTCGGCCTTCACCGCCGGTCAGGGCGATCTGGCGCAGGTCTGGTCGCCGCAATCTACGGCGCTCAAGAATCGGGGCAACGTGGTCTTGTGCGACGCCAATGAAACGAAACTGTCGATGCCGGCCGTCTGGGTGGCTCATCCGAAATTTGCCGCCGACCCCAAGAACCGCAAGACCATTATAAACTGGTTGAAGGCGCAGCTGGATGCCGTCGACTGGATACTGGCAGACCGCAAACGCACTTTTGATCTGTACAAGAAGTACGACAAATATCGCGGCTTCAATTTTTCCGACAAACTTCTTCAGGGTGAAGTAGATTTGGTCATGTCGACATACATGGGGCTTGCGGAACAGTTGAAGATGCTTTCCAAGGGACCAGACGGCGTAAAGCCGATCACCAAATCCTTTGAAGAGATCGCCAAGTTTTTCATTCGCCAGGGCCGTCTGAAAAGCATCCCCAATTATTCCAAGGTGGTAGACGCCAGCTATCTCAAAGCTATAGCTGCCGGAAAATAACTGCCGAAAAGCACCCTGCCGGACCGGTTCCCAGGGGATCGGTCCGGTTATTTAAAGAGATCCATCCATGAGCAATTCCATTTCTTACCGTAACCTGTCCAAGCAATTCACGGGCCAAGCTGGTGTCGTCACGGCATTGGATGAATTCAGCTTTGAAATAGAAGAGCGGGAATTCATTGTAATCGTCGGTCCGAGCGGTTGCGGCAAGAGCACGCTTTTAAGCATTACCGCCGGCCTTCTTTTTCCATCGAAAGGCACGCTGACGGTAGGTGGCGAACCGGTCGAGGGTCCCGGACCGGATAGAGCAGTCGTGTTCCAGGACTTTTCCCTGTTCCCCTGGAAAACGGTGGAAGAAAATATTTCCTTCGGCCTTCGGATAAACGGGGTTCCGGTCGATGAGAGGCTCCGCCTGATGACCCGTTCCATCGAGATGATCGGCCTGAAGGGATTCGAACAATACTACCCCGATCAGTTATCCGGCGGCATGCAGCAGCGTGTCGCCATCGCCCGCGCCTTTGTCATGCGGCCCAAGGTTTTATTGATGGACGAGCCATTCGCCGCGCTGGATGCCATGAACCGCACCTTGATGCAGGAAGAATTGGTGCGGATATGGTCGGAAGACAAACCGACCGTTCTGTTTATTACCCACAGCGTCGAAGAGGCGCTTTATCTGGCGGACCGTATTATCGTCATGACTCGCCGCCCGGGTCGCATCAAGGAATTGGTCAATGTTGGCGAAACCTGCGGGCGCGACAGCCACTGGCGGCATGGTTCGCTGGACGAAGCCATGGTGGACCCGGCATTCCAGAAGCTGCGGCATCGGGTCTGGAATTCAGTTAAGGAAGAAATCGAGAGCCGATAAGCCATGTTGTCTAAATCTTCCAAAGATCGATTTGAACGTCTCTCATACGCCATCGTCTCGATCGCCGGACTATTTTTTGCTTGGTGGGGCGTAACGACGCTTGGCTGGGTCAGCCCTTTCGTGCTGCCTCCGCCATGGGAAGTCCTGGATGCCTTGAAACGTATCTCGGGGGGCTATATGGGCGACAACATGTGGGTCCATTTTGCCGCCTCTATGAGTGTCGTTCTAAACGGTTACGCCCTGGCAATCATAGTCGGGGTGCCGCTCGGCATGGCGATGGCGTTTTTGCCAACCATTGACCGCCTGTTTGGGCCGCTGATCATGATCCTTCGGCCGGTACCGCCGCCGGCCTGGATTCCACTTGCAATCCTGTGGTTCGGTATCGGGCTGTCCGGCAAGGTATTCGTCGTTTTTATAGCGGCAGTGGTGCCATGTCTTCTAAACGCATATCTGGGGGTCAAGGAGACTCCGCCAAAAATGCTGGATGCCGCCCGAATGCTGGGCGCCAACCGGTGGACAGTATTCCGCGAAGTGGTCATTCCGAGTGCGCTGCCGATATTGCTGACCGGCATGCGTATCGCGCTGGGCAACGCCTGGGCGACCCTTGTCGCCGCCGAACTGGTTGTTTCCACGGCGGGTTTTGGCTTCCTTATAATCAACGGATACCACACTTTTGATGCCAGCATCATGGCGGCGGCCATGTTCCCCATCGCGTTGATCGGCGCGGCGATGAACATCGGCTTTCTGATACTTGAAAAGCGTCTCGTGCCCTGGCGGCGCGAGACGACAGAATAAGTTATGTCTTCCGGCGTTAATGACAAATCCGGGCCCGTTTCCCGAATCACCATCCGGCAGGGCTTGAAACTGGCCATCGGCAGGTCCGTGACGTGGCTCAGTCTGATTTTCTGGTTGATCGTCTGGTTTGCCGTAGTGGTCTTGTTAAAGATCGACCAAAGCCTGATGCCTACCCCCACCAAGGTAGCCGAACAACTTGCGTGGCTGTGGTCCAACCAGGTGGGGGCCGGGGGCTTAATGATCCACATATCCGCCAGCTTCCAGCGTTTTATCGGCGGTTTTGTTCTGGCGGCATTCGCCGGCACCATGCTTGGTCTCTGGATGGGATATTCCAGACGCGCGGACATGGCGGTTAACCCGGTGTTCGAACTGATTCGTTATATCCCCCCGATCGCCTGGGCGCCGTTTTCCATCCTGTGGTTTGGCGCCTCGTACGGCGCCCAGATATTTGTTATTTTCATCTCGGCATTGCCGCCCATCCTGATGAACGCCCACAAGGCCGCACGCGGCATCAAACCCGGCCTGATCAATGCCGCCCTGATGATGGGAGCCTCTCCAGTCACGGTCCTGCTGGAGGTCGCGTTTCCCGCTTCCCTGCCCTTGTTGTTCGGCGGCCTGCGACTTGGCGTTGCGACCGGATGGATGGCGCTGATTGCCGCTGAAATCGTTGCCGGTGACGGGTCGCGCTCGGGCCTCGGTTACTTGGTTTTGATTGGCCAGCAAACGCTGCGGCCCGAGACAACCATAGCGGCGATGATTGTGATCGGTCTTTTCGGCGCTGCCTTCGATATGGGGCTGCGGTTATTGCAACGACGGATCATCCGCTGGTGATCGGCGAATTAAAGAAGAACCAATAATGAATAAGATAGGCGAATTCGACTACGTTATTATCGGCGCCGGTTCCGCCGGTTGCGTGCTGGCCAATCGTCTGAGTGCCGACCCCAAGACGCGGGTGCTTCTGGTTGAGGCCGGAACCCCGGGCCGCAACATCTGGCTATATATACCAATCGGCTACGCCAAGACGATGTTCAACCCTTCACTTTCCTGGGATTACCGCACGGAACCGGAACCGGAACTGAAGGGTCGGCATATCCATTGGCCGCGCGGCAAGGTTCTGGGTGGTTCCAGCGCGATCAACGGATTGATCTACACCAGGGGTCAGTCACAGGATTACGATCACTGGCGCCAGCTTGGCAACTACGGTTGGGGCTATGAAGACGTGCTGCCCTATTTTCGCCTTTCCGAGAACCAGATCCGCGGTGCCGATCCCTGGCACGGCAGCGAAGGATCGCTAGCCGTCTCGGATCTGGAACATACCGTACTGGGCGACGCTTTTATCGAAGCGTCGAAACAGGAAGGGTTGCCTGAAAACCCGGATTTCAATGGCGCCACCCAGGAAGGCGTCGGATATTATCAACTGACGACTCGCAACGGCCTGCGCTGTTCGGCCGCCAGCGCTTTTCTTAAACCAGTGTCCGATCGGAAAAACCTGACAATATTGACCGGGACACTGGTTTCCCGCCTGCTGTTCGACGGGCGGCGGGTTGTCGGCGTAAACCTGCGAAACAGTGCCGGAAAAGACTTTTCCGCCGGCATTCGCCGGGAAGCCATCCTCAGCGCCGGTACTATCAACAGCCCGCAAATTCTAGAGCTTTCCGGAATTGGCGATGGTGAACGGTTGCACTCCTTGGGCATAGAGAGCATCCGTCATCTGCCCGGAGTAGGGCAAAACCTTCAGGACCATTTCCAGGTGCGGGTGATTTCCCGTTGCCGCAAGCCGGTCACCTTGAACGACGACCTGATGAACCCGCTACGTAAGGTTATTATCGGCCTGCGTTATATATTGAAGCGACAGGGACCCTTGGCCTACAGCGCCGGATCAGTCGGAAGCTTCGTCCGGCTGCATCCGGCCTCGGAAACACCGGATACCCAAATCCACTTCATCACCTACAGCGCCGACCGACCGGGCGAAGGACTGCACAAGTTTTCGGCCTTCACATCTTCCACCTGTCATCTTCGACCAGAAAGCCGTGGCCAGATTCACGCTATTTCCCCGGACCCGGCGATAGCGCCGCGCATTCAGGCCAATTATCTTTCGGCTTCCATCGACCAGGAAATGGCCGTGCATGGCGTACGGCTGTCGCGCCGCATCGTCGGACAACCGGCTATGGCGCCGTTTTTTGATCGAGAGGAACTGCCCGGAGCCCGGATCGACAGCGACGAAGAAATTCTGGATTTCGCCCGCGATACCGGGGGAACTATTTTCCATCCCACGGGAACCTGCAAAATGGGGCCCGCCACTGATGTCAATGCCGTTGTCGATGCCGAACTACGGGTTCACGGTTTGCACGGTCTCAGGGTCATAGACGCTTCGGTCATGCCGACGCTGATCTCCGGAAACACCAACGCCCCGGCCATAATGATAGGTGAAAAGGGGGCCGATCTAATTCTGAAATCCGGCTGAGTAAACGCATTGAACAGACCGTTTTGAAAATGGCTTTGGCTGGTTTCAGCATTGCGAAAGCACAATGTCCAAAGCGGCTCAGGATTGCCGAGAGCTATCTGGAAGTTGAACTAAAACTAAAACCGGACCTCGTTGCGGAGACCAATAACCTTCCGCCTCAAGGCCGGCGTCAATCGCAAACGCCTGAAACAGTAAAACCTGGGCCGGGCATCTTATACCAAGTTGCAGCAGCTGTTTCGCCATTTGAGAACGCCAAGTTTCGGCTTGTCTTTAAAATTGCACCCGGCGGCGGCGGCCTCATACAAAAGGGCCAGCATTTTCCAGCAGCCGTATAGCTCTCCCCACAAACCATAAACATGTCGGCTCTCGACAAGGGAAATCTTTGTAAAGTGATATCTCCAGGGCCCCGACGGTTCACCATCCCCCACCGAAAAACTTGCATTTTAGCTTGCCGGCTTCATGTATATTCTCGTTTTGTTCCCTGGATTCTTTATTGGATCATTTAAGTATGACAAATACGGTCACATAAGGCCACAGCCCCTCTTACCGTCAGGGTTTTGTTCTGTTACTGTTTTTTCCGGAATACTACCAATGGGGGCAGCATGAGATATGAAAAAGTAGACAATCTGATGATCCTGGCGCTTGAAATGCATGGACTTACCCCCAATTCACCGGACACGCTGACGTGTTTACGACTGGGCTTTGATGAAGTCTCTGGGTGACCTCCATTTGAGCCCACTATGGGGATGGTTCTCGTTGTAATCTTCGAACCACCGGTGAAGCGCCGCCAGCACAGTGTTCGCGTCTGGCAGCGGGTTAATACGAGCATAATCGCGTTTGATTGTTTTGACAAAGCTCTCGGCCATGCCATTGG
>CAZEFJ010000130.1:0-6867 GCA_964511465.1 uncultured Hyphomicrobiales bacterium
CTGGATATGTTGAGCAGCGAACAGCGGGTACTGATACCAATCACCAACAGCGGCTATGGGATCGGCGAAAAGGGTAAGTTCTGCACCGAGGAAACGCCGATGCGCCCGATTTCCCTCTATGGCCGACACAAGGTGGAGGTAGAGGCGCGGGCTCTGGAACGGGAGAATACGATCAGTTTCAGGCTGGCCACCGTGTTCGGCATGTCGCCGCGCATGCGCATCGACCTTTTGGTCAACGATTTTGTCTATAGAGCCGTTTATGATCGCTCGGTGATACTTTTTGAGAGCCAGTTCAAGCGTAATTACATTCACATTCGCGACGTCGCCAGCGCATTCATACACGGGATCGATAACTTCGATACCATGCGAGGAGAGCCGTACAATGTCGGGCTGTCTGACGCCAACCTGTCCAAGTGGGAACTTTGCAAAAAAATAAGGGAACATGTAGCGGAATTCGTGTTCCTGGAAGCACCGATCGGCGAGGACCCGGATAAGCGCGATTACATCGTCTCCAACGAAAAGATAGAAGGCAAGGGCTTTGCCACGAAGAACTCCCTCGATATGGGAATCCGCGAATTAATCAAGGGATTCCGGATGATAAAAAACACCATCTATGCCAACGTTTAGATATGCGCCATGACTAATCTAGATACGCGCCATGACTAATCAGGGCCTTGATCTTCTGCTCGTTCATCCCGGTGGACGGGAAAAAGTTTACCAGGGCCTGAGCAAGGACCTGGCGGCGTTCGAGCCGCCTTTGTGGTGCCGGTTGATAGCCGGTTACGTGCGTGACCGCGGATGGTCGGTGGCAATACTGGATTCCCAGGCCGAGGGGATCGGATCACAAGCCATTGGAGCCCGTGTCCGCGACCTCTCTCCCCGTCTTTCCTGCGTCGTGGTGACGGGCCACCAGCCGTCGGCTTCGACCCAATCCATGGTTGGGGCCAGGGATGCCTGCGAAGCCATTCGGGATGCCGCCCCGGACGTTCCCATACTGATGCTCGGGGGCCATCCCTCTGCCCTTGCCGAGCAGACCCTGCGGGATGAACCCGTGGACTGGGTGTGCAAGGGCGAAGGGCCGATAACGGTTGTCCAGTTACTGAATGCCATTTCCGGGGAGAAACCAGACCTGGCCACGGTCGAGGGACTGGTGTGGCGTGATGGAGAGCGGGTCCAGGTCAATCCTGCGGCCCCCCTTATCAAGGATATGGACGCGGACTTGCACGGATTTGTCTGGGATTTGCTGCCCATGGACCGCTACCGCGCCCATAACTGGCAATGTTTCGGCGACCTTGATTCGCGCAGACCCTACGCATCAATTTACACTTCGCTGGGATGTCCCTACAAATGTTCGTTCTGCTGTATCAACGCGCCCTTTGACGGTAACGCCTACCGAATGCGCAGCCCCGAGGCGGTGGTTGCCGAGGTGGATTATTTGTATCGGACCCACAACATCCGAACCTTCAAGATCATTGACGAGATGTTCATTCTCAATGACCGTCATGTTAACTCAATTTGCCGGGGGCTGGCCGCAAAACCATATGCAAATCAGCTAAACATGTGGGCCTACGCCAGGGTGGACACGGTAAAGGAAGAACAACTCGAACTGTTGAGATCGGCCGGAATCCGCTGGCTGGCACTGGGGATTGAGAGCGGTTCCAGTCATGTCCGCGACGGAGCCAGCAAGGCGCTTAAGGAAAACGACATACTGAAGGTGGTGCGCCAGATTCAGAACGCCGGGATTAACGTTATCGGAAACTACATATTCGGATTGCCCGATGATAACCATGAGACCATGCAAGAAACTCTGGACCTGGCCCAGTCTCTCAACTGCGAATTCGCTAACTTCTATTCAACCATGGCTTATCCGGGTTCCGCGCTCTATCGCGATGCTCTGCAAAATGGCTGGGAGGTGCCCGTCAACTGGTCGGAGTTTTCCCAGCATAGCTATGACTGCAATCCGTTGCCTACCGGAAAGATTTCCGCCGCCGAAGTCTTAAGGTTTCGCGACGAAGCGTTCCATAGCTACTTCGAATCCCCTCGCTATCTGGATATGGTGACCGAACGTTTTGGTTTGGAAACCCGACAGCATATAGAGGAAATGTCCAAACACCATCTTCGCCGCAAATTGCTGGAAGACAATCAATGAGCAGGGATTGTCTTTCCGGGATAGACGCTGTGGTCATCGCCGGCGGTCTGGGAACCCGTTTGCAGGGTGCCTTGGGCCGAATTCCCAAGGTGCTGGCACCAATAAACGGACGGCCCTTCCTGGATCACCTACTTGATCGGCTACGCAGTTTCGGCACCAGGCGGGTCGTACTGTGCCTTGGTCATCTTGCGGAGGAGGTAACGGCGTATCTCGGGGACAACATTTTCGGGGATATGACGGTGGAAACGGTGATAGAGTTCGAACCCCTGGGTACCGCCGGAGCTTTGAGGCTGGCCCGCCCGCTTCTCCATTCCGAGCCGGTTTTGATAATGAATGGGGATACATGGCTGGAAAGCGACATCTGTGGTTTTGTTGAATTCCACCGTACAAGGAAAACGGATATTTCAATCCATTGCGTGGAAGTTCCAGATGTATCGCGTTTCGGCAGTGTGAAAACAGGCACCGACGGCCATGTCCTTGAATTCATTGAGAAGGACCCGGAAATTACCGGCCCGGGAACGGTCAGCGCGGGAACCTACCTGTTCAACGTCAACGCGCTGAATAAATTGGCGGCAAGTGAGGGCACTTCGCTGGAACGGGATTTCCTGCCGAAACAACCAGCCGGATCAGTCCATGGTTTTGTTGACGCGTCAGCCCGATTTATTGATATTGGCACGCTGGAAAGTCTTGCGCTGGCTGGGGAAATTATTCCCGCCCTTGAGGACAAGGCTGTAATGGGGGGCAATCGGGGAAAATGATCATATCGCGCACACCCTTCCGCGTTTCCCTGTTTGGCGGCGGTACGGATTATCCCAAGTGGTTCAAGAAGCACGACGGGGCGGTGCTTGGCTTCGCCATCGACAAGTATTGTTATATCAGTCTGCGTACCCTGCCGCCGTTTTTCGAGCATCGCCACAGGATCGTCTATTCCAAGGTGGAAACGGTCAACGAGCTGTCAGAGATTCAACATCCTTCAGTCAGGGCGGTCCTGATGGATTCCGGTATCTCTTCCGGTGTCGAGATACACTATGACGGAGACTTGCCGGCACGCTCCGGTCTGGGTTCAAGTTCTTCGTTTACCGTCGGAATGATCAATGCCGTCGAAGCCCTGCACGGGCGGATGATAGGTAAAAAAGAACTGGCCCTGGAAGCAATCCGCATCGAACAGAACGTCATCAAGGAGCATGTGGGATGCCAGGATCAGGTATGGGCGGCATTCGGCGGTCTCAATAGGGTGAATTTTCTCGAACATGGGGAAGTCGACGTTCAGCCCGTCGTTCTTCCTAGTGAAAGATACAGCGAGTTGTTCGGCTCGTTCCTACTGTATTTCACCGGCATTTCCCGGCTGGCCCCAAAAATAGCCAAGGATAAAATCGACAATATCGATAACCGCGAGGGCCACCTGAAAAAGATGTACGACATGGTATCCGAAGCACAGGAAATCCTTCAGGACCGAAACCGCCCGATCCGCGAGGTCGGTGAACTACTGCATCAGTCGTGGATGCTCAAGCGCGAACTGGCAGATAGCGTCACCACGCCGCTTGTCGACGAAATATACGATGCCGCCCGCGACGCCGGAGCGGTAGGCGGTAAATTGCTGGGAGCAGGCGGCGGTGGTTTTATGTTGTTTTTTGTCGAACCGTCTAAGAGACAGGCGGTCAAGGACCGACTAAAGCACCTTATCCGGGTTGATTTCTCGATTGACAGGGTGGGTAGCCGGATAGTCGTTTACGAACCTGCCGGATTGGCTAATAAGTGATATGGGACTGTTTACGTCCGAGCGCAGGGGCAAACGTCTTCTGGCGGTGGCGGCACTGTTTTGTTGGGCCTATGTGATCTATCTGGCGATCGTATACCTGATCTATCCCGGATATATGGATCATGGAGAATCGGTCAACACCCTGATCGCCCAAAGACTCCTGGATGGACGGCAGGTGTATCCTGCATTCGATACGCCGGGTCGCGTCAGCAATCTTTACGGGCCTTTTTTCTATATTATATCAGCCGCGTTCATGGCGATTGCCGGGGCAAGCCTGGAAGTCGGCAAGGCGGCTCCGTTGGCCGGGATTGTCATGGTGCCGCTACTGATCTTCATGGGGCAACGTGTCAGGGGACAGATAGCGGCGTCGGCGGCGGTTATACTGGCCACTGGTTTTATCCTGCTACACACCCCCATGTCAGTGTGGAATCGTCCGGATTCGCTGCTGGTCATGCTGGTGGCGGCGGCGGTTTGGCTGGCGAACAATGAACGAGGAAACGAAAAGGATGTAGTCTGGCGGGCGGCCGCGATTGCCGCCCTTGCCGGAATCGGCGTCGGGATGAAAATCCATGGGGCGATCTATTTTATGCCGGTTGTATTATTTTTCTGTTACCGGCGGCCATTGAAGATTTTTTTCTTTATGTGTGGTGTGGGTTTGGTAACCATTTTTCTTCCCTTCGCCTTCTCGTCGTTTTCCCTGTCCGGGTATCTTTCATGGTTCGGCCCGGTTTCAGGGAAAGAAAACTCCCTTGGGATGATCAAAGGCATTCTCAAATATTCGGTCTTTTATCTGTTTCCTATCATTCTGTTTTTTTTGGCGAAGGCGGAAAAAGACCAGTTTCCCCCCCGAACCGGCAAAGGCGATGTTGTTTATGTCATGTCCTATATTCTAGCCTTTGTCTTGCTTATATTCCCCGCCACCAAGGTCGGAGCGGGGAAATACTACATGCTGCCGTTAGCCCCGCTCGCCATAGACATAGCCATGCGCTACGGCATCTCAATAAGAAAATACCGTCGCCTGGGCTGGGGCTTGATCGCTTTAAGTGCAGTGGTGTTGCTGATGATAAGTATTCCCGTCCAGAAACGTTTTTACCGCGCATTACATTGGAAAGAGGTCAGTGCCATACGCGGCGAACTGCGAAAAATCACGTCGCTTTATCCCGGCAAGAGTATCGAAATGGGTCTGGGCCAGGACGTAATTTCCTACAGGCGCACGTTTTACAAGACGGATCTGGTTTTGGCCGGTAATCCCTTCACCATTGACGGGGCGATCATGATAGAGACAAGTGCCCTTGGTTATCCCTTGTCCGATGAAACCATCGACATGATACGCAACTGCTCTACCGATATCTGGCTGATTCCAAGCGGAGATCGCCCTTTTGAGATGGTCGGTTACTATGGCAACAAGGTCTTCAGCGAGCGTTTTCGCAACGCGTTCCTCGCCAGCTATGAGAAGCAACGATCCTTCCATTTTTTTGATGCATGGGGGTGCCGGTTTTAAAAAATGACCGGATTGTATACAATCACGCATTTCCCGATAATTGCAGGAAAAAGATAAATAACCTCAAGAGGAGAAAATTGCGTGCGGAAAAAGCAAACGACGACGAAAAAAGGGGACGTCGCCGGGAAAGAAAGCCTTTCGGTGGTCCTCTCCTTTCGTAATGAGGAAGAGGTGATACCCGAGCTTATCAGCCGCTTGGACAAGGTTCTGTGTACCGAAGACATTGATTACGAACTGATATTCGTTAACGATGATTCCACCGACGGATCCTTGGAAATCCTCAGAGACTACGCCGAACGCACCTCGCGCGTTAAGGTTGTTAACATGGCGCGCAGGTTCGGCCAGTCGGAGTGTGTTCTGGCAGGGATGAAGTACGCTACCGGCGATGCCGTTTTGTATATAGACACCGACCTTCAGGACCCGCCCGAGATAATCCCCGAATTATTGAATAAATGGCGTGCGGGTGCCGATGTTGTTTACACGGTGCGAACAAAACGCCAAGGCGAGCACCCCTTTAAGATGTGGCTTACCCGGCAGGCCTACCGTGCTATAAACGCCTTTTCCGAGGTTGACCTGCCGGTTGAATCTGGAGATTTCAGACTTATCGACAGAAAAATCCGCGATTTGCTGTTGAAGTTCCCCGAGACCGACGCCTATATCCGAGGGTTGGTGCGCTGGGTTGGTTACAGGCAGGAACCGGTATATTACGAGCGGGCGCCGCGCACCTCGGGCGAATGCCATTTCCCCTTGTTCACGAGTGCCGGTCCTGCAAAGACATTCTTTGCCGGATTAACGTCGTTCACCTCTGCCCCGGTATATTTTATATTCGCCACGGGGGCGATAGCCTCCGTCCTTTCTGCACTCGGCCTTTTACTTATTGGCATCATCGCCTTGTTCTCGGCGGTTTCAAAAACCGTGGCGTTGGTTTTCTTTCTGATATTCCTGTGGGGAACCGGCCTGTTCGCCCTGGGCTTCGTCGGAATTTATGTTGCCAGAACATACAAGGATGTCCGCCAACGCCCCCGTTTCATTGTCCGTGACACCATAGGATTTACGGACTGAGGCAAAAGGTGCTTAATGACGGTATGGGAGAGGTTTTTTACGTTGTCGCGGGTCACAATTTGGGCACAGTTGGTTTCCCTGTCTTTAGTGGAGAGACGTTCACTCTATTTAGGACATCACGGCCTCGAATGCGATCGGCGATTTGTAGCCGAGTGAAGAATGGTGTCGTCTCGGATTATATAAATCCATCGATATAACCGCCAATGGCGTTTTCAGCCTGGCGCCGTGGCTGGGAAGCCTGCGTAGTCTCCGGGGAAATTGCGCGGATGTTGACGTCACAACCGTATTGTAATTCTACAAGGGGGGGGCCTGAATGTGGGTATAAATCGTTTGTTTTTACAGATGATCTCTCTGCCGAGGAGATAGTTAAAATACGCCACTCAATAGAAAAATCTG
>CAZEFJ010000131.1:0-6791 GCA_964511465.1 uncultured Hyphomicrobiales bacterium
GGAAATGCGATCCTATATGTGAAGGACTTCGGTTCCACCATACTAGTTGCTCATGCCTATCTGAATGACCACCGGACCGATAACCACGACAAACAGGGCCGGAAGGAAGAAAAGAACCATCGGAACCGTCAATTTGGCAGGCAGCGATGCCGCTTTCTTTTCCGCCGTCGCCATCCGTTCATTACGTTTTTCCTGGGCCAGTACATTCAACGCGGCACCGACCGGCGTTCCATACTGTTCAGACTGTATAAGTGTTACCGCAAGCGACTTGACCGACGCCAGGCCGGTACGGGAAGCCAGATTATTATAAGCCTGGGTACGATTGCCAAGATAGGCAAGCTCGGCGGCGGTCAGCCCCAGTTCCTGGGCTAGAACGGTTGATGTTTCCATAATTTCCTCGGTAACCCGGGCGAAGGCATTTTCAATCGACAACCCAGCCCCGACACATATCGTCATAAGATCCAGAGCGTCCGGAAAGGCCCGGCTCATTTCCTCTTGCCGCTTGATGATAAAATTGGTGACCAGCAGACTCGGCAGATAAAAGCCGATAAGCCCGCCGATAGCGGCGAATACCGGCTTAAAAAATGCCGGATAGGAAAAATTGGCAATCATGTTGACATAAACCAACACCAGAATGAAGAATCCTACCCCTCCCAACAGCCGTGAGGAAATATAGATTATAACCGCCTGCTTGCCTCTGAAGCCGCCCTGCAACAGCCTGTTGCGAATTTCTTTAGACGAAAGAATTGAGTTGAGATTAAGAGTCGAATAAACCCTGTCCAGCAATTCAACATAGAATTTTTTCTTGTTTTGCCGAATTGCCGATTTTTTGGTCAGGCTTTCCAACTGCTGGCTGCTTAGCTCGCTACGGCTTTTGTTCAATACATTCCTGATCCGGGACGCCTGCCTGCCCCTGATGAAATTATTGAACGTGAATACGCCAACGGAAATGACCGCACCAATTACGATAATCCAGACTATGGCATTAGGAAGAAAATCAGCGATGTTCATATGTCGAACCTTATCATTTTGCTCATAACCCCAATCCCAAAGAGCATCCACAGCCCACCACCGGCAAGCATATAGTTGCCCTTGGTTTCGGTGAACAGCAAGGCCACGTATTCTGGACTGACCAACGACAGCAGTCCTCCGACGATAAAGGGAAGAGATCCGATAATCATCGCCGATGCCTTGGCCTCGCTGGAATATGACTGGATTTTATCCCTCATTTTCTTGCGTTCACGAAGCACCGAAGAAAGTCCCGACAGGGTCTCGGCAAGATTGCCGCCGGTCTGGCGCTGAATTTGTATGACGATCGAGAAAAACTTGTATTCCGATGTCGGCAGCCTTCGCAGACCGCGGCGCATCAGCTCTTCGATTGTTATGCCCAGTCTTTGCCCTTCGACGATAAGCCTGAATTCCTCGCCAAGCGGCGGATCATATTCACGTGCTATAATGCTGAAACATTCATTAACCGGCAGGCCGGAACGGATACCGCGAACGATAACATCGACGGCATCGGCAAATTTTTTGGTGAACTTTTTCTGACGACGTCTGGCCATTGATCCCAAAATCATTTTTGGAACGCCCAGCCCGCCCAGGATAAACGCCAGAACCGCGACAAGTGGATTAATCCCGCCCATCAGCACCAATAGCGCGCTAAAGACACCGACAAAGGCACTTATAACCAGATACGCATGTACCGAAATATTAATTCCGGCCTGCAGTATATCTTCTTCAAGGGCGTCCCAACGGCCTTTTTTTACGCCCTTTTGTTCAAGCTGCCTGATCTTTTCCTGAATACGTTTCTGTCTGCGGCTTTCGCCTTTCTCAGACGGCAATCCGTCCCCTATAACGCCGATCTGGTTCATTCTTTTGCGCAGCAGAACACGCGGGCGGATAACATATGTAGAGCCGATAATCAGGGTGCCGACGACCAGCATCGCGGCCACCGCACCGACGATTATCATGATTATGCCCTGTTGCGTCATCGCGCGCTCAATCCTCGGCTCATGCCTGGGCCTGTTCCATATTCAGGGCCTTGGCCAATTTATGCTCAAGACCGAAATAGCGTGCCTTTTCCCAGAAATTCGGACGCATGCCGGTCGGCCGGTGCATGCCGATGATATTTCCATTTTCATCCTCACCTTCGAATTCGTAGACGAAAAGATCCTGAAGGGTGATTACATCTCCCTCCATGCCGACGATTTCGGTAATGTGAGTGATCTTGCGTGATCCGTCGCGCAACCGCGAGGCCTGGATAATCACGTTAACCGCGGCGGCTATCTGCTCGCGCACCGCCTTGGCAGGCAAGTTATAGCCGCCCATGGCAATCATGTTTTCGACCCGGCTTATCGCTTCACGCGGGTTGTTGGCGTGGATGGTGCCCATTGAGCCATCGTGGCCGGTGTTCATTGCCTGCAACAGGTCGAAGGCCTCGGGGCCTCGAACCTCGCCGACGATTATTCGTTCGGGGCGCATTCGCAGGCAGTTTTTCACCAGATCGCGCATGGTAATCTCGCCCGCCCCCTCAAGGTTCGGCGGGCGGGTCTCCAGGCGCACCACATGGGGCTGCTGAAGTTGCAGTTCCGCCGTATCCTCGCAGGTTATGGTACGCTCGCCGGCACCAATGAATTGGGTCATGCAATTCAGCAGAGTAGTCTTGCCGGAACCGGTGCCGCCTGAAATAAGGACGTTAAGGCGACTTGCCCCGATTACTTCAAGAACCTGAGCCATTTCCGGGCTTACGCTGTTGAACTCCACCATCTTGGCAAGAGACAGCTTGTCTTTCTTGAATTTGCGGATGGTCAGCGCCGCCCCGTCGATGGCCAGCGGCGGGGCGATGACGTTAACCCGCGATCCATCGAGAAGCCTGGCATCACAGATAGGATTGGATTCATCAACCCGGCGCCCGACCGCGGTAACTATGCGCTGGCAGATATTCATCAACTGGGCATTATCGCGGAATTTAACGTCGGTAATCTCGATCTTTCCACCGGTCTCAATGTAGACCTTGCCGGCACCGTTTACCATAATGTCGGCAATATCATCACGGGCCAGCAACGGCTCCAGCGGGCCGAAACCCAGAATATCATTGCAGATATCAAATATGACATGCTGCTGTTCCGACATCGACAGCACAAGATTGCGCATCGAGATGATCTCGGCCACCATGTCGGTAATTTCCTCGCGAACCTGATCATGGGACAGCTTGCTGATCTCGGAGAGGTCAACCGCATCGAGAAGGTCATTAAAAACCGCAACCTTTATCTCGGCCAGCCGGTCGCTCATGGCGGATCGTTCGGTAACCTCCTGGCCCGCGAGAGAAACGGCGTCCGTGGCAGGTTCTGGAAGGTCTTTCGTTTTCGCCAGACTTTTCCTTAAAGGCCTGGCCTCGACGGCCTCACTATCTTCGGGGGGAGGCGCCTGATCAGGCGTTTCGGAAGGAACGGTCTCCGGCAATTCTGATGGGGTATCGGATGTTTCCGGCACGGCCGCGGGCGACGGCTTGTGTTGCCCTGCCCGCGTTCCATCTAGTGGTTTATTTTGCGTTCCTCGTCGCCCAAACATTGCTAGTCATTCCCGAATACCGTTACTACTTGCCTTATTTCTTTTTCCTGTCTTTGCTGAAAAAGCTAAAGGACTTTTTCTTATCGTCCTTTTCCTCCAGTTCGAGGCCGCTTACAATCTTGGCAAGTTTGATTATCGCCTCTGTTGCCTTGTTTTTTGCATTTGAGCGGGACATCATCTCGCCACTGTTCATGGCCTTGCAGAAGGCTTCTGGATCATAGGGAATAATCACCGAAGGTTCCATCGCCAAGGCATCCCTGAAATCCTTTTCGGAAATATCGGCCCTCTTCGCCGCACCGGCCTGAGACAACACCAGGCGGTTGATAACGTCATCCCCGCGATGCTGACCAAAAAATTCGACCATGTTTTTGGCATTTCGCAAATTGGTAAGGTCGGGACGCGAAACAATTACCAGATCATCGGCATCAATCAGTATTTCGCGCATACATGGGTCCCATACATGGGGAACGTCAAGGATGATAAGATCGGCCATCCGCCTGATAATTTTCATCACCCCGTCAAACTGCTCGATCGAAACCTGAACACCGGCGCTTACCGAAGCCGGAGAACAAAGAACAGACAACCGGTCGGCAACCTCCAGCAGGTACTGATCTATAATTGCCTCGTCCAGTCGATCAACCTGCGACAGGATATCGACGATCGTCTGGCGCGGCTGAAGATTGAAGGCCAGTCCAGCGGTACCGTAGGCAATATCAAGATCAATCAGGATTACGTCTTTTTCGTACGCCTTGGCCAACTCGAAGGCGACGTTATGGGCGATGACGCTGCTTCCGACGCCCCCGCTGGCACCGGTAAAGGCGATTACCCGTCCGGCGTCTCCGGCCTCTTCATCTCCAAAAAGGGCGGATATTGCCCCCTTAAGCTGATCCGCGTTAACCGGGCCGACCAGATAATCTCCGATTCCCAGTCTGATAAGCTCGCGGTAAAGAGCAACATCGTTCTCGGCGCCAATGAGAAGCACTACGGTATCTGGCGCGCATACGTCCGCCAGATTGTTTAGCTGGCCGTAAAATGCGTCCCCTGTCGCCGTGGTCTCGACAATAAGCAGGGCCGGGGTCTGGTTTTCCTCAAGGTAGGCAACCGCCTTGTCAACACCTCCGCCATGAATATCAAAGCGGCTTCTGAGGAACAACCGATCCTCCTTGATCGCCTCGACGGCCTGTGCGGTCTCTGCCGACAGATAAAACACCCCAATGGAAATTCTCAGTATCACGATTGTTACCGCCCGGCTAAATCTGTTTTCGTCATGGGGTGGTTATCCCGCCGCTCGAGGATGTGCCGGTTGCGGTGGTACTGGTAGCGGCAGCCCCGGTGGTGGCAGCCCCGGTGGTGCCGAATGCACCGGCCTTATACCCGGATATCACGGCGTCAGAGCGGGACGGGTCGCGCCCGCTTTGTGGTTTGGCTTTTTTCAGATCGCCAGGGTCGGCAACATTAAGGCCCAGATTCCGCCGATACGAACAGCCGTAATTACCGCTGTTACGGTTGCTCCAGTTATAATCGTTGTCGGCTGACCATTTGCCACATTCCGGCACCTTGACCGAATTGGCGCTAAAAGAAAGGGTAAGCAGATTATTACCTATGGCCCCGTTCCCTGCATTGCGGATTGAAATTTCATCGGAACGAAGGCCCGCACGGATCAAGAGATTTATCGCCATCCGGGTTGCCGACGGATCATCGCCCCCGGCATTCATTTCAACCGTTACCGCGGTCCGGCCGCGATTTACATAATCGTTTACGAACCCCCTGAGATTTGAAAAATCCTCGATCGACATGGGACGACCGTCAAGGGGGGCGTTTATGGTCAGTGAAACTATCGTTTTACTGATTACCAGCGGGTTGTTTTTCCTGTAATCGGCAAGACGGTCAGGCTCCGCACAGGCGGCCAGCATGAACAGTAACATGACCGGCAGAAACATATGTAATGGCGTTGTTTTCATGGCATTTCACTCCATGATATAGCCGAACGGACCCTTTAGGGGCGCGGCCCAGAGGGGAAGATCACTCTTGGTATACTGGCGGTGAAGCTTACCGAGAAGATAAATATCTATATCGCTGGCAGGCTCGAAGCCATCGGTGGGCAGTGACAGCGCGGCGTCGGCACCGGTCGGCTTGGCCAGATAGGCGCTCACAGTCACTACCAGTTCGGTCTTTTGTTTCTTGAAATCGGTGCTGCGGAACAAGGCTCCGAGAATCGGAATGTCCTTGAGGAACGGAAAACCGGCAACGGTGTTGGTGTCGTTATCCTTGAGCATCCCGGAAATCATCACCGAGCCGCCGCTTGGTAATTCTACCGTGGTGGTGGTGCGCTTGGTGGTGAATTCGCTGAGATTGGTGCTGTTGGCAACGGTGGTGGTGGATGTGGAAACCGAACTTATCTCGGTACTTATCTTGAGACTGATCCGGCCCTGGTCAATAACCACCGGGGTGAATTCCAGCCGGACCCCGTAATCCCGGTATTCAATCACCGCGTTGCCGTTCTGGTCGACTCCGATGGGTACGGGAACCTGGCCACCCGCCAAAAATGTCGCGCTCTCACCCGAAATTGCCGTCAACACAGGTTCGGCGAGAGTTTTTACCAACTTTTGTTGTTCCAGCATCTTGAATGTGCTGGGGGCCAGACCGGAAATGTTGGTGGTCAGAGTGCCACTGACAAAGGGGTTGGTGGTACTGTCGAATTGAGTAAGGCCGGTGGTCGAGAAGGACAGAGCCCTGGCACCGTCGAGAAACCGGCTGCTAAAGGTCTGGTCAACAGACATTCCCTTGATCACGGTGCGGTCCATTTCCGAAACCCGAACCTTCATGATCACCTGCTGGCTGCCCAGCAGGGTAAGCATGTTGACCACGTTGACGGTGGGGCCCGCGCTCCCGGCGGCGGCGCCCGTACCCGCGAATCGCCTGGCAATGGCCATGGCGTTGGCCGATGCCGTGGCCGAGCGGACCTTGCCGGTGAGGAAAATATTACCCCTGTGAACCGAAATGTTTATCTTCTCGTCGGGCAACAGTTTAGCCAGCGCCGCCTCCAGCCCACCCGGATTGAAACCGACATTGACGTTGATTTGGCGAAGGATGTTATTGTTTCTGCCGGTTACGATGATGGTGGTTTTGCCAAAGCCCCTGCCATGTATGAATATCTGCCTGTTGTTTTCGGGAAAGTAGCTGACATTGGCAATAGTTTCGTCACCGACATCTATGTTTTG
>CAZEFJ010000132.1:0-6638 GCA_964511465.1 uncultured Hyphomicrobiales bacterium
AAAACCCGTCCATCCGCCAATTTCAAGACCTTTTCACGATCCATGGCGCGGCGTTCGGCTACCATATCGACAAACATGTTGAAAAGATCGACCACGACTTCCCGTGTTGCCTTGCGGGCGTTCTCGGTAAACCGTTCGAACGGATTAGGCTGAGCCTTGAGCGGGGCGCTTTTTATAATTTCCGGCTTGATCCCGAGTTTATCCAGAAGACCGGTAATGTCCGCCGTCTGCATCAACACGCCGATTGATCCGGTTATTGTACCCGCACGGGCAACTATATAGTCGCCCCCCACAGCCAGCATATATCCTGCCGAGGCGGCGGTTCCGCCCATCACCGTAACAACCGGCTTTTTTTTGGCTATTTCCCGCAGAGCCAAAAAAAGCTCTTCGCCGCCGACAACCGTACCGCCGGGACTGTCGATGTAAACGATCAGGGCTTTTGCGCGATCATCCCGGGAAACCCTGGCCAATGCCTCGTTGCGAGCGCGGTCATTGTAAATTATGCCCTCGACAACCAGACGGGCAATATGGTCCCCGCCCGTCAGCTTGCCACCCAGAACATTGCCACGACCAACAACCACGGATATCGCCAGAACCACGGCAATAACCGAAAACAGACGCCAAAATGTCAGGGCGCGTTTAAGATAACGCCTGTCAACAATATGGTCGGCGTCCAATGACATGGCAGCGATATTCCTGTTGGGCCGGGTTGCAGTATAACTCGATCCGGATCAGGTTTCTTCGTCCCCGGTTACCTTCTTGGCCTTGGTTGCCTTTTTAGCCTTGGTTGCCTTTTTCGCTTTTGGTTCGGC
This sequence comes from uncultured Hyphomicrobiales bacterium, assembly GCA_964511465.1. Taxonomy (GTDB): domain Bacteria; phylum Pseudomonadota; class Alphaproteobacteria; order Rhodospirillales; family 2-02-FULL-58-16; genus JAZFTA01. The sequence continues at coordinate 813 of CAZEFJ010000132.1, forward strand.
TTCGTCCCCGGAATCCGCTTCGGCCTTTTTCGCCTTGGTTGCTTTTTTCGCCTTTGGCTTCACCTCGGCCTCGGCCTCTGGTTCTGCCTCTGGCTCGGCCTCTTTGGCGGTTTTGGAAGACGCCTTTTTGGTCTCCGACTTTTTCTCGTCGTTAGCTTTTGCAGCTTCTTTCTTTTCTTTGATCGCGGCACCAAGAATATCGCCAAGGCTGGCCCCGGAATCCGATGAACCGTAGTCGCGCACGGCCTTCTTCTCCTCTTCGGCTTCAAGTGCCTTGATCGAAAGGGTCAGTTTACGGTTCGCCTTGTCTACCTGAGTGACCTTGGCATCGACTTTGTCGCCTTTGGCAAAACGCTCCGGACGCTGTTCGCTGCGTTCCCGCGACAAATCGGATTTGCGGATAAAGCCGACGATGTCATCCACGGCGATCACCTCAATTCCGCCATCGACCACGGCAGATACCTGACATGTAACCACCGAGCCTTTCTTGATTTTGTCCAGGTTGGCGACAAAAGGATCATCCGAAAGCTGTTTTATGCCAAGGCTGATACGTTCCTTTTCCACATCCACGTCAAGAACCCGGGCCTTGACCATATCGCCCTTCTTGAAGCTGGCGAGGGCTTCTTCACCCGACATCGACCAGGACAGATCGGAAAGATGGGCCATACCGTCGATTTCGCCGGGAAGTCCGATGAATAAACCGAACTCGGTGATGTTTTTGATCTCACCTTCGACATCGACGTTCTTGGGATAGTTATTGGCGAACTCACTCCACGGGTTATCTCCGCACTGCTTTAATCCCAGGCTGATGCGACGTTTTTCTATGTCGGTATCAAGAACCGTAACCTCGACTTCCTGACTGGTAGATACGATCTTGCCGGGGTGGATATTTTTCTTGGTCCAGCTCATTTCCGAAACATGGACCAGTCCCTCGACACCCGGCTCCAGTTCCACGAAAGCGCCGTAATCGGTAATATTGGTTACCCGCCCGGCACATTTGGAGCCAACCTGATATTTTGCCTTGACGCTTTCCCACGGGTCGGCCTCAAGCTGCTTCATGCCTAGCGATATCCGCTGGGTTTCGGCGTTGAAGCGGATTACCTGAACCTTGACCGTCTCGCCGATCTGAAGCGATTCGGAAGGATGGCTGATCCGTCGCCATGCTATGTCGGTAACGTGCAGCAATCCATCGACGCCACCAAGGTCAACGAAAGCACCGTAATCGGTGATGTTTTTGACGACGCCCTCAAGAATCTGTCCCTCTTTCAGATTCGAGATCAGTTCGCTGCGTTCCTCGGCCCTGGTTTCCTCAAGCACGGCCCGGCGCGAAACGACAATGTTATTGCGGGCCCGGTCCATCTTTAAAATCTGGAACGGCTGGGGAGTGCCCATAAGCGGTCCGATGTCGCGAAGCGGACGAATATCCACCTGACTTCCGGGAAGGAAGGCAACCGCTCCGTCGAGATCGACAATAAAGCCGCCCTTGACCCGGCCAAAGATAACACCGTTTACACGCTCTGTGCTTTTGAATGACCTTTCCAGATCGGTCCATGTCTCTTCCCGGCGAGCCTTTTCACGGCTAAGCCTTACGACACCGTCACGGTCCTCATAGCGTTCGACGAAGACATCAATCTGATCGCCGACATTGATTTTAAGGTCCTGGCCTGGGGTCTTGAATTCCTTGACCGATATCCGGCCTTCCGATTTCAGCCCGACATCGACCAAAACTGAATCGTCGTCCAGGGCAATCACGGTGCCGGTCACAACCTTACCTTCAAAGCGGCCCCCGTCGCCCAGGGATTCTTCAAGAAGTTCGGCGAAATTCTCGTCTGTCAGCGGTAATGCTTTCTCGACGTCAAGCGAAGTGTTAGCAGGAGTCATCACATGTAACCCTTATTTCAATATTTTTGTTCCGGCCAGCCGGTTGTTTCCGGCGGTCTTTTACCAATTCCCAATTATTAAGGACCGCCTCCACCACCCTGCAGAGGGGACCACATCTTAAGTCAGTTCCGCTTTTTAATATAATCCAGCACCGTGGCAAAGACTTTGTCGGCGTCCATTTTGCTGGTATCAAGGACGAAAGCGTCTTTCGCCGCCACCAGCGGAGCCACATCGCGTCTACTGTCACGAGCGTCACGCTCTTTCATATCCTGCAGAACGCGGCTATGTATAGCCTCGAGTCCGCGTTCCCGCAACTCTTTAAGGCGCCGGTCCGCCCGGACCTCGACAGCGGCGCTGACGAACAGCTTAACATCGGCGTCGGGACAGACCACGGTAGCGATGTCACGACCATCCAGAACCGCGCCGCCGCTTTGTCGCGGGTTCCTGGCAAAGTCCCGCTGGAATTCCAGAAGAGCCGCCCGCACCGCTTCGATGGCGGACACCCTGGAGGCCGCCTGGGCGGCCTCATCGGTCCTCAGCCCATCGGCCTCAAGATCAGCCGGGGTGAGAGCAATGGCGGCATCGGTCGCCGCCTTACTGTAGCCTTCCGGGGCGCCCGAAATATCCGTGCCGGCGTCCAGAACCTTGCGCCCGACGGCGCGATAAAGCAGCCCGGTATCGAGATAGGCAAGATCAAAATGTTCCGCCAGCCGTCTCGCCAGCGTTCCCTTGCCGGCCGCCGCCGGCCCGTCGATAGCGATAATCATGTTTATTCTTTCTCTCCGATCGCGGCGCCAATGCCGTTCATCATTTCGACAAAACCGGGGAAACTGGTGTCGATTGAAGAAGCGTCGTCTATATAGACCGGCTCCGCAGTGACCATGCCGAGGACAAGAAACGACATGGCAATACGATGATCCATCTTAACCGCCACCCCGGCCCCACCCTTTGGGGCAGACCCCGTACCATGTATGGCAATCCAGTCTTCTCCTTCCTCAAGTTCAACCCCGCATTCCGCAAGACCTTTTGAGATTGCTCCAAGGCGATCACTTTCCTTTAGCCTAAGCTCGGCCAGACCTCTCATTACGGTGGTCCCCTCGGCGCAAGCGGCGGCAATCGCAAGAATGGGGTATTCGTCGATCATCGACGGTGCCCGTTGGGCCGGAACCTCGACACCCCTTAGCGGCCCATGGGACACCCTGAGGTCGGCGACGGGTTCGCCGGTAGCCTCTGAAAACCCTTCAATTTTTATCTCTGCGCCCATTTCGATCAGGGTATCCAGCAATCCGGTGCGTTCCGGATTTATGCCGACACCCCTGATGATTACTTCCGATCCCTCTACCAGCAGCGCCGCAACCAGAGGAAATGCCGCCGACGAAATATCGGATGGCACGACGATCTCGCGACCTTTCAGTTCCGGCTGACCGGTAAGCGTAATCGACCGACCGCCGCCCGGAATGTCCGCGACTTCCAATTCGGCACCAAAGTAGGCCAGCATTCGCTCGCTGTGGTCGCGGGTTGGGCGCGGTTCCATAACCGTCGTTTTTCCCGGCGCGTTCAAGCCACCAAGCAGGATCGCCGATTTTACCTGGGCCGAAGGCACCGGTAACCGATATTCTATCGGCAGCGGTCGATCCGCACCCATTATTGTCAGCGGCAAACACCCCCCCTTGCTGGCATTGAACGTGGCTCCCATTTTTTCAAGCGGCTCGATGATCCGTCCCATCGGTCTGCCGGACAGCGATTGATCTCCCCTGATTACAGTTTTAAAAGGATGGGTGGCGAGCAGTCCTGCCAACAATCTTGCCGCAGTGCCGGAATTTCCCATATCAAGGTCAGTCTCCGGTTTGACCAGGCCGCCTATGCCTCGTCCGAAAACCGACAATGAACCATCTTCATTTTTTATGACTTTGGCACCAAGCGCACGGACCGCGCCCATGGTGTTAAGCACATCCTCGCCTTCAAGCAGGCCATATATGCGGGTTTCACCGACGGCCACCGATCCAATAATCAGCGCCCGATGTGAAATCGACTTGTCTCCGGGTACGGTTAATTCCCCTGAAACCTTCCTGATCTGGAGCGAAATCAGCGACATGACCAAGTGTTTGCTTTCATAATCTGTGTTGAACGGCTGCGTATCTAACACATAAGCTGTGACAAGCGTTAGGATAGAGTTATGGGAAACAATACGGCTGTCCAAACAAAACTTTTGACAGCGCATCAGGATCATGGCAATTGGCATAGTTAACTATCGTATCATGGCAACACAATGGAGGACTGCGGGTGGCAAAATCGGACTTGGGAAAGAAACATCTCTGCCCGAAATGTGAGAAGTGTTTTTACGACCTTAAGCGTGAGCCCGCCGTATGCCCAAAATGCGGCACCGAAATGGAACCACCAAAAAAGCCAAGAACAAGGCGTGGCAGCGGCCCTGACCACCAAAAGAAGCAAACAGCAGCCGCATCACCGAATATTATTAGTGATACGGATAACACTGAATTTAACGATAAATTGGATGTCCCGGACGACAAAACCATTGAAATTGACGACGACGAACCACAACAGGTAGAGAGTGGCGACGAACAGGAAAATGTAATTGGCGACACGTCCGATATCGGCGGTGTGGATGACGGCATTTCGGAAGTATTGGAACATGTTGACAAAGCCGTCGCTGATTAGATCTTTCTGATAATCCGTGGCGGCCTATCTGTGGATGGCGGGGGCTGGCGGGGGATGACGGGCGGCTGGTTGCATTTTGCTTGCCTTGTAGAGGTTATACCCGGTACTTTCCACGACCCCCGTGGAATGACCGCGCCACAATATATTCCCCAGCCCGGGTATTACGGCTATATGGGGTAGTTATAAGGGGCCGTAGCTCAGTTGGGAGAGCGCTACAATGGCATTGTAGAGGTCAGGGGTTCGATTCCCCTCGGCTCCACCATCAAAACCCCTTGGGAAACCAGGGGGTTTTGTCCTTTCCGGGTTTTTCCTTCTGAACATTCCAAACCCAGTGTGCCCAAATTGTGCCCATAGCGGTTAAGAGCTACAATGGCGCGTTCCTGAAACTCGGGAGCAAGGTGGGCATAACGCTGAACCATCACCAGACTTTTATGTCCCGTCATGTGCATCACCTCGTACAGGGGCAGTCCCTGCTGGACAAGACGCGAGGCAAAAGTGTGGCGCAGATCGTGAAACCGGACATCCTCCAGCCCCGCTTTCTTGCGGGCCGCGTAAAAGGCAGTTTTCACGTCCTTTATGGCAATGCCGTTGTAGGTAAAGACCGGGCCGTTATCTTTGGGCTCCAATGCCAACAGAACGCGCATGGCACGCTCTGACAGCCGGATCGACCTGTCTTCGCCGTTTTTGGTCTCAACGAACGTGATACGGCCATGGGCCATATCCACATAACGCCAATCCAGATTAAGCAGTTCCGAACGCCTGCCGCCGGTATCAAGGGCGAAAGCAATCAGAACCCTCAAGTGATCCGGTGCAGCACTCAGCAGACGGCGTTCTTCCTCCTCCGTCAGCCAGCGGGTACGGCCTTTGGGCAGTTTTACCTTGGGGAATACCGGCAGGACGGTCAGGTCTCCCTCTCCCTTCCCTTGTTCATGATTGCCCGTAGTACGGCCAAATCACGATGCAGTGTCGAGTCGGTAACCGTTCTGCGCCTCATATCGGCAAAGTCGCGGATGGCCTTGGCGTCAATTTCACTAAGCATCAGCTTGCCGAAATTATCCAATAGCAACTGCAACTGATAGCGGCGGCTGGCGTTAAAGCCTTTCGGGTTTTCACGTTTCTTGGCCTCCGCATATCGCAGGAGCGAATCACAAAACGGAATTTCGGGAATAATGCCGAAATGCTGTTCCATAAAGCCCTCCTGTTGCCATTTCGATGCAACAGCCTGGGCTAGCTTTTTATCGTCAGTCCCAGTGCTTTTGCGGTGTC
>CAZEFJ010000133.1:0-6547 GCA_964511465.1 uncultured Hyphomicrobiales bacterium
AGCGGGGCTTGTATTTTTCCTCAGGCCCGCCACCCCGGAAACCGAATCACGCTAGAGTCTTTTCCCTTGGGGAAGAGCCTTATTCCGTAGGCTCTTGAGGCGCCTGTAAATCCTCAAACCCCTTTATACCATGCTTTTTCATGTCATCCAGCTTGGCCATGGAATCTTTAAGCACATCGGTAAATTTGGCCATGATATCAGCCTCATGGCTGATCGTGTCAACCATGGTATTGAGCCGTATCTCCAACTCATTGATGCGGGAAAATGGTATCTCGGCGTGTGGACGCACAACGCTATCGGCAAAGGCGTCTATGTCCGAGATAATTTCATTCACCGAGCGTTCGATGTCCAACTGATAGGCCCGCTCACGAATGCCCTGCAGTTCAGCTTCTTCTTCCTTGCTAAGATTATCAAACCGGCGTTGCACCTCATCGGTGAGAAAGTCGATTAGCCTTATTTTTTCATGGGATATCGTTCGACCATGTTTTTCGGCATCGCGAAAATTATCAGCCTCACGTTTTATCGCAGAGCGCAATCCCTGATCGGTGGCAATCTCGTCCATATCGAGGCCCGCCGGAGGCGGCAATATTTCACCGGATATGTTCATGGCAGGATAGTCATTTACTAAAATACAAAAAGTTGTTCCGACCCATTTTTTTTACCCTGTACATCGTTTCGTCGGCACACTTTATCATCCCCTCCCCGGTTCTGGAATCTTCGGGATAGATGCTGATTCCGATGCTGGCACCGATAACGCATTCCTTGCCGGAAGCATTGATTGGCCGGGACAGCGAGGCAATTATCTTCCCGGCGATATATCCGGCATCATCATTTTTAACGATGTCGACGAGAATAACCACAAATTCATCACCTCCGACTCTGGCCACGGTATCGCTGGTCCGAATATTTTCCTGTAGGCGTCTGGCAACATTTTTGAGAACGATGTCCCCTGCCTCATGGCCCAGGGTGTCATTAACCGGCTTGAAATTATCCAGATCTATGTACAGCAACGCAACGGAGCCCTTCTTGCGCCGGGCAAGTTCCAGCGAATGTTCCAGCCGGTCGCCAAACAATATGCGATTGGGCAGGCCCGTCAGGGAGTCGTGATGGGCAAGAAAATTTATATGCTCCTGCTGACGTTTACGCTCGCTTATGTCGCGGATTATCGCGGTAAATGACTTACTGTCGCGATTGTCCTTGCGTTCCAGAAGCTCGGTTATGGTGATTTCGATGGGAAAGGTAGAGCCGTCCTTGCGACATCCCTCGAATTCCTTGGGAGAGCCAAGGATTTTTGGCTCACCACTTTTTAGATAGTTGATGATATATTGATCATGCTGGTTTTTGTGTGGCTCGGGCATAAGCATCGACACATTCTTTCCCAGAACCTCGTACAGGGCATAATCAAAAAGCTTTTCCGCAGCCGGGTTGAAGGCCTCTATAACGCCAAGTTCATTGCTGGTTATGATGCTCTCATTCACCGTCTTGAGGATACCGGCAATTCGCTGCTCCCGCATCCGGGCAGATTCGGCGTTGCGAATAAACTCGGTAATATCGCTGCATTCAACCATGTAGCCCGGAGCGTCAGGGTGCGCCAGCCGTGACACGATCATATTCATGTCGATGAATTCACCTGGAAGGGTTTGTATTTTTAGCGGTATTGCCTCATCCTCGTCGGCAAATACATCAAGACCATGGGACAACAACTCACCAAAATCGTCATCGACAAAATCGGCAATCGGGCGACCAACAACATTTTCGGGGATGTTGGCGCGCAAAATTCGCACCCCTGACGGGTTGATATATTCGATGATCCCATCCCGGCACAGAAAGACCAGGTTTGCTGCGGATTGAAGAACATCGACAGCCAGGCCGTTATAATCAAAACATGAAGGAATATCCCGCCCGTTTTCGGGACCAATATTTGATTTTGAAGTCAAAATTCACCCATATCAGGCCGACTATCCGAACCGCTACAACTATTATTTAAATATTTATTAAGCATAATCTATCACAATACCCACAAGGGACGTTACGACCTATCAGGCAGGCGGACAAAATGTCGCAATCAGACGGAGAGTCCAGGAAAAATAACGGCAATGATACCGTGGCGGTCGCTCTCGGCTACCTCCCCGACAGTGAATTTGCCCCCAAAGTGGTGGCCGGTGGTCGCGGGGCCATTGCCGAACAGATACTGCAAATAGCATTTGCCAACGACATTAAGGTCCGCGAAGATTCCGACCTGGCCCAATTGCTTAGCGCCATAGATATAGACAGCGAAATTCCGCTTGAGGCATTCGCCGCGGTTGCCGAGATACTGGTCTATGTTTACCGTGCCAACGGCATGCCCCTTGCCGATGAGCCCCACAATACAACTACAGAGGCAACACCATGAACCTTCCTCATGCTTCCGGCGCCATCCCATGCGATGATTCGATAATCGAAGAAGCAAAAAAAACAAGCTCCCTTATAGCCGCCTCACGTCGGCATCTGGCCGAATCCAAATCGGTTGACCTTGGGGCCCTGGAAGTAAGAGTTCGCAACCTGTGCAACAATATTAGATCCGCACCAAATAAATCCTGCGAAGACGTCAAGAGCATCATCTGCTCGATCATGGAGGACCTCAACCAGCTTGAACTGGAAGTAGTCGCCCACCGGCAAGAAGTTATCTCCCGTCAAAATAAAATCAGCCAACGTGGCGCGACGCTTGCCTATGGCGGCGGAATGGCAAAAGCCTGACCAAGATGACTTTGGGCAATATACTTTACGCCGTCGTTGCCCTTGTCTTCGTGCTTGGGCTGTTTGGCTTATTGGCCCTAACGGCCAGGAGGTTCGGCTTTGGCTATCAGATGGCAGGAAACAACTCAAGGCGCAAAAAACGCATTTCCCTGATAGAAACCATGCAGTTGGACACCAAGCGTCGGCTGGTACTGCTAAAACGCGACAACACAGAACATCTGGTTATACTCGGCTCGTCGTCGGAATTACTGATCGAAAGCTTTATTCCTGAATTGGATAAATTTACCGATATGCGCGAAGCATCTAATCTGCCCATGACAAAAGAAAAAACAGAATGATCCGGCAAATGCGTTTGTTTCCCAGACTCTTCCGCAATCGGACCGGCTTTACCGCCGTGGCGGTGATTGCTGCCGTGGTAGCGATCATGACTTTTCCCGGCAATTCGGCCATGGCCCAGTCGATATCCCTGGACCTGGGAGGCAAAAGCGGCGAGGCGACCGGGCAGATCATCCAGTTGGTAGCCCTGCTTACCGTTCTCAGTCTGGCACCGTCGATCCTGATAATGGTCACGTCATTCACCAGAATCGTGGTGGTCCTGGCGTTCCTGCGGACGGCCATGGGAACCCAGCAAACACCGCCCAATCAGGTATTGGTGAGCCTGGCTCTTTTTCTTACCCTGTTCATCATGACGCCGACCTTCGAAACCGCGTACAATCAGGGAATAAGACCCCTGATAGATGGGCAAATAGGGGAAATGGAGGCATTTGATTTAACCACCGCCCCGTTTCACGATTTCATGATGAGACATGTCCGCAAAGAAGACCTGAGCATGTTCGCCGAAGCCGCCAAAATAACCGACCAGACGGACGCCACTAAAATACCGATGCGAGTATTGATACCGGCATTCATGATAAGCGAGTTGCGGCGGGCATTCGAGATTGGCTTCCTGGTATTTATTCCGTTCCTGATAATCGACATGGTGGTTTCATCGGTGCTTATGGCCATGGGCATGCTGATGCTGCCACCGGTGATCATCGCCCTGCCGTTCAAGGTTATATTTTTCGTCCTTGTCGATGGCTGGAGGATGATCGTCGGAAGTCTTATCAGAAGCTTCGGAGGCTAGTGGATAAAATCTAACAGATGGTACCCACTAGGCGTCAAGTTCCTCGACACCAACCCCTTTCAGGGCCTGGCGTATACCGCGTTCCATCCGTCGTTCGGCAAACGGCTTGGTCGCGACTTCAAGTTTTTCGACAAAGGCATGTATGGCATCGCGATCATCGCCTTCCATCGCCTCTTTTAGGCTCATAACAACTTCTTCGATTTTCGCCGTCTCGTCCTCCAGAAGAAGGTCCTTGTCCATCGCCATTGCCACCGACAAGGCGGATATGGTGCGTTCCGCCTCGACCCTCTCTTCGGTCAGAAGGCGCAGCGCCATGTCATCGCTGGCGTATTTCATGCTGTCATACAGCATGTTGGTTACTTCTTCATCGCTTAGTCCGTAGGACGGCTTTACATCGACTTTCTGTTCGGTGCCGGTAGTGTCCTCGCAGGCCGCTACCGTCAACAGGCCGTCGGCATCGACGCTGAAGGTCACCCGGATTCTCGCCGCCCCGGCGGTCATTGGCGGTATTCCGTGCAACTCGAATTTAGCCAGCGAGCGGCACTGGTCCGACATTTCACGCTCGCCCTGGACAACATGAATTGACATTGCCCCCTGGCCGTCCTGAAAGGTGGTAAATTCCTGGGCCTTGGCTACCGGAACCGGGGTGTTGCGGGGAATTACCTTTTCCACCAGCCCGCCCATGGTCTCGATCCCAAGCGACAGCGGGGTGACGTCGATAAGCAGATTGCCGGTACCCGAAGTAAGTGCCTCGGCCTGCAAGGCGGCGCCGACCGCCACCACCTCGTCCGGGTTGATATCCTTCAATGGCTGGCGGCCAAAAAACTCGGCTACCCGCCGCCGGACCAGAGGTATCCTGGTCGAACCGCCGACCAGTACCACACCCTTTATGTCGTCCGGCGCAAGCCGGGCATCTTCGAGAACGCCACGGCAAATGGTTATCGTGCGTTCAACAAGTGGTTCCACCAACGCCTCGAATTCGGCCCGGCCGAGACGATGCATGGTTTGCTCGCCGCCGATATCGAGCATCCATTCGCCGTCTTCGCTGGTGGTCAGGCATTCCTTGGCCATTCTTGCCGTCATCATCGCGACCTTTGCCTGCTGGCGATCCAGCGGATCTTTCTCCGTCTGCTCACCGGGTATGGCGCGAATGAAATGCTCGGCCACGGCACGGTCGAAATCGTCTCCTCCCAATGCCGTATCACCGCCCGTCGCCAGTACCTGAAAAACTCCCTTGGTCATCCTCAACAGGGAAATGTCGAAAGTTCCACCGCCAAGATCGTAGACCGCGTAAATCCCTTCCGCCTGATTGTCGAGGCCATAGGCCAGGGCGGCCGCTGTCGGCTCGTTGACCAGACGCAGGACATCCATTCCGGCAAGACGGGCCGCGTCCTTGGTCGCGGCTCTCGCCGCGTCATCAAAATAAGCGGGAACCGTTATTACCGCGCGATCAACACTTTTACCAAGAATTTCCTCGGCCCGGCCTTTGAGAAAGCCAAGAATATCCGCCGAAACCTCTACCGGCGAAAGCTTCCTTCCGGCGACCTTCAGGCGAACCATGCCGCCGCCGTTTTCTCCCCCGCCTTCACCGCAGTCGTCGTCAATATCGTAAGGGATGGTTCCGGCCAGGCTTTCAAGGTCGTCGACCCCCTTTCCCATAAGCCGTTTTACCGAACTGACGACGTTTTCCGGGCGATCCAGAAGAAGCCACTTTGCCGCGCCACCGACCACCGACGATCCATCGGCGGCATAGGCGACAACCGACGGCACCAGGGATTCGCCATCCTGGTCTGACAAAACCTCCGGCGATTGTTCTGAACTTACGGCAACCACCGAGTTGGTAGTTCCCAGGTCAATTCCTATAGCAACGGGGGCATCGTTTTCGTGAGGCTGCGGGGTTTCTCCGGGCTCGCATATTTGAATAAGCTGGACCATCAGGATATCCCCATTTTCACCCGACAACGGCGGGTTTCGTCTTCAAGTTTGTTAAGGTATTTAAGTCTGGTAACCAACATGCACGCCCCTTCCAGGTCGTTATCGGCGAACAAACCGGAAAGCTGGCTGATACAGTCCTTTATATCATCGGCGGCGCGACGGGCCAGTATGTCGATCTCGTCCACCGTTCCGGCCTCGGCCAGGGCCTCACGCATTTCCATGGTTTCGATCAGAAGTTTCTCGTCAGTCACCAGATTGCAGCCCTCATGAAGAACGCCACACCCCTTCTCATGGAGCAGGTATCCAGCCCGGCTCAACGGTTGCCTGAGAGTTTCATAAGCTTCGTTCAGGCTTGCCGCCTGTTGCTGTGAAAATACCTTTTCACGGGCGCTGTTCCCGGCAAAACGGTCGGGATGAAGAAGGCGCTGGCGCTCAAAATAATTGCGTTCCAGTTGTTCCATGTCGATATCGAAGGCAGGCTCCAGACCAAGGCGGCTGAAATGCCCTCCCTGAGCTGGCGGCTGAACGCATTTGCAGGTCGGACAAAACAGGGCGTTGGTCGGCCTTGGCCCATGGCACGACCAGCAGACGGCTATCTCATCGACCAAAGAGGTGGTGGTACTTGAATCGTCTTTTTTTCTGTACAGCATTGAAATAAACCGGGGCAGGAATTTTAAATATGGAAGGACTCGCCGCATCCGCAGCGGCCTTTTTCATTTGGATTTCGGAAGACAAACCCCGATTCCAGCTTTT
>CAZEFJ010000134.1:0-6503 GCA_964511465.1 uncultured Hyphomicrobiales bacterium
TCTTCGCGGTCTGCGAAGCCTGGCCGCCCGCCTTGCCGTTCATCAGCAAACCGGACTTGATCTGGCCCACTGGCTGGAAGGACGCGATGAGGTAGCGCGGGTCCTTCATCCGGGACTGACGTCGTTCCCGGGTCATCAAATATGGAAACGTGATTTCAGCGGGGCTTCGGGACTGTTCGCTATGGTGCTGAAGGAAAACTATTCGGCCCGCTCGGTAGCGGCGATGCTCGACGGGCTTGATCTTTTTTCCATGGGTTTCAGTTGGGGCGGCTATGAAAGCCTTATCCTGCCCTGTAAACCGGCCTCTGCCCGGACCATAGTAAAGTCGACCGACAAGGGATCGTGCATCCGTATCCATGCCGGTCTGGAAGATGTCGATGATTTACGGGCCGACCTGGAAAGAGGGTTCGAGCGTCTCAATTCCGCCTGAACACCGGGATAAACGCGCTAAACACGAACAGGGCCAGGGCCGCGACCACGATCATCGGCCCGCCCGGAGCATCAATGACGAGTGCCGCGAACAGGCCCAGTCCAACAGCGGTACAGCCGATTAGTGCCGCCAGCAGGGCCATGCCTTCAGGTGACCTTGATATATTTCTGGCCGCCGCCGCCGGAATTATCAGGAGTGCGGTGACCAGCAGGATTCCGACAATCTTCATCGCCAGCGCGACGGTTATTGCCAGCATCACCATGAACACCAGATTTACCAGGCTTACCGCCACCCCTTCGACGCGGGCAAGTTCTTCGTTGACTGTCGCCGACAGCAGCGGTTGCCATACTATCAATAAAACAATAGCCACCAGTATTGCGCCACCATAAATAAGGGCGATATCTTTTGTCGTTACCGCCAGTATATCGCCGGTAAGAAACGACATCAGGCTGAACCCCGGCCCCCTGACAAAGGACAGGGATACTATGCCCAGCGCCAACGCACCGTGGGCCAGTATGCCAAGCAGGGTGTTGCTGCTCAGCCGTCCATCGCTCTTGAACAGAACCAGCAGCACCGCAATAATCGTTCCGACGGTGAGCGCGCCAATTTCGGCCCCTATCCCCGACAACACCCCCAGGGCGACACCCAGCAGTGCCGAATGGGCCAGGGTATCGCCGAAATACGCCATCCTTCGCCAGACCACGAACGAGCCAAGCGGTCCGGCTATCGCGGCAACACCTAAACCGGCAATCATCGCGCGCCACAGGAAATCATTCATGGTGGTGATCGTGATGGTGATGGTAGAAGGCAAAACTGCGGGCCGCCGCCTCGCCGAACATCTCGGCATAAACCGGATCGCGGCCGACAGTTTCCGGATGTCCTTCGCAGCAAACATGATGGTTCAGGCAGATAACATGATCGGTTTCTGCCATCACCAGATGAAGGTCGTGAGATACCATCAACACCCCGCAGCCGCGCTTGTCGCGAATCCGTCCGATCAGGCGGTAAAGTTCTGACTGGCCGCTGACATCAATCCCCTGAACCGGCTCGTCTAGGACCAGCAAATCAGGGTTTCTTATCAATGCCCGGGCCAGCATTACCCGTCTCAGTTCGCCGCCTGAAACGGCATGCAGCGGAGTATTCGATACCGTTCCCGCACCGACTTCGTCGAGTAGCCCCTCAAGCCGTGCCGCCCACCCGGCGGCTTTGCCACGAACGCCGAGGCGGAGAAAACGCTCAACCGTTAGCGGCTGTGACTCTTCCACCCGTAAATTCTGGGGCATGTATCCGATGACCAGACCGGCCCGCCGCATGACTTCGCCTTCGGTGGCGCGGGTGAGACCCAGAAGGACGCGAACAAGCGTTGATTTGCCAGCCCCGTTGGGGCCTATAATGGTCACTATTTCGCCCCTGCGCACCTTTACCCTGGCCTCGTCGAGTACTGGTCTGGAGCCAAAACTGACTTTGATACCTGAGCCTTCGATAAGGATATCATTCATTTTTCGGGTTTTTCCTCAATGCAGTTCGGGCATAGCCCCTTTAGCTCTATAGTCCGCTGGCTAACTGTGAAACCTATCTCGGCTGCACTTTCCCCTATCGCCATGTCGATCCGATGGTCATCTATTTCGGCGCTTAAACCACAGGCCGTGCAAATCATGAATTGTCCGGCGTGGGGGCTTTCCGGGTGGCGGCAACCGACATATGAATTAAGGGATTCGAGGCGATGCACCAATCCCATATCAAGCAGAAACTCAAGCGCACGATATACCGTCGGCGGTGCCGCCGAACGCCGTTCCAGCCTTAGAATATCAAGAATTTCATAGGCTCCTAGCGGACGGTGCCCCGACCACACCAGTTCCAGTACCCGTTTGCGTAAATCAGTCAGCCTTGAGCCACGCTTGCGGCACAGTTTGCCGGCCCGGTCCATCGCTACTTTGACGCACCGCCGATGATCGTGGATAGCGACAGGAAAGGCATCGCTGGTGTGTTGGTGGTGATCATTCATTCATCTATCCGTTTGTCCTCTTGGTCGGCGAATGATGTTATGTTATAACATAACATATGTATGAAAGAAAATACCAATGAAGATAAAGGTTCACCTTCCGAGAGGATTAATTGTATCGCTTGGGCTTATATTGGGGGCCATATCCGCACAGGCTTCCGCATATGCAGGTGTTCCCAGGGTGGTGGTTTCTATCAAACCGGTTTACTCCCTCATTAGTGCGGTAATGGCCGGGGCAGGGGCCTCTCCAGTTTTGATTGTTAGTGGCTCGACCTCGCCTCATGATTTTGCTCTTCGCCCATCTGACGCGATAAAACTCGGCCGCGCCGATATCGTGTTCTGGATTGGGCCGGGGCTGGAAAATTTTCTGACCGGACCACTGGCGGCTCTTTCGGGCAAGGCCAGGGTTATCGAACTTGCGGCTAGCCCATTTATGAAAACCCTGTCTAGCGGTGGACTGGTTGATCCTCATATCTGGCTTGATACCAGCAATGCACGTTCCATTGTTGCCATAGCGGTGGCCGAACTAAGCGCCCTTGATGTCGCCAATTCAGGCACTTACCGTGACAATGGCGAACGTCTGTCGGCTCTTCTTGATAATCTTGATCTGGAACTAAAATTAAAGCTTGCCCCGGTAACGGCAGAGCCGTTTATCGTAAGCCATGACGCTTACGGCTATCTGGTCGATGCTTATGGCTTGAACATGGCCGGTTACATCACCGGCATTTCGGACCGAAGGCCGGGGGTCAGACGGTTGGCTGAACTGCGCCGCCTTGTGATAAAGCGGAAAATACGTTGTTTGTTCCATCCTCCTTTTGCCGACTTGTCGCTGGGTACCATGCTCGGCGAGGGAGTCGACCTGAAAACCCCGGTTCTTGATTCTCTCGGCTCGGGCCTGAGCGACGGTCCTGAAATGTATTTTAGCCTGATGCGGAACGTCGCCGACTCGCTGCTCAAGTGTCTTGTACGATAATGCTGCGGTTGACACGGTTCCTGAAAAAGGACGAAATACCGTCAGTTGCAAGTGATGGAAATAATGATGACAGATGATGTGGTGAACGCCCTAAAATATGACGCTAACGGCCTTATTCCGGCCATAGCCCAGCAGTATGACACCAATGAAGTGCTGATGATGGCGTGGATGAACCGGCAGTCGGTGGCCGAGACCTTGCGTAGCGGGCGGGTTTGCTACTGGTCCCGGTCCCGCTCCAAGCTGTGGCGCAAGGGCGAAACCTCGGGCCAGATTCAGCAATTAAAGGAATTTCGCTGGGACTGCGATGCCGACACCGTGCTTTTGCTGGTCGACCAAAAAGGTGTCGCCTGTCACACCGGTCGGCGTAACTGTTTTTTCAACGCCTTGCGCGACGGCGGCATAAGCACCATAGCCGATCCTGAAGTCGACCCCAAAGACCTGTACGGAGAATAACGCATTGCCGTTTTTCAGCTTTATTATCACTTTTTTGCTTATCAGCTTTGCCGCGCTACCGGCGTCGGCAAAAGGGGTTCTGGTTTTTGCCGCGGCCAGTACCACCGATGCGGTAAACGAGATTGTTTCGTTGTTTGTCGCTGAGGGGCAGGGGCATGGCAAGGTATCCGTATCGTTTGCTTCATCATCGACCTTGGCCAAGCAAATCGCCAACGGTGCCCCGGCTGACGTCTATATTTCCGCCAATCCCGCATGGATGGACTATCTGGCCACCAAAAAGGCAATAGATACCGGATCCAGGATTAATTTGCTTAACAACCAATTGGTCCTGATCGCCCCATATGAAAGCAAACTTTCAATTACCGTCAAGCCCGGTTTTCGACTGGCCGAGGCGCTTGGCGGCGGTCGTCTGGCGCTTGGCGATCCGGCTCATGTCCCTGCCGGCATATACGCCAAGGAGGCATTGACAAGGCTTGGCGTGTGGCAAAAACTGGCGGCAAAGGTGGCCCGGACCCAGGATGTGCGGGCCGCACTGGCACTGGTCGAGCGGGGCGAAGCGGCGGCCGGAGTGGTTTATGCCACCGATGCGAGGATTGACCCGAAGGTACGTGTGGTCGCAACTTTTCCCGCCACCAGCCATTCCAGGATTATTTATCCGGCGGCAATGGTCGCGGGCCGGGCAAAGGATGAGGTCGTCCGTTTTTTCAATTTTCTCAAATCGCCAAAAGCCGATGCAGTTTTCAGGCGCTACGGATTTGGTCGGCCCTGATTGATGTGGAGCCTGAGCCCCTTCGAGATAGAAACCATCGGTCTCAGCCTTAAGGTTTCGGCCTTTGCGGTGCTGATAAGTCTGCCTCTGGGTATATTGACGGCCTGGGTGCTGACCAGATGTAATTTTTTCGGAAAGAGCCTGTTAAACGGCATTGTCCATCTGCCCCTGATCCTGCCCCCGGTGGTTATCGGCTATCTTCTTCTGGTTTTGCTGGGACGTCGCGGCCCGATTGGCGGGTGGCTGTTCGATATGTTTGGTATTACCGTAGCCTTTACCTGGAAGGGGGCGGCAATCGCTTCTGCGGTTATGGCCTTTCCGCTGATGGTCAGGGCCATTGCCCTGTCCCTGGCCGCCGTCGACAGAAAGCTGGAGCAGGCGGCGAGGACCTTGGGGGCGGGGCCGCTAAGGGTGTTTTTCACCATCACCCTGCCGTTGACCGTTCCGGGAATTATCAGCGGAGTTATCCTTGCCTTCGCTCGCTCACTTGGTGAATTTGGTGCGACCATCACGTTCGTATCCAATATTCCCGGTGAAACCAACACCCTGCCGCTGGCCTTGTTCTCGCGAATACAGTCGCCGGGCGGCGATCTCGGTGCCTGGCGTCTGGTGGTGATTTCGGTCGTTCTGGCAATGGTCGCCCTTATGTCGTCTGAACTGCTGGCGCGTCGGGTATCCGGCAGAGTCCGTTCCTGACAAATGCTGGAAGTAAATATCCGCCACCGCATCGGCAAATTTGAAATAGAGGCGCAATTCGTAGCCGAAGGCGGACTGACAACACTTTTTGGCCGCTCCGGTTCCGGCAAGACGTCGCTGGTAAATATGCTGGCCGGTCTGGAAAGGCCGCGCTCAGGCCGTATAGTCGTCGATGGCTATGTTTTGTTCGACTCGGAACTTGATATAAATCTGGCCCCCGAACATCGTCGTCTTGGCTATGTTTTTCAGGAGGCCCGTCTGTTCCCCCATTTGAAGGTGCGGGGAAACATGACCTACGGGATGCGCCGGGGACATGACAGGGATCATGAATTCGAACATATAGTCGATCTTCTCGACCTCTCGTCGCTTCTTGAGCGGCGGCCAAACACCCTTTCCGGGGGAGAAAAACAGCGCGTTGCGATTGCCAGGGCGCTATTGGCAAATCCCCGTCTTTTGCTTATGGACGAGCCGCTGGCATCCCTTGATGCGGCACGGAAAAACGAGATACTGCCATTTATAGAACGGCTAAGGGATGTATTGGGTATTCCTATAGTATATGTCAGCCACGCCATGGATGAAGTCATTCGTCTTGCCGATACCATGGTCGTCCTGTCGGATGGAAAGGTGGTCGCGTCGGGGCCTCTTGAAGACATAATGAGCCGTATCGATCTGCACCCGCTTACCGGGCGTTACGAAGCCGGGGCGGTGCTGCGGGTGAGCTTAAGCGGGCATGATGATAGATTTGGATTAAGCGAGTTGTCATTCGCCGAAGGTCGGCTATTTGTGCCGCGCCTGGATTTGCCTCTGAATACATCGCTTCGGGTCCGTATTCGTGCCCGCGACGTTGCCCTTAGCCTTACCCCGCCACAGGATAGCAGCGTACTAAACGTGATCGACTGTGTGGTTCGCGAGATTAACATCGGTGATGGTGCGGCGGCGGATGTTTTGCTGGATGCGGGAACACCCCTTATCGCCAGTATTACCCGTAAATCCCTGCATGACATGGGCCTCAAGCCAGGTTCCAGGGTTCATGCGATGATCAAGACCGTATCGGTAGATCGCCACAGCCTGGGAGGTTACGGTGCCCGCAAGTGAGAAATTGAAAATTAGCAGACGTTCAGTCTGACGGACCTGACGAAACCGCCATTTCTATATCTGTGGAATTCATCAGCCGCCGGGC
>CAZEFJ010000135.1:0-1500 GCA_964511465.1 uncultured Hyphomicrobiales bacterium
TTTCAGTCTTGCACCATAGGCAAGCTGGGCCGCCATTTCCGCGGCGCTCAGGCTGGTTCCGTCAATATTGTCAACCGCCACGGATATGGTTGTGCACCCACTATCGGCAAGAGCGGAGTATATCTGTCCGCCAACAGCCTGGATAACCAGATCGTTTATTTCCGAAGCATTGCCCAGTCCGACCAACAGAATACTGTCCAGTCTGGTATGGGCCGGGGCAAGCAGGGTGAGGCTCTGGTCCTTGGCACCTTTGAACCGGCTGGCCTTTATCGCACGGCTAAGTCCGCCCTTCATTTTGTCGTCCAGAAGTTTGGCGGTCGGGCTCAACTTGCGATCCTGAAGCACTCCGGCAACGACAACCCCAAGGCTCGGCAGGAGCGGCTTGGAAAATGTAATTTTCATATAACCCTCTTAAATTTTATAATCCGGGACGATCCGGTGCTCGGGATAATGTAGCGATGATCGCGGCAAAGGGAAGAAGTAGTTTGGCCTACTCTTCCGGGCCACCGGACATGGCCTCGGCCTTGGCGGTTACCGCGTCCATGTCCCGTTTTTCTTGCGGTCCGCCGCTGTTAAGCCAAACCAGACCGCCCGGAAGGCTGGTGATTACGCCGATTATGCCAAAGAGAAGGGAAAGAACAAGTGCGTCTTCCGAGGGAACACCAACAAGGCCGAAGGCGGCGACCATCGCTCCTTCGCGAACCCCCCAACCGGCAATGGAAATGGGCAGTGTGGTGACCAGAAGAACTGGCGGTATCAGTGCTATACTGTCAATCCAGGTGATATCAATACCTATCCCGAGGGCAAGAATATATACTGCCAGAGTTATGTTCAGATGACCCACTACGGACCATCCAAGTGACCTTAACGCATTAGCAGGATTGAGAAAAACCCGGCGGGTATCGGCTGCCAGAAAGGCCAGTCCACGAACCACTTTCCAGTGGTGAAATGAAGATGGAATACGATCCAGAACCATGAGAACGCCGAGCCCTGATATCGCCACGACAGCAAACAGCAGAACCGCGGGGAGCAGCCACGCGGCATTTTCCTCGCCGACCCGGGGAAGGAAAAACGGCTGGGTAAAAAGGACCAGGATAATAAGGGCGACCACTGTTGCGGCGCGCTCCAGCATAACTCCGTTAATCGCTCCCCTCAGGGTCAGCCCGGTGCGATATGAGCGATAAATTCGCACCGCATCCCCGCCGACCGAAGATGGCAATGTCTGATTGAAAAAAATTCCGATATAATAAGTCTGAAGTGCCTTGATAAAAGGAATCGGCTCGTCAAGGGCAACCAGCACAGCCAGCCAGCGCATAACCACAAGCACCAACTGAAATGCCGATACGGCGATTGCCAGAGCCAGCATCCAGGGGTCGACTTCAAATAACTTGTTCCTGGCGGAAGCTATATCGATATGGCCGATAAGAAACCAGATCAGTGTCACCGACACCGCGATCTTCAAAGCCAGCATTATCCACTTTTTTATCATTTATAAACCGG
>CAZEFJ010000135.1:1600-6468 GCA_964511465.1 uncultured Hyphomicrobiales bacterium
CTGCTGGTCGATAATAATTTTTTTAATTCCGATCATCTGGGCATTTACGATGGCGGTTATTCCGGCATCGGTCTTTTTGGCACTTGAGATGACCCCCAAAACAGCACCTACAGCCATGACAAAAGCCAGAACGCTCATTAACTCGGCCACTTGAAACACCCCCTGATAAATAATTCCCGAAGCGGCTCTTCCCCAAGCCACTGGAAGAGACAATATCAAACCGCCAAGGTGCGTGCCAAGGGGCAATTTAAGATATTGGGAAAAAATATTTACATTTTTTCAGTTGTTCAGGGCAGTTTCCGCCGGGATATGTTCATAACCCAGATTTTCGGCTACCGCGAGGTGGGTTATGCAACCTTTATGGACGTTTAGTCCGGCCCGCAGGCAGGGGTCATCAGCCATTGCCTGACGGCATCCCTTGTCGGCGATGGCGATAATGAACGGCAAGGTGGCGTTGTTAAGGGCGATGGTCGAGGTGCGGGCCACCGCGCCGGGCATGTTGGTGACGCAATAGTGAACGATGCCGTCAACAACGTAGGTGGGCTCGGCGTGGGTGGTCGGGCGCGAGGTTTCAAAACATCCTCCCTGATCGATTGCGACATCGACCATCACCGATCCTGCCCGCATATGTCCGATCATCTTACGGCTGACCAGTTTGGGCGCGGCGGCGCCGGCAACCAGTACCGATCCAATTACCAGGTCGGCGGCGATGACCTGTTGTTCTATGGCATCCACGGTAGAATAAAGCGTCGACAACCGTGATCCGAACTGGATGCCGAGATTCTGAAGAACCTCCAGGGACTTGTCGAGAACGGTGACATGGGCCCCCATGCCAATCGCCACATCGGCAGCATTTGATCCGACAACCCCGCCACCTATAATAACCACTTTGGCGGCTTCGACCCCCGGCACTCCGCCCAGCAACACCCCTGATCCACCATGCTCCTTTTCCAGGCAGCGGGCTCCGGCCTGGATTGACATACGCCCGGCGACTTCGCTCATCGGCGTCAGAAGAGGCAGATGTCCATGTCTGTCGGTAACCGTTTCGTAGGCGATCGCGATTGCCCCTGATTCGACCAGCATTCCGGTTTGTCCGGGGTCGGGTGCAAGGTGAAGGTAGGTGAAAATAATCTGACCATGGCGGAGCATTTTGCACTCATCTTGCTGGGGCTCCTTGACCTTGACGATCATTTCGGCGGAGGCAAAAATTTTTGCCGCCGTCGGGGCGATGTCGGCCCCGGCGTTCTTGTAGGTTCGGTCGTCAATTCCGATGCCCATACCGGCCCCGGTTTCGACCACCACCCGATGGCCGTGGTGGACCAGTTCCCGGACCCCGGACGGGGTCATGCCGACCCTGAATTCATTATTCTTGATTTCTTTTGGAACGCCGATCAGCATCTTATTTCTCTGGCTTGCGGCGTTCCGGGCCATTGTATTTAACCGCGTTGCGGCCCCGGCGGCGGTCGGGGCCGGTATAGTTGCTTGTTCGGACGAAATGTCGGGACACCTCGATAACCGAGACTATTCTCTGATAGAGGGATTTTGCCGAAATCGGCTTGGCAAGAAATTCATGAACCCCGGCGTCACGGGCTTCCTCAACCCGGTTCATCTCGGTATGTCCGGTAAGCATTATTATCGGAACAAACGGATTGGGGCTGTCCGAGGCGGTCCGCACCATCCGGGTGAAGTCGAGACCGTCCAGCGGTTCCATATTCCAGTCGCAGATGACTATATCGGTCGGGAAGGTCTTCAACGTTTTAAGTGCGTCGGCCCCGTCGTCGGCCTCCTTGACGTTGCGAATCCCCAGTGCCCGAAGAACCTGGATAACCAGCAGACGCATATTCTTGTTATCATCGACAACAAGAAAATTAAGGTTGGACAGATTATAGCCTGGTGAAGTTTGCATCCTGTCGGGGTCAGGGGGCTACTGTCCCCTACTCCTTTCCTGCCGCGCCGGTTACGCTGGTCATGGCGGGGAGGCTATCACAACATTCGTTAAAGTCCAACCGCGTGGACCCTTCTTCGCCCTATGCCATGATCGGTTCTACAAGAGGTCGGTGCTGCCGGTCCACAGCAATTCCTCATCGCTCTGCGCGGTTTGGTCGAGAAGGTGCTTGAACACGTCACCGATGCTTATAATGCCCTTTAGCGCCCCATTTTCCATGACCGGCAGATGTCGGCACCTCTTTTCGCTCATGGTTGACATGGCGGTGTCGAGAAGATCGTGGGGAGAGCAGGTAACCGGGTTTTTGTTATATACGTCCTCGACCCTCATCTTGGCGATCATGGCGGGGTTTTCGGCGATTGCACGGACCATATCGCGTTCGAAAAGAATCCCCAGCATTCTCCCCCCGTCGCTGCAAACTATAACCGATCCGATCCAGTTTTCGCTCATCAACCGGGCGGCGGAACTCAGGGGGGTTTCCGGCTTGATTCCGAGAACCTTGTTACCCTTTTGCTTTATGATGTCTTTAACTCGCATAATACCCCCCCCGGTATCATGAGTTTTGTGTAATGTTGGGCATTATACAGGAAATATCTCCTTGGCCCATACATATTGGTCCATTGTCTATCGCGGGCTTGATGCGGTCATTAAAGTCCGCTGCCTTGGGAAGGATATTTTGATAGTTGTTCCTGCGCCGGGGGTGCTTTCCATCGTAAGTTTGCCGCCGTGCAGTTTGACCAGACCATTGCTTAATGGAAGCCCAAGGCCGACACCTTCGTGCTGACGCGACAGAGAGCTGTCGGCCTGGCCGAATGTGTTAAATACCATTTTCATGTTCTCTGGCTCGATCCCGATGCCGGTGTCGGTAATGACGATAAGGAATCCTCCGTCATCATCAACGCTGACCCTTATGGTTACGGTTCCGCCCTTCGGGGTAAACTTTATCGCGTTGGACAGAAGGTTTATGAAAACCTGTTTTAAACGTCGTTCGTCCGCCAGCATCGCCGGGAGGGTGTCGGGAATTTCAATTCTTAATTCCAGCCCGGCGCTTTCGGCCCGACCCTGGACCAGACGCTGGCAGGATGTGATTACCTGTTTGACATCGACCGTATCCTCGAACAATGGTAGGCTGTCGGCCTCTATTCTTGATACATCCAGTATGTCGTTGATCAGTTTCAGCAGATGCGCTCCGGCGCCTCTGATGTCGTTGGCGTATTCCCGGTATTTGTCGATCCCGATGGGGGATAATGTTTCCGTCGTCATGATTTCCGAAAAACCGATTATCGCGTTCAGGGGGGTTCTCAGCTCATGGCTGACATTGGCCATGAACTCGGTCTTGGCGCGATTTGACAAGTCGGCGTTGTCCTTGGCTGATCGGAGTGCCGCTTCAGCCTGCTTGCGTTCGGTTATGTCGGTAATGGTCAGCAGCGCCACGGTACCTTCATCCAGCTCTATTTTTCCGCCCGAAAACATAAAGTCACGGACCTTTCCGTCCTTGGCTTTCAGTTTCCCTTCGAAATTATGTATGCGCCCTTCGCGGTTAATTTTATCGACCAGTTCGGATCGTTGTTGGTAGTTGATCCAAAGATCCAGTTCGAACACCGTTTTTCCAATTACCTCCTCACGCTTGTAGCCCAGCGTCGAAAGCCATATTTCATTAACATTAAGCAGTCTGCCGTCTTTAATGTCGGTGATGGATATCATGTTCGGAGAAGAATTAAATGCGGTAGAGAACCGCCGTTCCGATTTATACAGGGCTCCATCGGATAATTTTTTGCTCAGTCTGGCGGTTCCGATTTTCCAGCTCCCAAGCGCCAGGAAAATTAAAATCCCGCCAAAGAATGCCAGCGACAGCTTGAACCGCTTCAGCGACGCGAACGAGTACCGTTCCGCCGGGGTATAGGTTACAATCTTGAGAAGAGGAGAACTTTTATCCACGTTGGTCGTCGTCAAGGGTACATGGTCATCTCTGTTGCCCAGGGGAAACGTGGCGAATACAAAAAGTCCGTTATCATCGTAAAATTTTCCCGAAGCAGTATTTTTCATGTACTCCCAGGCTTTCGGATTACTTTTCCTGAAGGAACGGTCGTTGCCGAATATGAACCCCCACTCATCCTTTCGTTTCGGGCCGCGGAGCCAATAGCCGTCGCGGTTGACAAGGTATGCATGGCCGAGAGAGGTGGCCGTGGCCTCGTCAAAACTTTTGATAAGCCGACTGCCCAGGTAGTTGAGCACCAAGATGCCCTGCTTGTCGCCCATTCTGTCGAATATGGGAGTGCCGATTCGGATAATCGGCTTCAACGGCCTTTCAATTTTGCCATTCTCAACATTCAGGTCGAGTGGAGATATAAAATTTTCACCCCGTTCAAGGGCCATAATTTTGGAAAAATAATATCTTTTCGATTTGTTTTGAAGTTTGCGTTCGGGAACGATTTTGGCCTTGTCGCTGTCATAGTCTACGCGAACCAGTTCCTGGCCGTCTTTGTCAATCAGCCGGATCTGGTCATAAATTTGCCGATATTCGGCAAATTTCAGGAAATTATTGGCCAGGATGGCTTGGGAATAAGAAGAATTTGTCTTGCTTAACGCATTCATCGCGTCGCTTTGCCGGAGTATTGAAATGTCGGAACTCAGAACCTCTAGATCGCGATTCATATGTATGCGAGCCATCTTGACAAGAAAGGCCTCGCGGGTTTCCACCGAGCTAAGACGGGCTTCACGGTCAATGTACAGAAATGTAAAAACCCCCAGCGACAGCAGGACTGCCAGGGGAATAAATATTTTCAGTGTTTCGCGGGTTTCCCGCCATTTGTCCGGCATCGTTAAATCCGCATATCTTCTTCGTACGGCGCGTCACGCAGAACTTTGAGAAAATTATCGCGCCATACGCCGAGGGTGTTGGAACACAGGTTGTCCATCAACG
>CAZEFJ010000136.1:0-1886 GCA_964511465.1 uncultured Hyphomicrobiales bacterium
GCCGACGGCGTCTGGCTGGAAGATGGTGTTGGCCTTGCCCATACCCGTCTGAAGATAATCGACCTAAGCGAAGATGCGGCCCAGCCGATGGTCTCGGACTGTGGCCGTTACGTTCTTGTCTTTAACGGAGAGATTTATAACTACCGCGAACTGCGTGATGAGTTGGAGGCGAAAGGCGATAATTTCCGCTCGTCCGGTGATAGCGAGGTTCTGCTCAATGTTCTAAGAAAATATGGAACCGACGGGGTTCAAAGGCTGTCCGGGATGTTTGCCTTTGCCCTGTGGGACAGGCAATCGGATGAGCTTGTCCTGGGTCGTGACCGGCTGGGGATCAAGCCTCTGGTCTATGCGCCGCTGGCCGACGGCGGGATTGCGTTTGCCTCGGAAATACACGCTCTCAAGGCTCATCCGGGGGTTGATCTGTCGATCGACAACGAGGCCTTGTCGGAATTTCTTGCCTGTCTTTACGTTCCTCATCCGCGGACCATTCATAAAGGTATCCGCAAGCTGCCGCCCGGCCATTTGCTGAAATGGCGAAACGGCAAGACCACGGTCGATAAATACTGGTCGCCGAATTATGCCGGGACCAGTCAACCATCGATCGACGAAGCGGTGGAAGAATTACTGCCCCTGCTGAGGCGGGCGGTGGTCGAACACATGGTTTCCGATGTTCCTGTCGGCTGTTTTCTTTCCGGCGGCATCGACAGTTCGGTAATTGCCGCGCTGATGGCGGAAGAGCTGAAGAAGGCTCAGGCCCCGCCTGTCCGTACCTTTACCATGACCTTCGATGAGCCCGCCTATGACGAAAGGGTTGCGGCCAGGAGAGTCGCCCAACATATCGGCAGCGAGCATACCGAGCTTTCCGCCCGTTCCGATCTGGTCGGGCTTTTGGACGAATATGTAAAAGGGTTCGGCGAGCCTTTCGGCAATCCGACGGCATTGCTTATCAACGATCTGTCAAGGAAGGCACGCCAGCATGTAACCGTCGCCCTAGTCGGTGATGGCGGTGATGAAGTGTTTGGCGGCTATCCTCGTTATCGCGGTGCGATGATGGGGCAAAAATTACGCCGTTTGCCGGGTTGGCTGCGCTCCGGCGTAATCGCTCCCACCGCCGCTCTGATTCCGGAAAGCAGCCGGGGTCGCCATTCCCTGCGCCGGGCCCGGGAATTTCTTACCGCCGCCAACCTTGACGATGCCGAAATGTACGCATCATGGGTCGAATATTTTGACCCCGAGGAACGCCGCCGCCTGCTAGGCCTGGATCACACCCCGAGCAGACCTGTCGCCGAAATATACCGAGGCGCACCGTCCGCACATCCCCTGGATGCGGTCCAGCAAACCGACCTGCTCAGCTTTCTGCCAGGCAATCTTCTCGCCTATGGAGATGCCATGAGCATGCGCCATAGCCTCGAGCTTCGCCTGCCGCTGATCGACCATCGTCTGGTCGAATATGTCGGGGGTTTGTCGCCGGATATCCGTTTCCGCCATGGCATGAAGGCCCTGTTAAAGGGCGTGGCCAGCCGCCTGTTACCGAAAGACATAGTCGAACTACCCAAGCGGGGATTTAATCCGCCGATGGGAATGTGGCTAAAAAACGATCTTGCCGACATCGTCAGGGACCGGGTGAGTGCCACAAACATCAAGGCGTTGGGGCTTGAATGGGATGTGGTAAAAAACCTGCTTGGTCAACATCGCCGTGGCCACAGGGATCATTCACTTAAGATATGGGCACTTCTGGTGCTTGACGCGTGGCGAAGGGGAGAATAGTAAACGAGGTTCAATTTTACTGACCAGGATCACTGGGGATTGCCCTCAATTGCATAATTTTCACAGAGGCCACATTCTTGGCGTTTCAGCGGTGCTGGCCGGGCTTGTCGCCATTTTCG
>CAZEFJ010000136.1:1986-6278 GCA_964511465.1 uncultured Hyphomicrobiales bacterium
TGAAATAACCATCGACTACACCTTCAGAAACTATTTTAAATCCGGTGCCACCATATCGGCGATATTGATGTGGCCTGTCGCTGCCGCAATGTGGCGGTGCAGGTTCAGGACCGGTTCTTTGTTGTTTGCCGCCGCCTTGTCATTGGTTCTGGTGTATTCGAGAAGCGGGGCCGCAATCATCGGCCTCGTCATCGGTTTTTCCGCCTTTGCCGTAGCCTGGTTTTGCCGCCTTCGAAGTCGAAAAATACTTTCCATAGTGGTTATCGCATCGGTTTTTGCGATGCCCTTGATACCAAGGCTTTTGCCTTCCGCCGATACCATAGAGAAAGACGCGCCATATCTGCCCAATTCGGTGTTTCCGCGGGTTTTCATCTGGCAGTCGGCGGTCGGATATATCCTGGAAGCCCCCTTTTTCGGAAAGGGATTGGATACCTCGCGGGCTATATCGTCAGCCAAGGACAGGGTTTTTTATTCGACCCATTCAGAGGGCAAAAGGTGGGTCGAGCCGATTCCGCTTCATCCCCACAATGCGGTTCTTCAGGTATGGCTTGAACTGGGAGCGGTCGGGGCGGTCCTGCTGTTGGCAATTCTGCTGGCTTTGGTTCGGCGAATTGACGATATAGGTGCAAACGATGATCGGCGGTTCCTTCGGGCGGCAAGTTTTGGGGGGCTTTTTTCAATCCTCGCCGTGGCCTCCGTCAGCTATGGTATCTGGCAGAACTGGTGGTTAGGTGCGATCTGGCTTATCGTCTCATTTAACGTTGCTTCGGTGTCTAAGGACGCGGGTGAATAGTATTGAATAGTATATAGGCATTACTTATGTACCTGATAACTGCCTCAATTCTGTTTTTTGGCGTCGCTTTCTCAACTTTTGCCGCGACCTTTCTGGTTTTGCGTATTCTGCGGCACTACGCCCTTTTCGACCACCCGAATCCTCGTTCCAGCCACGCCTCGCCAACTCCGCGTGGCGGCGGCATCGCAATTTTGGCTACCCTGGTGCCGATATGGATAATGGTCGGTTCAAACGGTGTCGTTCCTGCCTCCGAGCTGTCGGTGATCGTTGTCTCGGTGCTTGGTCTGGCAGGCATATCGTGGCTCGACGATATTGGTGGTTTATCACCATTGGTGCGGATTGCCGGGCAATCCGCGGCGGTTGGGGCAAGCCTGTTCGTGATGCCGCCGGACAGCCTGTTTTTTGCCGGGATATTGCCTCCGGCTGTTGATGTCGTCGTCGCCGGTGTGCTGTGGGTATGGTTTATCAATCTGTTCAACTTCATGGATGGGATCGACGGCATCGCTGGCACCGAGACCGTCTGCATCGGGATTGGCGTCGCCGTGGTTGCCATGGTCGCCGGTCTAAATTCGTCAATTTCCATTTATGGCCTTATTATCGCCGCCGCCGCCCTCGGCTTTCTTGGCTGGAACTGGCAGCCGGCGAAGATATTCATGGGCGATGTCGGCAGTGTTCCGCTGGGCTATCTTCTCGGCTGGTTGCTGTTGGTTCTTGCCGCCACCGGACAACCGGTAGCTGCGCTGATTCTGCCTCTCTATTATCTTGCCGATTCTACGGTGACGCTGGTTAGCCGGGCAATCAGGGGTGAGAAGGTATGGCAGGCCCATCGTCAACATTTTTATCAACGGGCAACGCAGCGTGGACTTAGCCACGCCCGTGTCGTTATTTATATTCTTATCGTCAACTTTGCCCTTTTGGCGCTTGCCGTTACCGCCGCCTCGGCATCGCCTGTCGATGCCTTGCTTGGCCCGTTGCCGGGGGCTTTCACTGTTGTCGCCGGGCTGCTCTATTTTCTTGGCAGAAGATGAAAATTCTTTTTCTGACGGATAACTTCCCCCCGGAAACCAATGCCGCCGCTACCCGTGTCTATGAGCGGGCATGCTACTGGGTAAAGTGGGGCCACCAGGTTACGGTTATTACCTGCGCCCCCAACTTTCCCCTGGGAAGACTTTTCCCCGGCTACAGGAATAGCTGGTATCAGACCGAAAATATGTCCGGCATCAGGGTGGTCAGGGTCAAGACTTTCATTGCATCCAACCGGGGGGTGATACGTCGTGGTCTGGATTTCGCCAGCTTCATGGTCGGCGGGTTTGTCGGGGGACTGTTTCAGGTACGGCCCGATGTCATCGTTTCGACATCACCACAGTTCCTTGCCGCAGTTGCCGGCGGGGCCCTGGCGGCGGTGCGTTCGGTGCCGTTTGTATTCGAGTTGGGCGATCTTTGGCCGTCCTCGATAACTGCGGTCGGGGCGATGCGCGAAAATATACTTCTCGGTTTGATGGAAAAGCTGGAACTTTATCTATATCGCAAATCGGCGTCGGTGCTGGCTCTGACTGGTTCATTCAAGGATAACCTTAGCCAACGCGGGATTGATCCCGATAAAATTGCGGTGGTTGTCAACGGTGTCGATCTTTCCCGCTACCAACCCAAGAGCCGTGATTCGGCACTGGCCGCCGAATGGGGGTTGGATGGCAAATTCGTTGTCGGCTATGTCGGTACCCATGGCATGGCCCATGCCCTTGGCAATGTATTGGATACGGCGCAACGGCTAGGCAATGAAAATGATCTTCGTTTCCTTTTCGTCGGTGGCGGTGCCGAGCGGGAATATCTGATCGAAGATGCCAAACGGCGGGGGCTCGACAATGTCGTTTTCATTGATCCGCAGCCCAAAGACAAGATGCCGATGGTGTGGAGCCTGTGTGATGTGGCCCTGGTTCATCTGAAAGATTCTCCGGTATTTTCCGGGGTTATTCCGTCAAAGATTTTTGAGGCAATGGGTATGGGCCTGCCTTTGTTGCTGGCCGCGCCGAAGGGTGAGGCAAGCAGGATCATTGAGGCCGACGGGGCCGGGCTGTGGGTGCCTGCCGAAGATCCAGAGGCACTTGCCGGGGCGGTTTTGAAATTAAAGAGCGACGGCGGTCTTCTGCACGACTTGGCAGCCCGCAGTCATCGGGCCGCGTCCGGTCATAGTCGAGAGAGACAGGCCAGGCGAATGATAAAGGTTCTGGAGATGGTGGCAGCCGGTAACGGCGGAGAAGTCGGCAAGGTGGACCTGGGATGAGACGTATACTGGTTACCGGGGCGACGGGATTTGTCGGCCGGGCGCTTTGCCCGGCACTGGCCGACCTTGGCTATGAAGTGGTGGCGGCGTCACGGATGAAAGGTGCGGGGATTCTGACGGTATCCGACATCGGTCCCGAGACCGACTGGACGGAGGCTTTGGAAAGCGTCGACATGGTAGTCCACCTTGCCGCCAGAGTGCATGTTTTCAATGATCCCGCGGCCGATCCCGAGGCAGAGTATGTCCGGGTTAATGTCGAAGGCACGCGACGTCTGGCGCAAGCCGCCGCGAATGCCGGGGTGCGGCGCTTTTTGTATTTGAGCACGATAAAGGTAAACGGCGATAGCAGCGGTTCCGGGACTTTTTCGGAAGATGACCAACCGGCCCCCGACGATGCCTATGGGCGGACCAAATGGGAGGCGGAAAAGGCATTGTTCGAGATTGCCGGGAATTCGCCGATGGAAGCGGTGGTTCTGAGGCCGCCGCTGGTTTACGGGGCCGGGGCCAGGGGTAATATCCTGAGCCTGCTGAAAATATGCGAAAAAGCCCCGCCCCTGCCTTTCGCTGCCATAGCCAACCGGCGTTCGATGATTTATCTTGGCAATCTTGTTGACGCGATTATTGCGGGCCTTACGCGTGACGCGGCTGCCGACAATATCTATCTGGTTTGTGATGGCGACGATGTTTCAACCCCGGAACTTATCCGCCGGGTTGCCAAATCCCTGGGGCGTCCGGCCCGTCTGGTTTATATTCCGCCATCAATGCTGAGGCTGGCCGGGAAAATTTTTGGAAAATCCGATATGGTCTCGCGTCTGCTTGACAGTTTAAGTATCAATGACAAGAAAATCCGCAAACAGTTGGAATGGTCTCCGCCGTTTACCATGCAACAGGGGTTGGAAGAAACTTCCGCCTGGTTTCGCTCGCGACAAGGCCGATAAGGGATAATTGCCAAGCCATGCTGCCCAAGATTCCACGCCGTAGTTATATCGTTTACGGCCATGACATTTTCATGGCGGCGGTATCGTTCGTGGTCTCGCTTTACTTGCGCCTTGGTGAGGCGATGTATTTTTATTCGCCGGATCTTGTGGTCAAGGGAACGGTGATATTCACGGTGATCGCGGCGGCGGTGTTCTGGTCAATGGGGCTTTACCGTGGTGTATGGCGCTATGCTTCGCTGAACGATCTTTTGGCGATTGCCCGGGCGGCGACGGTTACGGT
>CAZEFJ010000137.1:0-3291 GCA_964511465.1 uncultured Hyphomicrobiales bacterium
GATTTTTCCGGGAATACCCTTTTCAGATTATTTCTGGCAACATCGGAACGCTTTATCCGGGGACCAAAGGAACGGCCAAACCAGCCGCCAAAACCCGAGACGGCATCCAGCGGAAGCAGGCTGAAAACAGCGTACCCGATAGAGACTAAAACCACCTCAAGAGGTCGGTATGTGTATTTGCGCCAACCCGTTCTCACTGGCCGGGCCTGTGTTTCTCCGGTTCCATGGAAAAAGGGTACTAGTACAGGTGGACGGTTCTGTCCATAGCCGCAGTTTAAACGGCGGATAGGCGGCAGTAATAACGGTAATTTTAGTGTACAATATATTAATTATACACTAAAAATTTGTTGACCTTTTCGAGCGTATCTGTTAGATCGTGGCCTGATCGGACTGGAATGTATCATTTTATTCTGCCTTGAAAATCTTTATCGGGAGATCGAGTTATGCTTGACGAAATTAAACCCAATTCACTCGGTGCTCCTTCGGGATCGGCTTCGATGAGTCCGGCGCCTCTGTCGTGCATGGATGATTTCGAGGAGTTTCGCTCCGGGTTCAACAATTTCAAGACCGGCAAGTGGCGTGCTGACCGCTGGACCACCCTGCGCCTGCGTTTTGGCATCTACGCCCAGAAGCAGGACGGGATGCATATGGTGCGCTCGAAGCTTCCCGGAGGTCGGCTCAGTTTTGATCGGGCGAGGGCGATAGCCCACGTGAACCGCGAGTTTTGTGGTTCCGATGTGCATATCACCACCCGTCAGGGAATCCAGTTCTATTTTGTCACGCTGGACGGTACGGTTGATATGCTGAGAGCTCTTTTCAGCGCCGGGATGACCACCCGCGAGGCATCGGGCAATACTTTCCGCAACGTTACCGCCTGCCCGCTGGCCGGATTTTGCCCGCGAGAGCATGTCGACGCCGGGGCCGTCGCCGAGCGTCTGGCCACGACCTGGATACGCCATCCCCTGGTTCAGCATATGCCTCGCAAATTCAAAGCCGCCGTTTCCGGGTGCGATCTGGATTGCGGAGCGACATCAATTGACGACCTGGGGTTCATTGCCTACACCAACGATGACGGCGAGCATGGCTTTAGAGTCGTTGCCGGTGGGGGGCTGGGGATTCAGACCCGTACTGCGGTCCAATTGCTGGAATTTGTCAGCGAGGAGGAAATGCCGGCCGTCCAGGAAGCTTTGGCCCGACTTCATCATCGTTTTTCCAACCGCAAGAAGAAAATGGCCTCGCGGCTGAAATTCCTGGTCGCTCGCTTTGGCGAGGAAAAGTTCAGAAATTTGTTTATTGAGGAATTCGAGCGGGCTCGGCGGCTTCCTCCGCGACCCTGGGAGCCGCTTGAGTGGCGCACCCCCGAAGACGATCAGTCACCGCCGCACCTGCCAGGTGGACGCATGGAACAACATGACGGATCGTTTGCCCTGGTCGTTCGCCCGCCGCTGGGCATGCTGTCTTCGGATCGTCTGGAACGATTGACCGACCTGTCGGAAAAGGTAGGGGCCAGTGAATTTCGCATAACTCGTGAACAGAATATAATAGTAATGGGTGTTCCGTCTTCCCGGCTGGACGAGCTTACCGGCGAGATCAGGGGGCTGGGCCTTGAAGTCGATCAGCGTCCAGGCGGGACAAGCGATGTGGTTTCATGCCCCGGCACCAGCACATGTCCCATCGGAATTACCAATTCCGACGCGTTTGCCCGGTCCATACTTGCCGATGCGAATACCTACGCCGGTCTTCCGGAAACCAGGGTACGCATTTCAGGTTGTCATAATTCCTGCGGCCAGCACCATATCGGAGACTTTGGTTTTCACGGTGTCGCCAAGAAAATCAACGGGGTAAACATGCCTCATTATCAGGTCCATATCGGCGGAGAACTGAAGGCCCCATACAAGGTGGCGATAGAGGGTCCGGTCATTCCGGCTATATATGCCAAGAAGGCACTTGAACTGCTGCTAAACGACTATGACGCCACCCGCGAGCAGGACGAGAGCGTAAGCCACTGGGCCGAAGCCAAGGGCGAGCAAGGCATCCGTGATCTTCTCTCGAATGATGCCTTGGGCTATGTTGATGCCGAAGACCCCAGGCTTCGTCTGGATATCGGAGACGACAAGCAGTTTTTCCCGCCGGTTTCCGCAATTGGCGAGTGCGCCGCGTCAGCGGTGGTCGGTGAATTTCTCGCCGATCTGGCCAAGGTCGGGCGGCTTGACATGGACCGCTATCTTGAAGTGGGCGACGTTGACGCAGCCCGCAACGCCGGGCGCAAAGGGTTCATTTCCGCGGCTCGTCGCCTGCTTTTGGTTATCGGCGTTGAAACCGACATTGACGATGAAGAAAAGGTTATATCCGAAATTATCTCCAACTACGGATCGAACCAGAAACTTATGTCGGCGATGGACGATGTTATAAACGCTAAATTATCCGAAGACCGGGATTTGGAGGCCTTCAAGAAGGCCATGGATTCGTGGATAGATACCACCGACATTACGGTTGAGGAAACCCTTTCTCCGCTGGCAATGATCGGAGTTCCGGCATGACCCCGTCGTCGGCCCAGGCCCAGGAGGCATTAACCGCCCGGGAGGACATATTGTCCCGCCTTACCCGTATGTACGGCGACCTGAAGGGAGAGGAACTTCTTCACGCGATGATAAAGACCGAGTTTGTCGGCCGGATCGCGGTGACTTCCTCGTTCGGTGCCGAGGCTGCGGTCCTGCTCCACATGGTTGCCCGGGTTGCCCCCGATACGCCGGTAATATTCCTCGACACCGGACATTTGTTTTCCACCACTCTTAGCTACCAGGAAATCCTTCAGGTGCGATTGGGACTTACTGATGTGCGGATAGTCCGTCCAGATCAAATGGATATAGTCAAAAATGATCCGAATGGCACATTATGGCGGGATGATCCGGACGCCTGCTGTCATTTCCGCAAGGTCGTCCCGTTGGAAAAAGCACTTGTCGGATTTGACGCCTGGATTACCGGACGCAAGCGGTTTCACGGCAACGAGCGGACGAATCTGCCGACGATCGAGTTCATTGACGGACGAATCAAGATAAACCCACTGGTCGGCTGGTCGGCCGAAGACGTGGAATCTGCGTTCAGGGAATATGACCTGCCAAGACATCCCCTGGCCGATACCGGGGGATACACCTCAATAGGCTGCCATACCTGCACCAACAAGCCAAACCCCGGCGACGACACAAGGTCCGGACGCTGGGCCGGTTCCGGCAAAACCGAATGCGGCATTCACCGGGCCGCATCAAGTTGGGCCGGAGAGAATATCTAGAG
>CAZEFJ010000137.1:3391-6159 GCA_964511465.1 uncultured Hyphomicrobiales bacterium
TTTGATGCGTTTGGCGGGTATTTTTTTGCCTCTTGCGATGTACCTTATCGGAACCTATATTGCCGCGGTGGTAGAGACCGATAAAACAACCATGGGAATAGCAAGGAATGACAGCAGAGCCGTTAAGACCCATACCGTCTGGTTATAGTCCTTCCGATAAAGAGGCTTTTATGAACTCCGGTATGGTGGAATATTTCCGCCAGAAGCTACAGCAATGGCGTACGGAACTTCTCAATGAATCCAGCGAAACCCTGATCCATCTTCAGGAAGGCGGAGAAGCCGAGCCGGATATTGCCGACCGCGCATCCACCGAGACCGACAGGTCAATTGAATTGCGCACCCGCGACAGGGCGCGCAAGCTGGTCGGTAAAATTGACGATGCTCTGGAAAAAATTGAGAAAGGCACCTACGGCTATTGCGAGGAAACCGGCGAGCCGATAAGCCTGTCGAGGCTGGAGGCCCGCCCCATAGCGACTTTGAGTGTCGAGGCCCAGGAACGTCACGAACGTATGGAAAAAACTCACCGCGACGAATAATTCATTTTTATTACCAACAACGCAAACCTTAAGGGCCCGTATGAAACGGAGACGCCCTAATCGAAGAAAAGGCCGGTGCTTATGCATCGGCCTTGAATTTTTCAGGCAATGAACGACAAAACCAAAAACCACGTTCACGCTCCTTTGCCCCGCAGCATCCTTATGCTCGGCATGGTCAGCCTGTTCATGGATATGTCTTCGGAATTAATCCACAGTCTGCTGCCGGCCCTGCTGGTAACCGTTCTGGGCGCAAATATGGTGACCATCGGCATCATTGAGGGGGTTGCCGAAGCGACGGCATCAATCACCAAGGTATTTTCGGGGGCAATCAGCGACTGGTTCGGCAAGCGCAAGATACTGGCGATTATCGGTTATGGTCTTGCGGCAATAACCAAACCTCTGTTCCCGCTTGCACCAAGCGTCTTTCTCATATTCGCCGCACGCTTCGTCGACCGGATCGGCAAGGGCATTCGCGGCGCCCCCCGGGACGCACTGATCGCCGACCTGGCCCCCAGGGAAAGCCGTGGCGCGGCCTACGGCCTTCGCCAGTCGCTGGATACCGTCGGGGCGTTCCTGGGGCCTCTGGCCGCGATTGCCCTGATGGCAGTGTTCGCCGATGATATCCGTACCGTGTTGTGGTTCGCGGTCATTCCCGCCGTCGTTTGTATGGGGGTTTTGCTGTTTGGTGTCCACGAACCGCCAACAAGCGGGCCGCGGAAAACGAGACGGTTTCCTATTCACAAAGATGAGATTAAACGCTTGCCGACTTGTTATTGGCTGATGGTCATGGTAGGCGGACTGTTTTCCCTGTCCCGGTTCAGCGAGGCCTTTCTGACATTGCGGGGGATGGAACTAGGGCTGCCGATTGCGCTGACCCCGGCTATTATGGTGCTGATGAGCCTGACCTATTCCCTGTCTTCCTACCCCGCCGGGAAATTGGCGGACCGAGTGGATCGGCGGACTCTGCTGCTGTTTGGACTTGCCGTCCTGGTCGGGGCGGACCTGTTGCTGGCCATCGCCGATAATTTGATCGTCGTGTTTTTCGGGATCGCGGCATGGGGGCTGCATATGGGGCTTACCCAGGGTTTGCTTTCGGCGATGATCGCCGACGCCGCCCCAGATGCCCTTCGTGGAACCGCTTTTGGAATATTCAATCTTGTCGGCGGACTTGTTCTGCTTGTCGCCAGCATAATCGCGGGAATGGCGTGGGATATTCTCGGTTCCAAAGCGACTTTCCTGATCGGCGGCGGTTTTGCATTACTCACCACTTTGGTCGTCCTGCTAATGATTGCCCGGACAAAAGCCCGAAAATAGCTTGCAACCGTAGTGGCTACAGGTTTTAGGCTGTCGATGGTTGGAGGGGTTAGGTGACGTGAAATAGTGGCTTAAATGAAAATGCCCGGTGAACGTTTGAAAATCGAGATCGTCCGAGGAATTATGCTTCCTGACTGGTCGGTCGTGACCTCGGCCAGAACGGTCGATGCCCTTGGCGTATTTCTCAAAGCCTTTGGCGCCGAAACCCGCTGGACGGGAATCCCGCCGGAAGAGGGTCGTCTCAGGCATGTGATCCTTGCACAATACCTGGTGACGGGACATGCACCGACACTGGTCAGTCTTTCGGAGTTGACAAACTTTTCCCGGCAAACGGTCGCTCGTCTGCTAAAAAATCTTAATACCCGTGATCTCGTGGTCCTTGATGAGGCTGGCGAGATGATCGTCGGCGCTTATCCTTTCTCGGAAAGAGACATGGGACATCGGGTCCGGCTTGGCGGCAGCACTCTCAACACCATGTGCGCGATCGACGCCCTCGGCGCGGGCCCGATGTACGGTAAGGCCAGCGTCATCTTTTCCTCTTGCCTTGGCTGCGCCCAGACCGTGCGGGTTGCGACGGGGGAAGGTGGCATGACGATCGAATCCGTATCGCCAAAGAACTCCATCGTATGGTCGGGAATCCGGGAAACCGGCGGCTGTTCCGCCGACACAATGTGCAAGGTGATGGCTTTTTTCTGTTCGGACGACTGCCTTAATTCGTGGTGCAACGATCAGGACAAGGCGCCAGAGGGGTTCCGTCTTTCCATCGACGAAGGGTTTCAGATGGGCAAGGCTGTTTTCATGCCGTTGCTGGCGGTGGATCATATTAAAGACCGCTTTTCTTCAGCACCTCACCGACAAGAAAAAGAGAGCCGGTAATCAGAACCCGGCCCGGTTCCTTTGCTATCCCGGCAATGCCGC
>CAZEFJ010000138.1:0-6100 GCA_964511465.1 uncultured Hyphomicrobiales bacterium
CATGGCAGCTTAAATCATTCTACTTGCAGAGACCCTTGAAAAAGGGGGTATTACCGGTTAAAGCTTGGCGAATCTTGCCCGGGCGCCGCGCTCTATTGCCGCTGCCGACAGCCGGTCGATGGACAGGCGATGGCGAATAATTTCCAGCAATCGCAATTCTTCCTGATTGACCTCGCCATCGGCGGCGGCGATGTCGCAGGCAATGGCGTAGGCGGTTTCTCTCAGCCGCACCGGCAGCGCCGCCTCGATAAGATCGAATATCCTTTCCAGTCCGTCATCGGCATCAATGATTTCGACGCAGGATGCGGCTGCACTGGGCAGAAGTTCCGTGTCATATCCTTTGAAGACCGGAAGATCGCGAATAATCACGCCAATCTTGTGTAACTCGGCATCGGTCATGTCGCGATCGGCGGCGGACATCAAAACCATGGTGTAAATAAGGGCCGACTGGGAGTTTATCATTCTTTGGACCTAAAGCTGTTCAGGACGGTAAAGAATCATATTCCCCCATTGCCGCAGCTTCAGCCAGCTAAAAATTTTCTGGTTTTCTCTACTGCCTCGGCCAGGCCGAGGCGCTGAATTTCAACCCCTTCCGGAAAAGCGCTTGCGAGCCGCGAAGGCATGGCCCGGTCAAGCATCACAAAGACCCCTTTGTCATCCTCCCGGCGGACCAGTCGTCCATATGCCTGTTTTAACTTCAACCGACCAAGCATGTCGTCATATTGGCCGCCGAAGAACGCCTTGCGAGCCTTGTGCAGGATGTCAGGGCGCGGCCACGGCATCCGGTCAAAGACGATCAGGCGCAGGGAACGGCCGGGAACGTCGATCCCGTCGCGCACTGCGTCGGTACCAAGCAGACAGCTATCCTTGTCGGCCCTGAAAATGTCGATCAGGGTGCCGATATCCAGAGGATCCACATGTTGCGCCATAAGCTTGATCCCGACCTCGTCCAGGGGGCCTGTTATCAACTCGTGAACCGCCCGCATCCGGCTGATCGCGGTGAACAGGCCAAGCCCGCCGCCGTTCGATGCCTTGAACAGCTCGCGATATGCGGCGGCAACCTGGGCCGGATCGTTGCGGTTAACGTCGCTGACGACAAAAACCCTGGTCCGGGCGGCGTAGTCAAATGGCGACGCCGCCGCCATGCGGATTACCTTGGAGTCAATATGAGCCGCACCCGTTCGGGCCATCGCGCGGTTCCAGTCCGCCTCGTCGTCGCCCGAACAGTCCCTCAGGGTCGCCGATGTAACCAGCACCCCGTGGGCCGGTTCAAGCACCGTTGCGGCGAAGGGCCGGGTCGGATCAAGCCAGTGGCGATGAAGCCCGATATCAAAATCACGACCGTGTATACGCTCGACGCTGAACCAATCGACAAAATCCGGATTTGCCTTCCCGTTCTCGTTATCAAGTGCATCCAGCATGGCGCGCCAGACCTGAACCTGCTGCGAGTTGCGACGCTCAAGACCGCGGATGACGGACTCGATGCGCGATCTGGTGGGGCTGTCCATTTCCGCCGCTCCGTCGTCGATCAGGGCCTCGAGAACATTTATCAGTGCCGCCAGGGGGTATGTCAGCCGGCTCAGGGCGTTAGCCAGCCCTTTCGCCGCGTCGGACAGGCCTGCGACATGCGGGTCGGTGGCGGTCTCCAGACTGTATGGAGAATTCACATTCCGATCACGGGCATAGACCTGCTGGCGGACCAGCATGAGAAATTCCTCGGTCGCCCCCGTCGCCGCCCCTCCGGATATACGTTGCAGCCACCCGGTGGCGGGCAGGGCATGCGCCGCCCGGATCAATTCATCGATAATTTCCGCCGCGGCTTCGTTGCCGACAAGCAAATCATCTATGCGGGCGCGAATCCCCCGGTTGCGGGTCCGTCCGCTTTTTTCAGCACCGATAATCCAGCGTCGCAATTCGACCGCCTCAAGGCCGCTGAGGTGGGCCGAAAAAGCGCTGTCCGCGGCATCGAAAAGATGGTGACCCTCATCAATAACGTAGCGGCTGGGAAGAATTCCGTCGCCGCCGCCGTGCCGGGCCGCCTGAATCATCGTCAGGGCATGGTTGGCAACTACTATTCTTGCGCCCCGGGCCCGGCGAACACTGCGTTCGACAAAACATTTGTCATAATGGGGACATCCCGAATAGATGCATTCGCCTCGGGTGTCGGTGAGCTCTATGGTCAGGGCGCGGCCCAATAAACTTGCCAGCCAGGCCGGGAAATCCCCACCCACCATGTCGCCGTCCCGACTGGCGAGAATCCATCGGGCCAGCAGGCCAAGCGCCGTCGCCTGCCCTGCCCCGGCCCCAACATGGAACCGGCCGACCGCGTCGGCAAAATTAAGCAGGCATAAATAATTTTCACGGCCTTTGCGGACCACCACATACTTTCTTTTTTCCGCCGGATCCGGGTACAGGCGATCCAATTCGCCGTCCAGTTGACGTTGCAGGTTGCGGGTGAATGTGGATATCCACACGGCTGCACCGTTTTTCTCCGACCACAGGCTGGCAGGTGCGATATAGCCCAGTGTCTTGCCGATGCCGGTACCCGCATCGGCGAGCAATATATGCGGCTCTTTTCGGTGCTCGCGGGGCGCGAACGTCGCCGCCGCCGCCGCCGCGTAGTCGGCCTGACGAGGTCGGTTCTCGGCCTCGTCACCGAGCAGCATAGTCAACCTTTGGCGGGTCTCGTCTTCGCCCACCGGCTGGCTGCCGGGAGGGGGCGTGGACGCCGTATCATCCCATCTTTTCAGCAATTCCCACACCCTCAGGCCGCCGAACCCACCGGGTGGTCCTGTTTTATCCCCGGACTCCAGCGCCTTCAGCACCACCGTCGCCCATGGCCAGCCGCCTCGTTGCATGGCTCCGGCGATGGCCCCGGCAACGGCTTTCGCGGAATTGTCCGTAGCCGCCAGTTGACCAAGAAGGGTCAGGGCGGCGGCGGCGATGCTTTCGGCCTCGGCCTTGTGGTTGCCGGGCACCGGCAAGTCCAGGAATGTTGCCAGACCGTGCGGGGTTGGAAGGCAGAACCGGGCCGGACGGACAAAGGCAAAAAGCTCCAGAACGTCAAGCGCGACGAAGGATTCGATGCCCAGTTTCCCGGCGACCGCACCGGCATGACAAACCATAACCGCCGACGAACGGCCAAGACGCTCCAATGCATCTTCAAAAGAAATATTTTCGCATCTGCCATCCCCGTTCCGCCAAATAGCGCCGCGCGCACCCGTCACCAGAACAGGCGGGGCAAAATCCGTCATAAAGCGAGGGTCATGGCCGGTTGGTGCCATCTGTCAAATTCTAGCCAGGGAAAATCAGTCCCGGAAAACCGGCAGGTTTCTCCCGGTGTTAGCCAGCAACGCCTTTATCAGAAGCTGCGCCGAAAGCTTGGGAGGAAGCCGATAGCCGACGATATCATAAAGGCAGGCATCATAATGCACCCGGGCCAGGGAAATTGATTCGACCGGACTTAGCCTTGCGTTGGCGGTGGTAATGCGGCGGCGAAAGGTCTTTAACGAGGTAATCGCATCGTTACCGTCCTTTGACGGAAATATCTCGCTGCCGAGGTGGGCGGTGACATAGCCGGCGGCGGCATCCTCGCTGTATGAGGTCTCCATCAGCTTGGTCATGGCAAGCGCGGCAACCGCCCTTTTGAATTCGATCTTCATCGAGGCGGGAGATAGACTGCGTCTTTTTGTTGAGGATTTTGCCATTTTCAATCTGGAGTAACCGTTACTGCCGTCAAAGGTAAAAATACATATTTGCCATGTTAACAATACCGATTGTTACGTGACAAGCGATGAAGCGTCAAACAGGTTGCAATTATATCGCTTGTATACCAACCTTGAAAGCCGTGGGCGAACTTATTATCAGGACTTATTGCCAGGCATTGCCGTTATGATTTCGGATCCCAAAATTACCAAAGTGGACAGCATGGACGGATCGTGTCTGGCCGGACAGATGCTTGTCGCGATGCCCGGGCTCAGGGATCC
Organism: uncultured Hyphomicrobiales bacterium; assembly: GCA_964511465.1. Taxonomy (GTDB): domain Bacteria; phylum Pseudomonadota; class Alphaproteobacteria; order Rhodospirillales; family 2-02-FULL-58-16; genus JAZFTA01. The sequence continues at coordinate 3,987 of CAZEFJ010000138.1, forward strand.
GCGTTTTTCCAAAACAGTCATCTATGTGTGCGCCCACAGTTCCGAGGGGGCGATGGGGCTGGTAGTTAACCGGACTCTGGAAGCGCTAAGCTTTCCGGATCTGCTGGGACAACTTGGTATCGAGACCTCGGCTATCCAAAGCCAGATAAAAATTCATTTCGGCGGCCCCGTGGAATCCGGTCGTGGGTTTGTCCTGCATTCGCCGGACTATGCCCAGGAAAGCACGATGGTAGTGGATAGCCGTGTCGCCCTTACCGCGACCGTGGATATCCTAAGGGCAATCGCCGATGGCGAGGGGCCGGAACGCTGTCTGCTGGCTCTCGGTTATGCCGGGTGGGGGCCGGGGCAACTGGATTCTGAAATAATGCAAAACGGATGGTTGCAGGTGATCTCGGATAACGACCTGGTATTTGGAGACGATCTGGATAATAAATGGGACTTGGCAATGTCAAAGTTGGGGATTGACCCTAATATGCTCTCCGATACCTCGGGCCACGCATGAACGGGACTAAAAACTCAGTCCGATATCAGATATGGGCCCCAGGGCGGCGAATGTAGGCTTTCCCGAGGTTATCCGCCGAACCAGATCATGGACCGTGTCGGCATCAACCTTTTCAATTTTATCAACCAGTTCGGCAACCGTTAGCGGGCGGTTGAATACCATCATCTGGCGGGCAAGCTGTTCACATCTTGATGAGGTGCTTTCCAGGGACATCAGGATGCTTGCCTTTAGTTGAGCCCGGGCGCGATCAAGCTCATCATCGGTAATATTGTCTCCGGCTTTGTTTATTTGCTGGCGCAACAATGGCATTAATTCGAGCGATTCCTTTTGCCCGGTGCCGGCATAGATGCCGAACAGGCCACCATCCGAGTAGCATGAAATGAAACTGTAAATTGAATATACCAGTCCGCATTTCTCACGAATTTCCTGGAACAGCCGTGACGACATGCCGCCGCCGAACAGTGTCGACCACACCGATAATGCGTAAAAATCAGGATCCTTGTAAGACAGCCCGTCGAAACCCAAAAGCAGGTGAACCTGTTCCAGATCACGTTCTTCGCGAACGTCGCCTCCGACATATCTGGCTGCTTCGAAAGAAGTGTTACCGCCCGCCGCCAGTCCGCTGAATGCCTTTTCGGCAAGATCCACCAAACGGTTATGATCAAGCTGGCCCGCCGCCGCCAGAATCATCCTCGAGGCGGAATAATTGCCGGCCATATATTCGATAATGGTATCGCGCCTCATCCCGTCGACATGTTCCAGCGAACCAAGTACCGGACGTCCCAATGCCTGGTTGGGAAAAGCGGTGGCCTGAAAAATATCAAAGATCGCGTCTTCCGGGGTATCCTTGGCCTGATTGATTTCCTGGATTATGACGGCTCGTTCCAGCGCCAGTTCATCGGCATCCATAACCGAATTCTGGAGGATATCGGAAATGATATCGACCGCCAGACCCAGATCCTCTTTAAGAATTCTGGCAAAGTAGGCGGTGTTATCGCGTGAGGTATAGGCATTGATATGGCCGCCGACCGACTCTATCTCCTCGGCGATAGCCCGGGCGTTGCGCCGCCTGGTGCCCTTGAACGCCATATGTTCGAGAATATGAGAGACGCCGTTGATCTCCAGGCTTTCGTTACGGGTGCCGACATCGACCCAGACTCCCAGCGAGACCGTCTCGACGGTGTCAATAGTGTCGCTTACGACCCTCATCCCGTTATCAAGCGTGGTAATGTTTATGCTCAATTTAAAATTTCCTCTCGGCCATACGGGCGTCGATAAAATCACGCAGTACCCCCAAATCAGGGGCAATAGTGTCGAAATACTCTTTGCGCCGGTGCAGGTCGGCCAGTCCCGGCGGCAGTTCGGGTTTGATCCCGGTCGCATCCTCTATGGCCTCCGGGAACTTTGCCGGATGGGCCGTCGCAAGAGATATCCTGGTCCCGGCAAAATCCTTGAGCATTTCACGACCAGCGGCGACGCCGATTGCCGAATGGGGGTCTATAAGTTCCCCGCTCTGCTCATACACGGCGCGTATAGTTGCCTTGGTCTGATCGTCGTCGTAGCGCTGGGAACTGAAAATAGCAAGCACCTTGTCGAGACATTCACGATCAAC
>CAZEFJ010000139.1:0-6025 GCA_964511465.1 uncultured Hyphomicrobiales bacterium
GACCGATATCTCGGCCGGAGAGGCCTACGCCAAATTTTGTATTGCCGATGAGGACGCGTCGGAAGAAACCAATGAAGCCGACAACCAGAAGACGGATGGAAACATCGTACCTTTCCCCAGTGGCGCAACTGTCCACTAACCCGTAAAGGATGGGCCGCGCAAGTAAGGCAAGGCCCATCCTTTACGCAAATGCAGGACGCAACCACGCCGCCCGGCCTATTGCCCGGCCGAATCCAACCGCTTCAGGGTGCTGGGCAATTGCCGGTATCAATAAATTCAAGAGCTGCGACAAACAGCTTATCGGACGGGGAGCCAAATTTGTTGGCAACATGGTCCGACGCCTGACAATCAGGTTTTATCGGAGCAAATGGAGTGGAAGAGCGAGAAATCGTAGATACAGTAAGAACCTCATCACAAATTTGGAAGATATCTCCACCGTATGCTTTGCCTAGTGTATGTTCACCTGAGCTGGTCCCACTTTGTTGGACAGTTTGGCAGCGAAGTTAAGGTGTATTCCTGTTGCTGATCATGCTGCCAAAATCCTGTTTATCACATCCTGTTGCTGTTGTGGAGCCTGTGGGGATGTGGGTAAGCCGTCAGGCTTATCCATCATATCCATAGGCCGCCCGGTTCCGTAGGCTTCTGCCGGTGTCCGACCGTCAAAGGACGAATGGGGCCGTTCGGTGTTGTAGAAGTCAATCCACTCTGCGATCACCCGTTCGGCCTTGAAGCCGTCGGTTAATTCATGCAGGTAGATGGCCTCATATTTGAGCGAGCGCCACAGGCGTTCGATGAAGATATTGTCCATACACCGGCCCCGCCCATCCATGGAGATCGTGATCTCCGCGCTCTTGAGAACACCGGTGAAGTCAAAGCTGGTGAACTGGCTTCCCTGATCGGTGTTGAAAATCTCCGGCTTGCCGTATTTGGATAATGCCTCGTTCAAGGCTTCGGTGCAGAACACGGCATCCATGGTGTTCGACAGACGCCATGCAAGGACATGGCGGGTTGCCCAATCCATGATCGCGACGAGGTACAGGAACCCGCACTGAACGGGGATGTAGGTGATGTCGGCGCACCAGACATGATTGGGCCGGTCGATCACCATGTTCCCCAGCAGATACGGGTAAATCCTGTGTTCCGGGTGAGGATCACTGGTTCTCGGGGCCTGATAGATCGCCTGCAGTCCCATCAATCGCATCAGGCGTCGAACCCGATGACGACCGACATGAATATCCTCGCGACGCAACTGACGCACCATCTGACGGGAGCCGTAAAACGGATATTTTAGAAACAGCCCGTCGATACGTCGCATCAGCACCAGGTTATCGGCACTCTCACCCTTCGGCATGTAATAGACCGACGACCGGCTGATCGCCAAAACTTGGCATTGACGGCTCAAACTCAGGTCGGGGTAATCGCGTGTGATCATCGCCTTGCGTTCCCCCCGGCTCATCGCTTGAGCCCTTTGGCTAAAAAATCCCGTTCCACCGTTAATTGGCCGATCTTGGCGTGGAGATCGTGGACCTCCGCTTCGTGATCCGCTCCGGCCTTGTCGGTGCCGTTCGAAAATACAGAACCCAGACCATCCATCGCTTGGTGCTTCCACGTAGATACCTGGTTTGGATGAACCTTGTGCCGGCTCGCAATTTCCTGAATCGTCTTGTCGCCACGGAGCGCATCAAGCGCAACCTTAGCCTTGAAATCTGCTGTAAACCGTCGTCGTGTCGTCATCTTCGCATTCCTCCGTTATCCGGTGGAATACACCTTAACTCACTGTCCGATTTTCTGGGACCACCTCAGATTGGTGTTAGAGGAGCGTCTCCAATATTCATAGTCTCGGCAAATTTTCCGCTTATGGCTAGAAAGAGACCTCCCTGCAGACGTTGGTTTTCGTCTCCTTTGGCACAGGAAAACAGACATTCTGAGCGTTGAGATCTGTTTCTGGGCGTTTAACGAACCTTATTCAAGGCTGTCTCTAAGGCCTGTCTCTGTTATGCCCCTTGCCTGGGCGATAACAGTGGTGGAAAACTTTGGTAATTCATAGGCACCGAAAGTGCCTATCTTGACCTCGTTTCCGGCCACGGTATGGGGTTCCATTATTGCCTTTTGCTCACCTTAATGGGGCCTCGCCGAAGGGCCGGGAAGCATAAATATAAATTTACAGAATTTACAAATTTACAAAATTAATTTTAAAAGGATTTACAAATAAACTATTTATTCTCAATAACTTGTTGTCAATTATGGGTTGATTGTGAAATATTTACGTTCATTATAGTGCTGCTAAGTATGATTCTATATCTGGTCCAAGAATGGATATCACAATGGCTTTATAGATTTTGGGAGCCAGGGTGTATTGGCAAGGTTGCTTTGTCGGTTCAACACAAACAGAGGGTAATTCCATGAGCGATTTTAAGAAGTTTAACCGCCGTCAGGCTCTAAAGCTTGGCGCGGCTAGTGCCGTAACTTTTGGCGCTATGCCTCTTTTCTTTAGCCGTAACGCCTGGGCTGAAAATTTTCGTAACGATCCGGGCAACAGCTCCAAGGTAATACTTGGCTTTAACATTCCTCAGACCGGCGCCTACGCTGACGAGGGCGCCGACGAATTGCGCGCTTACAAGCTTGCTGTCAAGCACCTTAACGGCGAAGGCGATGGCGGAATGATTAACACCTTCAAGCCATCTTCGTTGAAGGGGAACGGCATTCTTGGCAAGAAAGTCACCTTTACGACCGGCGACACCCAGACCAAGTCTGATGCCGCCCGGGCTTCGGCCAAGCGGATGATCGAAAAAGACGGCGTCGTAATGATCACAGGCGGATCTTCCTCCGGTGTGGCGATCGCCGTGCAGGGGCTTTGCCAGGAATCAGGCGTCATCTTCATGGCCGGTCTGACCCATTCCAACGACACCACGGGCAAAGACAAGCGCCGTTACGGTTTCCGCCATTTCTTCAACGCCTATATGTCCGGTGCCGCATTGGCCCCCGTGTTGAAGAAAGAATACGGAACGGACCGCAAGGCATACCATCTGACCGCCGATTACACCTGGGGCTGGACCCAGGAAGAATCTATGCGCAAGTTCACCGAAGCTATGGGCTGGAAAACGGTGGCGGCAGTCAAGACGCCGGTTGGTGCGGGTGACTTCTCGCAGTACATCACACCGGTTTTGAACTCCGGGGCCGACGTACTAATCCTTAATCACTACGGCAAGGATATGATCAACTCCTTGACGCAGGCGGTTCAGTTCGGTTTGCGTGACAAGCAGGTCAACGGTAAGACTTTTGAAATTGTCGTGCCGTTGTTCTCGCGCCTGATGGCTCAGGGTGCAGGTAACAACATCAAGGGTATTCTTGGCTCTACCAACTGGAACTGGTCGCTTAAGGATGAGGGTTCGATAGCCTTCGTTAAGTCATTCGGCGCCGAGTACGGAAACCCGCCGTCGATGGCGGCGCATACCTGTTACGTCCAGACGTTGCTTTATGCCAACGCCTGTGAGATGGCCGGCACCTTCTATCCGCCGGAAGTCATTAGGTCCCTGGAAGGCTTTAAGTTCGACGGAATGGGTAACGGTGCGACCGAATACCGCGCCGAAGATCACCAGTGCTTCAAGGATGTTCTTGTCGTGCGCGGAAACCAGAATCCAAGCTCGCAGTTTGATCTTCTCGAGGTTGTTGAAACCACGCCTCGTAGCCAGGTTGAATACGATGCGAAAATTTTCGGTGGTGAATTGGGACCCTATAAGGTCTAATAGGAGACTTATTTCGGGCTGGTGGCCGTCCAGGTTGCCGGCCCGTTTTTTTCCTATCGGCCATTTGAACAATATTTGTCGTTCTTTAATGGCATTTCTGGCGGGGACCGATGGACGCTATCTTAATGCAGATACTCAATGGGCTTGATAAAGGCGCCGCTTACGCCTTGATTGCCCTTGGGCTTACTCTGGTCTTCGGTACCCTGGGCATTGTTAATTTCGCCCATGGCGCACTTTTTATGCTGGGTGCTTTTTGTGCGGTTACGTTTAGAAAATTATTGCTTATTTCGGTCAAGGTAAAAGACCCAAACATCACTTTCTTCGATGCCTACAAGGAACAGCCCTATTTGGAAATCTGGTTCGGCGATACCGGCAGAGCCATTATTGATTACGCCGTTCCCCTGTCCATACTTGCCGCCATCCCGGTTATGATCCTTGTTGGATACGCTATGGAGCGGGGATTGATCCGCCATTTTTACAAACGTAGTCACGCCGATCAGATTTTGGTGACCTTTGGTTTGGCTATTGTTATTCAGGAACTCATTAAGGCTTTTTTCGGTGCCAACCCTATTCCGCAAGCAGCGCCCGCGATGCTTTCCGGAAGCGCCAATGTCGGAGTATGGCTAGGGCTTGGTGAATCTCTGATCTATCCCTGGTGGCGGCTGGTCTATCTTGGTTTTTCTGGGTTGATTATCTTCGCTGTCTTCGCTTTTTTGCAATTCACGACCTATGGAATGGTTGTTCGCGCCGGCATGCGCGACCGGGAGACCGTCGGTCTTCTGGGGATTAATATCGAGCGGCGGTTCACCATTGTTTTTGCTATTGCGACCGTGGTCGCCGGAGTCGCCGGGGTTATGTACACACCGATCCTGCCTCCGGATTACCACATGGGGATGAATTTTCTGGTGCTCTCCTTCATCGTTGTCGTAGTCGGCGGCATGGGCTCGCTGGGCGGTGCGGTAAGCGCCGGGTTCCTGCTCGGCGTTGTGCAGTCGTTCGCTTCCATGAACGAGGTGAAAAGCATCATTCCCGGCATTGACCAAATTATCATTTACCTGGTCGCTGTGATCGTTCTTCTCGCCCTGCCGCGCGGTTTGATGGGGAAAGCCGGGATTATGGAAGACTAGGATGAAGAAAAAGTTATTCAATGATACGACCCTGATGCTGGTTTTTTCCGCCGCGGTCCTGCTGATGCCGGTCTGGCTTTCTCCCTTCGGCGCGGCTTACCCGGATCTACTTCAAAAATTTGCCATCTACGGAATTTTCGCTATCGGCTTCAATATATTGTTCGGTCTGACCGGATATTTGTCTTTTGGCCACGCCGCGTTTCTTGGCGTCGGTTCATATGCTGCGGTCTGGTCGTTCAAGCTGTTTACCATGAACGCCCTTCCTGCATTGTTTTTCGGAGTTGTATTCGCCGGTATTCTGGCCCTTGTAATCGGCTATGTATGTCTCAGGCGCTCGGGCATTTACTTCTCTATCCTGACCCTGGCTTTGGCCGAGATGTCGTACAAACTGGCCTATTCAGTACTCACACCGATCACCAATGGCGAGACCGGCCTGCAATTGTCGATCAAGGATCCTCGCTGGATCGATTCAATGTTCATCGTTGCCGGCGAAGGTCTTCCATCGACAAACTTGTTCGGTATCAAGATGAGCGGTTATCCCGGCTTCTATTTTACCGCAGTCCTGTTGATTATATGCTTTTTCATTTCGCTCAGAATTTTCAGGTCTCCCTTCGGCCTAATGCTCCGGGGTATAAAATCAAATCAGAACCGGATGAAATATACCGGCATTAATACCCGGCCCTATATGCTTTCTGCGTTTATTATTTCAGGTATGTATGCCGGTCTGGCGGGCTCGCTGCTGGCCATTACGGACCCCCTGGCGGGGGCCGAGCGCATGCAGTGGACGGCTTCGGGAGAAGTTATTCTGATGACCATATTGGGCGGCGTTGGCACCCTTGTCGGACCAATTCTTGGGGCCGGGATGATTAAGTATTTTGAGAATATTTTTTCTTCCTTCAACAGCGACACGCTACATGAAATTTTCTCTTTCCTGCCGGATGGAATCGAAAACGTTGTCGTTGATATCGTCGGCCTGTTCGTCGGCGGTGGCTGGCAGCTGACCCTGGGGTTGTTGTTCATGATCGTGGTGATCTTCCTGCCCGGAGGAATTGTCGAAGGATTTCAGCGGCTCTCCAGGATTGTCGGTATGGGAAGAGGCCGCCCCCCCTCGGCGCCTTCTCCTGATAATCAACCTGCGGAGTAAAAGACAGG
>CAZEFJ010000140.1:0-6001 GCA_964511465.1 uncultured Hyphomicrobiales bacterium
CCCTTTTTGACATTGTCCGGTATCTCGACAAGATCCTTTTCGTTCTCCTTCGGAATCAGGATTGTCAAAATCCCGCCGCGTAGAGCCGCCAGCATTTTTTCCTTTAATCCGCCGATCGGCAGTACCCTGCCCCGCAAGGTGATTTCACCGGTCATCGCCACGTCCTTGCGTACCGCAATGCCGGTAAGAACGGATACGATAGAGGTAACCATCGCGACACCCGCCGAAGGACCGTCTTTCGGCGTTGCCCCTTCTGGAACATGGACATGAATATCTTTCATCTTGAACAGGGTCGGTTTTATACCGAACTCGGTGGCCCGTGACTGGACGTATGATTTGGCGGCCTGGATCGACTCCTGCATGACGTCACCCAGCTTGCCGGTTATGGTCATTTTGCCATTACCCGGTATCGTCAGGGCTTCGACCGCCAGCAGCACACCGCCAACCTCGGTCCAGGCAAGGCCGGTGGTGACACCGACCATATCCTCCAGTTCTATCTCGCCAAAGCTGTAGCGGCGAACGCCGGCAAATTTAGCCAGATTCCGCCGGGTTATCGAGACCCGTTCATATTCACCCATAAGAATGCCCTTGATCGCCTTACGGGTGATGTTGGCAATTTCCCGCTCCAGATTGCGAACACCGGCCTCCCTGGTGTAGTAGCGGATAATATCGCGCAGGGCGTAATCGGAAATGGACCATTCTTTCTTTTTAAGGCCATGCGCCTTCATCTGCTTTTCAATCAAATGGCGCTTGGCAATCTCTATTTTTTCCTCTTCGGTGTAGCCGGCAAGACGGATTATTTCCATCCGGTCAACCAGCGGCAAAGGCATGTTCATGGTATTGGCGGTAGTAACGAACATAACGTCGGAAAGGTCGTATTCGACTTCCAGGTAATGATCGTTAAAGGTTGAATTCTGCTCTGGGTCGAGGACTTCCAGCAACGCCGAGGCCGGATCACCGCGCCAGTCGTTACCCATTTTGTCAACCTCGTCGAGCAGAAACATGGGGTTTGAATACTTGGCCTTTTTCATGCTTTGAACGACCTTGCCGGGCATTGATCCGATATAGGTCCTGCGATGCCCGCGAATTTCGGATTCGTCACGCACCCCGCCCAGCGACATCCGAACGAATTTGCGCCCCGTTGCGCGGGCTATCGACTTGCCAAGCGAGGTCTTGCCGACACCAGGAGGCCCGACAAGGCAAAGAATTGGGCCGCGCAGCTTTTTTGTCCTCTGCTGCACCGCAAGATATTCGATAATCCGTTCCTTGACCTTTTTCAGACCATAGTGATCGGCGTCGAGAATTTCCTGGGCCTTTCGGATATCCTTGTTGATCCGTGAGCGTTTTTTCCATGGAATACCGAGAATCCAGTCAAGGTAGTTGCGAACCACTGTCGCCTCGGCGGACATCGGGCTCATCGAACGGAATTTTTTGAGCTCGCTCAACGCCTTTTCCCTGGCTTCATCGCTAAGGTTGATCTTGGCTATGCGCTCTTCCAGTTCGCTGGCCTCGTCGCGACCGTCCTCGGTTTCCCCCAGTTCCTTCTGAATCGCCTTCATCTGTTCGTTGAGGTAGTATTCCCGCTGGGTCTTCTCCATCTGCCGTTTGACCCGGCCGCGGATTTTTTTCTCGACCTGAAGGATGCCTATTTCAGCCTCCATGTAGGAATAGACCCTTTCCAGGCGTTCGCCGACCGTCTCGATCTCAAGCAGTTCCTGCTTTTCCGATATTTTCAGCGCCAGATGGGATGCCACGGTGTCGACCAGCTTGCTGGAATCATCAATCTGGTTGATCGAAACCAGTGCCTCGGGCGGAATTTTCTTGTTAAGTTTAATATATTGCTCGAACTGGGAGACCACCGAGCGCGACAGCGCTTCAAGCTCTTGCGGATCACTTTCGGCCTCTTCCACAAGCGCCACTTCGGCCTGGAAAAATTCCTCACTGTCCGAATAGCGGGTTATTCGCGCTCGCTGCCCGCCCTCAATAAGCACCTTGACCGTGCCATCGGGAAGCTTGAGAAGCTGCAATACGGTCGAAACGGTACCGACGGTGTAGATGTCCGATGTAGTAGGATCATCCTGGGCCGCGTTCTTCTGAGCCACGAGAAGAATTTGCTTGTCATTCTTCATCACGTCCTCAAGCGCCATGACCGATTTCTCACGTCCCACGAACAGGGGAACTATCATGTGTGGGAACACCACAATGTCACGCAGAGGCAAAACGGGGTAAAGCTCGCCCGTGGGCTGAAAAATCATTGAATTTGTGGTCGTCATTTTACCCGTCATAATAAAATTATTGATGAAACCGAAAAGCAATCCTGATTAGAGATAGTGGCCCGACGGGTCCACTTCAAGCACGGCGCTCACTAGGCACTGCTTTCCATATCCTCATGGCGCTCTGAATAAATGTAAAGCGGGGTGGCCGATTCTTCGACAACTTCGCGATTGATTACGACTTCTTCGACCCCCTCCAGGCCGGGTAGTTCAAACATCGTATCAAGCAGAATACCCTCAAGAATGGAACGCAGACCACGAGCCCCGGTTTTCCGCTTAACCGCCTTACTGGATATGGCTTCCAGGGCGCCTTCCGAGAAGGTAATACTTACGTCCTCCATCGAGAACAGGCGCTGGTACTGCTTGACAAGTGCGTTTTTGGGAGCGGTTAAAATTTCGACAAGCGCATTTTCGTCAAGGTCATCGAGGGTGGCAATAACCGGCAGCCTGCCGACAAACTCGGGGATTAGGCCGAATTTCAATAAATCTTCCGGTTCGACGCCGCGCAGGATGTCACCCATCTGGCGTTCGTCCTGGGCCCGAACGTCGGCACCGAAACCAATGTTGGTACCCTTGCCACGGGCGTTTATGATTTTGTCCAGCCCGGAAAACGCACCGCCGCATATGAACAGGATATTGGTGGTGTCGACCTGTAAAAATTCCTGCTGGGGATGTTTGCGTCCCCCCTGGGGCGGAACGCTGGCGACCGTGCCTTCCATAATTTTAAGCAAGGCCTGTTGAACACCTTCACCGGAAACGTCGCGGGTAATCGACGGATTGTCCGATTTACGCGATATCTTGTCCACTTCGTCGATATAGACAATCCCGCGCTGAGCCCGTTCGACGTTGTAGTCAGCCGATTGCAGAAGTTTGAGGATAATATTCTCGACATCCTCGCCGACGTAACCTGCTTCGGTCAAAGTCGTCGCGTCGGCCATGGTAAATGGAACATCAATGATTCTCGCCAGGGTCTGTGCCAGCAGGGTTTTGCCGCAGCCGGTCGGCCCGATAAGCAGAATATTCGATTTGGCCAATTCCACATCGTTGCTTGAAGTACTGTGGCTAAGACGCTTGTAATGATTATGAACGGCAACTGACAACACTCGCTTGGCGTGGTCCTGGCTTATCACGTAGTCATTCAGAACCTTGCATATATCGCGCGGCGGCGGAACCCCGTCGCCTGACTTTACCAGGTAAGATTTATGTTCTTCGCGGATTATATCCATACACAGTTCGACGCATTCATCACAGATGAACACGGTCGGGCCGGCAATCAGTTTGCGAACTTCATGCTGGCTTTTTCCGCAGAAAGAACAATACAGGGTGTTTTTCGAATCGCCGCTGGTCGATTTACTCATGGGTACTCCGTCCGAAAAACCAATACCGCAAAGGATATACTAGCCGCTGGTGACAAGGCAGTACAATCCAAAATCATATTATATGGGTCATGATATGTTCAAAAGGTTGATTAATCCTTTCCATCTCCCCCGCTATCGGAATTTTCGTCGTCGTCTTCGGTATCCGGCCGCTTGGCCACTATTTCGTCGATAATGCCGAACCCCAGCGCTTCGTCAGGGGTCATGAAATTGTCACGTTCGACTGCCTGTTCGATTTCCTCAAGGGACTTTTTGGTATGTTCCTCGTAAATCATGTTCAGGCGACGGCGAAGGGAAAGTATTTCCTTGGCCTGGATTTCGATGTCGGTGGCCTGGCCCTGGACGCCGCCGGAAGGCTGGTGAATCATGATCCGGGAATTGGGCAGTGCGTAACGCTTGCCCTCGGCACCAGAGGCAAGCAACAAAGACCCCATCGACGCGGCCTGACCGATACAGACCGTGGAAACATCGGGGCGGATGTAGCGCATGGTGTCGTATATTGCCAGACCCGAGGTAACAACGCCGCCGGGAGAGTTGATATAAAAGGAGATATCCTTGGTCGGGTTTTCCGATTCCAGATAGAGAAGCTGGGCACATACCAGGCTGGCAACGCCATCGTCAACGCCACCGGTAAGAAAAATTATCCGTTCCTTGAGAAGCCGCGAATAGATGTCATATGCGCGTTCTCCCCGGTTAGTGGTTTCCACCACCATTGGGATCAGGTTGCTGTTTATGGTCATTGTCCGATCCTTATTTAACCTTTTTTTCTGCCTTCCCGGTCTTTTTGGCGGCTGCCTTTTTCTTGGGCTTGGCTTTGGTGGTCGCTTTGGCCGGAGTCTCTTCCGGTTCTTTCAAGAGTTCCTCTGCAGAGACCTTCTTGTCAGTTACATTGGCCATTTCGGTGATAAAATCAACGACCTTGTCCTCGTAAAGAGGAGCAATCATGGAATCCATAGCTTCCTGGGAATTGCGGTAATAATCCATAACCGCCTTTTCCTGCCCGGGATAGCGTGAACTTTCCTCGGTCAAAGCCTTGTTGATATCGTCGGAACTTACCTCAATCCCGTTAATTCGACCAATATCTGACAGCAGAAGTCCCAACCTGACGCGCCTTTCGGAAAGCACCTCAAATTCCTTTTTAAGCTGGTCATCCGTTTTATCGGCATCTTCAGGGGAAATCGATTCAGGATCGGCCTTGCGGCTTTCATCAAACTGTTTCCATATGCTATCCGATTCCCGTTTGCGCATGCCTTCGGGGACATCGAAATCATGTTTTTCGGCCAACAGATCAAGCAGTGAACGCTTAAGCTTCTGGCGCGATGCTTCCTTCAGTACCCGCTGGCGTTCATCGCCAATACTTTTCTTTAGTTCATCGACGCTTCCCATGCCGAATTTATGGGCCAGTTCATCGTTCATTTCAGTTGGGGTAGGCTCACGCAATTCCTTCACATGGACCTTGAACAGCGAATCTTTACCGGCCAGCTCATCGGCTCCGTAATTGTCGGGGAAAGAGACCTTGACCTCGACATCATCGCCAACCGTTACGCCGATAAGCTGGTCTTCGAATCCCGGAATGAAGGAGCCTGATCCCAACTCAAGGGAATAGTCCTCGCCTTTGCCGCCCTGGAATTCCTTGCCGTCAATGCTGCCGACAAAATCAATGACCAGGGTATCGCCGCTTTTTGACTTGCGGCTGTCGGCTACCGGGGCCGACGACTTTTGTTCAGAGCTTATGCGCCCGAGTATCTCGTCGACATATTTCTCGTCAACATCGCAGATCAGGCGTTGCAGCTTTATCTTGGCCAGGTCAATCACTTCTATCTCGGGTATTACCTCAATCGACATGGTGTATTCCAGGTCACAACCATCCTCGAAAGAGGTCACCTTTATGTCGGGACGCATGGATGCCCGCAAGTTACGCTCGGACATCACCTTGGTCGCCGTTTCATCAATTTTTTTTTCGAGAACCTCGCCCATGATCGAAGGACCATATTTCTTCTTTAACAGCGATACCGGAACCTTGCCCGGGCGGAATCCCGGCAACTTGGCGGTTCGCGAAATTTCCTTAAGGCGCTCGGCAACACTGGTTTCAATTTCGGCGAAAGGTACAGCGATCTTGAATTCTCGCTTTAATCCCTCGTTTTTGGTTTCGGTAATCTGCATGAAAATTCCGTATAAAAATCGTTACTGTCAGTGGATATGGAGGTAAATGACGCTTTAAGAAGATGAAGTCAATGTCTGGTACAGAGCATGGTACAGACAGATGGTACGGGCGGAGGGACTCGAACCCCCAAGGCGTTGCCGCCACCAGGACCTAAACCTGGCGTGTCTACCAGTTCCACCACGCCCGCC
>CAZEFJ010000141.1:0-5902 GCA_964511465.1 uncultured Hyphomicrobiales bacterium
GGCGCCGATGCCAACGACGAGGCCCAGTTTGCCGAACTCAAAACCCTGGGCGAGCTGCGACGCATTTCCGACGGGATGGATGTGCAGACCTTTATCGAAGGCCCAGGCCATGTCCCGATGCACAAGATCCGGGAAAACATGGATTTGCAGAAGGAACTCTGCAACGACGCCCCGTTCTATACGCTTGGCCCCCTGGTTACCGATATCGCCCCCGGTTACGACCATATAACCAGCGCCATCGGTGCCGCGATGATCGGCTGGTACGGTTGCGCCATGCTTTGCTATGTCACCCCAAAGGAGCATTTGGGGCTGCCCGACCGTGACGACGTAAAGACCGGCGTCGTCACCTACAAGATCGCGGCCCATGCGGCCGATCTGGCTAAAGGGCATCCGGGGGCGGCAGACCGCGATGAAGCGATATCACGGGCGAGGTTTGATTTTCGCTGGCGCGACCAGTTCCATCTGTCGCTGGATGCCGACACCGCGCTTGAATATCACGACCAAACCCTGCCTTCGGAAGGCGCCAAGGTGGCCCATTTCTGTTCCATGTGCGGACCAAAATTTTGCGCCATGAGGATCAGCCACGAAGTCAGCGAACAAGCGGCCCTTGGGATGGATGAGATGTCAAAGAAGTTCCGCGAAGGCGGCGGTGAAATATATCGCAAACCCGCTGCCGAATAGATGGGTGATATGATTGAGCGTATCCTGATTGTCGATTTTGGCTCCCAGGTTACTCAGCTTATCGCCCGGCGGGTCCGGGAAAGCGGGGTTTATTCGGAAATCCACCCGTTCAACAAGGTCACGGTGGAAAGCATCCGCGCCTTCGCCCCCAAGGCGATAATCCTCTCTGGAGGACCGGCATCGGTGCTCGGAGCGGATACCCCGCGGACTCCCGACGGGCTGTTCGATATGGGTTTGCCGGTTCTTGGCATATGCTATGGCGAGCAGACCATGGTCGCGCAACTGGGCGGCAAGGTTGAAGATTCCGGGCACCGGGAATTCGGTCGTGCCTTTGTCGATGTTGTAGACGATTGCGAACTGTTCCATGGTGTCTGGGAAAAAGGCGGCCGCGAACAGGTATGGATGAGCCATGGCG
Organism: uncultured Hyphomicrobiales bacterium; assembly: GCA_964511465.1. Classification (GTDB taxonomy): domain Bacteria; phylum Pseudomonadota; class Alphaproteobacteria; order Rhodospirillales; family 2-02-FULL-58-16; genus JAZFTA01. The sequence goes on from CAZEFJ010000141.1 coordinate 1,097, forward strand.
ATCGTATCGACATCATCCCCGACGGTTTCAGGGTGGTTGCGACAAGCGAAGGTTCGCCGTTTGCGGCTATCGCCAATGATCAAAAACATTTCTACGGTGTCCAGTTTCATCCCGAGGTCATCCACACCCCGCATGGAACCGGGCTGCTTCGCAACTTCACCCACCGCATAGCCGGTTGCCGTGGTGAATGGACAATGGCGGCATTCCTGGAAAGTGAAGTGGAAAAAATTCGCGCCCAGGTGGGCAGTGGCAAAGTAATATTGGGATTATCTGGAGGCGTTGATTCCAGCGTCGTTGCGGCATTGCTGCATCGGGCGATAGGCGACCAGTTGATATGCGTGTTCGTAGATAACGGACTATTGCGTATGGACGAAGCGGAGCAGGTCGTCGGCCTTTTTCGCGATCATTATAACTATCGGCTGATCCACCGTGACGCATCTGAACTGTTCCTTGAAAAACTTGCCGGTGTTATTGACCCGGAAAAAAAACGCAAGATTATCGGTGCCGCCTTCATTGATGTATTCGAGGAAGAAGCCAACAAGATCGAAGACGCCAGGTTTCTTGCCCAAGGAACACTTTATCCTGACGTTATCGAATCCGTATCGTTCACCGGCGGCCCTAGCGTAACCATAAAATCGCACCATAATGTCGGCGGTCTGCCGGAAAGAATGAACCTGGAACTTGTCGAGCCGCTACGCGAACTGTTCAAGGACGAGGTCCGAGACCTGGGCCGCGAGTTAGCCCTGCCGTCCGAGTTAATCAATCGCCACCCGTTCCCGGGGCCTGGTCTGGCGATCCGCTTGCCGGGTGATATCACGGCTGAGAAGCTCGACATTCTGCGCCATGCGGATGCGGTTTATCTGGAAGAAATTCGCGCCGCCGGGCTGTACGACGCTATATGGCAAGCCTTTTGTGTTTTACTTCCGGTTAGCTCGGTCGGGGTTATGGGAGATGCCAGAACATTCGAAAAAGTATGCGCCCTGCGGGCAGTAACCTCGTCCGACGGGATGACTGCCGACACCTATCCTTTTGATCCGGCCTTTCTCAGCCGGGTCGCCGGGCGGATTATAAACGAAGTAAAGGGGATCAACCGGGTGGTCTACGACATCACCTCGAAACCGCCGGGAACCATCGAGTGGGAGTGAGCCTATGCGGCAATTTCATCCTGGTGTTTATCGGGCCGGTACTGATGGGGAACAAAATCTGAGGCGCATCGTCCATGGTTCGTTTTTACGGCTTTTCGACACGGAGCCTTAACCACCTTGTCAGTCTCCGGGGCCGCGATGGGTCTCGGTTCTTCAACAAGCGGTAAAAGGGGGGCCGGTAAAAGGCTCTCGGATTGTCCGGCGGCGGCTTCCGATATAATCGCCTCTATTTCGCTGGACATTGCCTTTAGCCGGGCCTCGTCGCGACGCATCGCCTTCATCGCAAACCGGAAAATGCAGATGACCGACACCAAAGCCAGGACAATTCCTGCAACGGTGGAAAGGCTTAACATTGCTATCCTCCATTAACGTGGGGAACATATTTTCCCAAGACGCTAACGGAACTTTGTCAAGAATTTGTAAACGCAAAAAATGAAATTACCGGTTATCGCCATTTTAAGTGTGGATATTATGTCGGTTTTTGTGCTATCAAGCGTTGCCGTTTCATGTTGGCGCGGCTTTAATGTGTAGTGCAAATATTGTTATGAGAGAGAAAATACTATGTCTACTGGTACCGTGAAATGGTTTAACCCAACCAAGGGTTATGGCTTTATTGAGCCTGAAGACGGCTCTAAAGATACGTTCGTTCATATTTCCGCCGTTGAAAAAGCGGGAATGTCCACCCTCCGGGAGGGACAGAAGGTCGAGTATGAACTCGTCCCCGGGCAGAACGGAAAGTCCTCCGCCGAAAATCTGGTTGCCCTCGATTAATTCCGAAGGTTTCAGCTTGCCGCCTCAGGGGGGCTGGCTTGCCTATGGAATGTAAGGGCCTTTTCGGACTCGTGTCGGCTGTATGGCTGCGGTGCGTGCGGTTGCGCGATGCTGTTGTTGTGCAGGCGTTATGAGACGAAGGGATATTTCACCGCCACGGTCTTCTCCTCGTAACGACTTTGGCACAATGGCTGCTCTGATACCCTACCTGTGGCCGCCAGGGGCGGCCGGGTTGCGGTTCAGGGTTGTGGTCGCAATTCTGTTACTGTTCGCGGCCAAAGCGACAAATGTTGCCGTCCCCATATTTTACAAGCGGGCAGTAGATACGCTTAACGCTGATAGCTCGGCGGCGCTGGTGGTGCCGGTTGCGCTTCTTGTCTCCTATGGACTGGCTCGGGTCATGGCGTTGGCTTTTGGCGAGTTGCGGGACGCCGTTTTCGCCAAGGTTGCCCAGCGGGCCATTCGCCAGGCCGGGCTAAGGACTTTCATGCATCTGCACCGTTTGTCGATGCGCTTTCACCTCGACCGCAAGACCGGCGGCATCAGCCGGGCCGTGGAACGCGGCACCAAGGGCATAGAGTTTCTACTCAACTTCATGCTTTTCAATATTCTGCCGACTCTTTTGGAGATATTCCTCGTCTGCGGAATATTGTGGTTTTTTTACGGTCCCTGGTACGCCCTGTTCACCTTCACCGTTGTTGCCTCCTACATTGCCTGGACGCTGTTCGTAACCGAGTGGCGGATAAAGTTTCGCCGGGTAATGAACGAGTCCGATTCAGAGGCCAACACCAAGGCCATAGATTCCCTGCTTAACTTTGAGACGGTAAAATATTTTGGCAACGAGGAGCATGAAGGTCGGCGTTTCGACCAATCCCTGAAGGCTTACGAGCAGGCCGCGGTAAAAAGCAAAACTTCACTTTCAATGCTCAATATCGGCCAAGGTGCGATCATTTCCATAGGCCTTACGGTGATCATGCTTATGGCCAGCCGTGGGGTTGTCGATGGAACCATGACGCTGGGCGATTTCGTTTTGGTAAATTCCTATCTTATTCAGCTATACCTGCCGCTGAACTTTCTTGGCTTTGTCTATCGTGAAATAAAGCAGTCGCTGACCGATATGGAGACCATGTTCTTACTGCTCGACGAGCAGGCCGAGGTCACCGACGCCGAAGACGCCGTGGATATCAAGCCCAATGGGGGAGAAGTGATATTCGATAACGTTTCGTTTTCTTACGACAAAAAACGTCCTATCCTGCAGCATGTCTCGTTCAGGCTAAAGACCGGAGGCACGGTGGCCATCGTCGGGCCAAGCGGTGCCGGCAAGTCAACAATATCGCGCCTTCTGTTTCGCTTTTACGATGTCGATGAGGGCCGCATAACCATCGACGGCCAGGACATCCGCAATATCCGGCAGGACTCTTTGCGCCAGACCATCGGGATAGTTCCCCAGGACACGGTTCTGTTTAACGACTCCATTTATTACAACATCTCTTATGGCCGCCCCAATGCCAGTCCCGCCGAGGTCGAGGCGGCGGCCAGAATGGCCTCGATCCATAACTTTGTGATGGAATTGCCGGAAGGATATCAAAGCGTTGTCGGTGAACGCGGTCTTAAACTGTCCGGTGGCGAGAAACAGCGCGTCGCGATCGCCCGGACCATCCTCAAGGATCCGACAATTCTTCTTTTTGACGAAGCGACAAGCGCGCTTGATACCCATACCGAAAAAGAGATAAAAGAGTCCATCACCAAGGTTTCGGCAGGCCGTACCACAATTATAATCGCACACCGATTGTCAACGGTGGTGGATGCGGACGAAATTCTGGTGCTGGACCGTGGCAGTATCGTCGAGCGAGGCAATCACGGCAATCTGCTGGCGGCTAACGGTGCCTACGCCAGTATGTGGAAGCGCCAGCAGGAAACCGAAAAGGCCCGCCAAATACTGGTACAGGACGGTGAAAATATTGTGCTCGATCAACCATGATTGGTGAGGCAGATTTGATGAAACCCGCTTATAGGAAAATTTCCGTTATCGGACTTGGCTACGTCGGCTTGCCAATGGCCGCAATTCTCGCCAGCCGGGGAATTGACGTCCTGGGTGTAGACACGAATGAGCGGGCCGTAAAACTGATTAACGAGGGCAGGCTGCACATAGTCGAGCCGGACCTCGACATCGTGGTTCGTGGTGCGGTCGGCACCGGCAGACTTAAAGCCGTGACCACGCCCGAGGCGGCGGAAGTTTTCGTTCTTGCGGTGCCGACGCCGATCAGAAAGGACTTTAGCCCCGACCTTTCCTTTGTCGAGGCGGCAACACGGTCGCTGGCCCCGGTGCTGGAAAAGGGAAATCTGGTAATTCTGGAATCCACTTCGCCGGTCGGAACGACCGAACATTTAGCCGAATGGATGGCCGAAATTCGCCCTGATCTGACATTTCCTCATCAGGCGGCTGAAGACGCGGATATCCAGATAGCCCACAGCCCCGAACGGGTGCTGCCGGGTCGCATATTAACCGAACTGGTCCGCAATGACCGGGTTGTCGGCGGCCTTAGTCGGCATTGCGCCGAACGGGCCAGGGATTTTTATGCCTCGTTCATTCAGGGCGACTGCCTGTTGACCGACGCCAGGACCGCCGAACTGGTCAAGCTGATGGAAAATTCCTATCGTGATGCCAATATTGCCTTCGCCAACGAAATGTCCCTGATTTGCAACGAAATTGGGGTCGATGTATGGGAGGCGGTTGATCTGGCAAACCACCATCCCAGGGTCAATATCCTTAAACCCGGCCCCGGCGTCGGCGGCCACTGCATTGCGGTAGACCCATGGTTCATCGTCAACGGCGCACCCGATCAGGCGCACCTGATACGCACCGCCAGAAATATTAACTCGGCAATGC
>CAZEFJ010000142.1:0-5856 GCA_964511465.1 uncultured Hyphomicrobiales bacterium
GCCAATGTCGAGAGTACGGCGGACCTTGCCGTCTGGCTCGATTTTTGCCTCAGGCTGGTCAAGCCCGGGGGTTGTGTGAGCATTATCCATCAAGCCGAGCGTCTGCAAAATCTGTTGGTGGCCATTGATGACCGATTGGGGGGAATTACGGTATTCCCACTGTGGCCCAGGCAGGCCAGCCCCGCCAAGCGGGTAATTGTTCGCGGCTTCAAGGGGGCGGATAGCCCGATGCGATTGGTTCCCGGACTTGTCCTGCACCGCCCGGATGGAGCCTATACCACCAAGGCAGAGGCGGTCCTGCGTCACGGTGCAAGCCTTGAGTTGTAATAATCGCCACGGCCATATAAAAGGGTGGTTATGTTGGGTTTTTCCTTAACCAAGCTTTTGTTTACCATCGTCGTCGTTTTCGTTATCTGGAACGGTTTCAAGTGGTATGCCCGAATGCAGGTGATGAATGATCGCAACAATGCCGATCGGCTTCGCCGCGCCACCGAGCCGGGAACATCGCCCAGGTCCAAGCCGGTGACCGAGAAAATGGTTAAATGTTCGACCTGTGGCGCTTATGTGACTTCCAAGGGGGCGTCATCGTGTGGTCGGGATGATTGTCCACATCCGGATTGAGTAACGGCAAAGCGTTGGCTTGACCGTTCGTCCTGGCCGCCTTATTTTATGCCGCACCGCAACAAGGCGGATTTTTTAACCGCAATGGCCCGGATTTTTTGACCGCAATGGCAGAGTACAGCCTCGACAACAGCTCTTTCCAGTCGCTGATCCTGAGGCTGCAGACCTTTTGGGCCGACAAGGGATGCGTCCTGCTGCAGCCTTATGACATGGAAGTAGGGGCGGGAACCTTTCATCCGGCGACGGTGTTGCGCGCACTTGGCCCCGATCCATGGAAAGCCGCCTATGTCCAACCTTCGCGCCGCCCCGCCGACGGCCGGTACGGCAACAATCCCAACCGGCTTCAACATTATTATCAGTTTCAGGTGATCTGGAAGCCTTCGCCGGACGATGTGCAGGAACTGTATCTGGAAAGCCTCAATCATATCGGCATAGATTCCTCGCTTCATGACATTCGCTTTGTCGAGGACGACTGGGAAAGTCCGACCCTGGGTGCCTCGGGTCTGGGTTGGGAGGTTTGGCTGGACGGTATGGAAGTTACCCAGTTCACCTATTTCCAGCAGGTCGGCGGTATCGAGTGCGCCCCGGTGTCGGTCGAACTGACCTATGGCCTGGAACGGCTGGCGATGTATATCCAGGGGGTCGAGAATGTCTATGACCTCGACTGGAACGGCGAGGGAGTAACCTATGGCGATGTTTTTCGTCAGGGTGAGCGCGAGTTCTCGGCATATAATTTTGAGATTGCCGATATTTCCATACTCAAGCGTCATTTCGAGGATGCGGAAAGCGAATGTGCGTCACTGCTAAAGGCCGAACTGGCTTTGCCTGCATACGATCATTGCCTGAAGGCCAGCCACCTGTTCAATCTGCTTGATGCTCGCGGCGTCGTCAGTCCGACCGGCCGCGCCGACTATATCGCCAGGGTTCGGGTTCTGGCCAAGGGATGTTGTGAGCAATGGCTTAAAAGCCGGGGACAAGAGGCGGATAATGGCTGAACTTCTTGTCGAATTATTGTCCGAGGAAATACCGGCCCGGATGCAGAAACGCGCCGCCGAGGATTTGAAACGTCTGGTCTGCAAAGGCGTAAAAGAGGCTGGCCTGGACTACACCATGGCCGAGACCTATTCGAGCCCGCGACGGCTGGCTCTGGTTATTGACGGTATTCCCACCCGACAGCCGGATGTTTCGGAACAGCGAAAAGGCCCGGGCACCAATGCGCCGGAACAGGCGATAAAAGGTTTCCTCGGTTCGGTTGGCCTTGAAAGCACGGATCAATGCGAAAAGCGCGAAATCAAGGGGCGTGAGTTTTATTTCGCGGTAATTGAGAAAAAAGGCCGTGAGACGGTGGATGTAATGGGGGAAATAATCAGTTCCTCCCTTTCGCTGTTGGTGTGGCCTAAATCAATGCGGTGGGGGGACCACGGTGTGCGCTGGGTTCGACCCTTGCGTTCGCTTGTTTGTTTGTTCGACGCCAAGGTGGTATCCACCTGCTTTGGTCAGGTTGTTTCATCCGACACTACCGTCGGCCATCGTTTTCTTGCCCCCAAGCCGTTCAATGTCCACGGCTTTGCCGATTACAAATCAAAATTGGCTCATGCCAGGGTAATGCTGGACGGGGACGAGCGGAGCCGGGTGATAATCGGACAGGCCGAGAAACTGGCCGCCGATGAAGGTCTGTCCCTGAAGCCGGATAAGGCGCTGTTGGCCGAGGTCGTCGGTCTGGTCGAATGGCCGGTGGTTCTTATCGGGGCGATCGACAAGGAATTTACGGACCTGCCCCAGGAAGTGCTGGTTACCTCGATGCGCTACCACCAGAAATATTTTTCGCTGCTTGACGGTGACGGCAATATGGCGTCCAGGTTCATAGTCGTCGCCAACACCGAAGCCAGTGACGGCGGCAGGGCGATCATTGCGGGCAACGAAAGGGTTCTGAGGGCAAGACTTTCCGATGCCAGATTTTTCTTCGACAGCGATTGTAAAAACAGCCTCGAAAGCCGTCTTGGAGAGCTTGAAAATCTGGTATTTCATGCCCGGCTTGGAACCGTTTCAGACAAGGCGGTACGGGTCTCTGAACTGGCCCACGAACTGGCTGGATATGTCGGTGCTGAGCGGGAATTGGCCAAGCGGGCAGGACTTCTCTGCAAAGCCGATCTGGCTACCGGCATGGTTGGAGAGTTCCCCGAACTTCAAGGCATCATGGGCCGCTATTACGCCCTGAATGATGGTGAGAACGAGGATGTGGCCGAGGCTATCGCCCGGCATTATTCACCATTGGGACCAAATGATGACTGCCCGGATCATCCCCTGTCGGTGATCGTTTCCATGGCCGACAAGATCGATACCCTGGTTGGGTTCTTTTCTATTGATGAAAAACCGACCGGATCAAAAGACCCTTTCGCACTGCGCCGCGCGGCACTTGGTGTTATACGTCTAATTATCGAGAATCGGCTGGAAATACCGCTGCTGAAAATATTCCGCGTATCCCAGGATACGCATAACGCTGCGGATGGCAAAATAGCCGATGAACTTCTTGATTTTTTCGCCGACCGCCTCAAGGTCCATCTCAGGGAAGGCGGCACAAGACATGATCTTATATCCGCCGTGTTTGCCGTCGAGATGCCGGGAGGGGGTCGTGAAGATAATCTGCTGCGGCTGTTGTCACGGGTTAGTGCGCTAAGTGATTTCCTTGGCACCGAAGATGGGGCAAACATGCTTGTTGCCTGGCGACGTGCGGCAAATATACTTCGCATAGAGGAGAAAAAAGATAATCTCAGCTATAACGGTGTCGCTGACGAAACACTGTTGTCCCAGGACCAGGAACGGGCCTTGTTCGAGGGGCTGGCGGAGGCGGATAAAAAAGGCATTCCGGCCTTGCGAGACGAAAAATATGGAGTTGTAATGGCGGCCCTGGCTGAACTGAGAGGGCCGGTGGATGCTTTTTTTGATGAGGTTACAGTTAATTGCGATCAACCTGAAACAAGGGTTAACAGGTTGCTGTTATTGTCACAAATCAGGTCTTCTCTTGGGGGAGTGGCCGATTTTTCTAAAATAGAGGGTTAAACAAGTAGGGGTGATGAGTATGACGAAGTGGGTTTACACGTTTGGGGACGGCAAGGCCGAGGGCCGGGCAGATATGAAGAATCTGCTTGGCGGCAAGGGGGCTAACCTTGCCGAGATGAGTTCAATAGGACTTCCGGTGCCGCCGGGTTTCTCGATAACCACCGAGGTCTGCACACATTATACCGATAATGACGGGCACTACCCATCTGATCTTGAACAGCAGGTCGATACGGCGATAAAAGGTATAGAGGACCTGATCTCGCTTAAAATGGGCGATACCTCTGACATGCCGCTTCTGGTTTCGGTGCGAAGCGGTGCGCGTGCGTCGATGCCGGGGATGATGGATACCGTCCTTAACCTTGGACTGAACGACAAGACCGTGCTGGGTTTGGCCGAACGCAGCAAGGATTCGCGTTTTGCCTATGACAGCTATCGCCGGTTTATTCAGATGTACTCGAATGTGGTGCTGGATATCGATATCGGTAATTTTGAGGAACTTCTCGAAGAACGCAAGGATCAACGCGGGGTTAGCCAGGATACCGACCTTGGTGCCGATGACTGGAAAGAGCTGATCGAAAAGTTCAAGGCCATTGTCGTCGAGGAAACCGGCAATCCTTTCCCGCAAAACGTAAAGGATCAGTTGTGGGGAGCGATCAGCGCGGTTTTTGGAAGCTGGATGAACAAACGCGCGATAACCTACCGCAAGCTGCACGATATTCCCGAAAGCTGGGGTACCGCGGTCAGTGTTCAGTCGATGGTATTCGGCAATATGGGTGATGACTGCGCCACCGGCGTATGTTTCACCCGCAATCCTTCAAATGGCGACAACCATTTTTATGGCGAGTATCTGGTCAACGCACAGGGTGAAGATGTGGTTGCCGGCATTCGCACTCCCCAATGCCTGACCGAGTTGGAGAAGACCCATACAGGGTCCGAACTGCCCTCGATGGAAGAAACGATGCCGGAGACCTTCGGGGAACTGGTGGAGGTCCGTGACATCCTGGAAAAGCACTATGCCGACATGCAGGACATGGAATTTACTATCCAGGGCAACAAACTGTGGATGCTTCAGACCAGGACCGGAAAGCGGACTGCGGCGGCGGCGGTCAAGATTGCCGTTGATATGTGCGATGAGGGACTGATCGACAAGAAAGAGGCGGTCCGCCGTATTGACCCGGCCCAGCTTGACCAACTGCTCCACCCCAGGCTTGATCCCGATGCCCCCAGGACGGTTCTCGGCAAGGGTTTGCCAGCTTCTCCGGGGGCGGCTTCGGGCAAGGCGGTATTTAACTCACATGATGCCGAGATATGGCACGAAAGGGGCGAAAAGATAATCCTGGTGCGGGTTGAAACATCGCCCGAAGATATCGGCGGAATGCATGTCGCCGAGGGTATACTTACTACCCGTGGCGGGATGACCAGCCATGCCGCCGTGGTCGCCAGGGGAATGGGAACCCCGTGTGTATCGGGGGCCGGCCAATTGCGGGTAAATTATGATACCAAGACCATGACCGCAGGATCTACGGTTATCAATGAAGGCGATATCCTGACCATTGACGGTTCCACCGGCGAGGTAATGAAAGGTGCCGTGGATACCATCCAGCCTGAACTTACCGAAGATTTTACGACACTTATGGGATGGGTCGGTGAATTAAGGACAATGAAGGTCCGAACCAATGCCGAAACCCCGGAGGACGCCAAAACCGCACGTAAATTCGGTGCCGAAGGTATCGGACTGTGTCGTACCGAACATATGTTTTTCGATGCCGAGCGAATTACCCATATGCGTGAGATGATTCTTGCCAAGGACGAGGGCCAGCGTCGGATTGCACTGGACAAACTTTTGCCGCACCAGCGCAAGGATTTTGTCGAACTGTTCAACATAATGGAAGGGCTGCCGGTAACCATTCGTCTGCTTGATCCGCCGTTGCACGAATTCCTGCCTCATAGCGAGGAGGATATGAAAGTAGTCGCCGAGGCGTCCGGGGTTGATGTCGAGACCATCAAAAGGTCTGCCGCGGAGCTTCACGAATACAACCCGATGCTGGGGCATCGCGGGTGTCGGCTGGGTGTCACCTATCCAGAAATTACCGAGATGCAGGCCCGCGCCATCATCGAGGCGGCATGCGAGGTCAAGAAGAACGGCGGCAACGTGCTGCCTGAAATCATGATCCC
>CAZEFJ010000143.1:0-4585 GCA_964511465.1 uncultured Hyphomicrobiales bacterium
GATGCCGACATGGACCTGCTGATCGACGCCATCCGCGACGTGTGGAACCGGCTTGATCTGAAGGCAAAGGCGGCGGCGGCATAAGGCTTGCGTCTATAATTTTGCAACTGTAAGAGCAGGCCGCAGGCTGTTTCTTTACCGTTATTTCCCACCCCCTACCGATATGGACTTTATTCTCAGAAACGGGTATAGTGCGGGCGGAGCGTAATGTAATGTATGCCGACAATACCCTGACCCCCAAAGAAGCTGTTCGCCTCTGTGCATTGGGAACCCTGCTGGCCCAGGGTTCATTGCGCTACGGTGCCCTTGTCGACTCTATACGGCATTTTGTTGACCGCATACTTGGGCCTTCGCTTGACGTGATGGGCACCTCTATCGAGTTGCTAAAGTATGAAGGGTTGATTGAGGCCAGAAACGGCGCCGGGATGGAGGATGACGCGGAACTCATCCTCACCGAGAGCGGACGCGAACACCTGAGGCTTTTACTGACCTCGAATATACGCGTCGCAACGACCGAGCTTAACAAGCTGATCGTCGCCCTTAAATTCCGCTTTCTCCATTTGCTGGACGATGATGACCGGCGTTCCCAGGCGGATATTCTGGTTGAGGTGTGCGAAACCGAACTCGCCCGCCTTGACGACCTGCGCCAACATCATAGTGAAGATCAGGGCTTCCTGATTGCATGGCTGGACCACGACATAGAACTGCTTGAAAGCCGCCTTGTCTGGCTCAACGATTTCCGCGCCTCTCTTAACTGAAATCCTGTAATTTTACTTTAGTTTGGCGACGACCTTGTCGAGGCCCGAGAAAAGCACCTCTCCTTCGGCACCGCCGTCACCTTCCATGCGCCTGGATATTACCATTTTCATGGCGTCTACATGAAGCTTGATCGCCTTTATGTCGTTATCTCTGGCGTCTTCAAGCTCTTCCACAAAATGGCATAACTGGCTGCCCAATATGGTCATCATCTGATAGCCGAAACTGCCGCCCTGGCCCTTGATGTCGTGCGATATCTGGAATATCCGGCTCAGATGCGTCTTGCCGTTATCCTTGTCGGCAGCCAACTTGGCTATCGTATCATCCAGTTTTTTCAAGTCTTCCTCGGCCCATTCCAGATAGTTACTGGACAGACCGGCAATGACCTCCTCGGCACGTGCCAAGGCATCAAGGTCAACCGCACCAGGGCCTCCTATTCCAATTTTTCCCTTCAACGTGTCGGGTGCCTGAATAAAAGACGCTTCCTGTGTCTTGTTTTCCTCATCGTCAGCCATTGTAACGATTTTCCTTTCGGTCAGTATCACCGTATTATGACACGTTCTTAGAGTAATTAAAAACCGATAAATAAGCCGTTTTACTTAGACAATGCAAATTATACCATGGACTACTGGCCGAGGATCACTGGCATGCCCGTAAATTGCCCGATGATCCACACTGGACTACTTCACACTATCCATTAATGAGCGCCTCGACCTCTTCCTGTGAAAGTTCCCCCGAGCCGCCGTTACCGGAACCGCTTTCTTCCTGTTTGCGCCGCTCTTTTCCCATATAGCTCGCCATCTGCTGACGGCGGCGATCCGGACCAAAATAACCATACATACCCTTGGTTTTAACAAATGGTCGCGGATGCTCAATTATCGAACGTATGCGCGAATACAGCCCCTTGGCTGAAATCGGTTTGGCGAGAAACTCATGGACCCCGGCATCGCGGGCCTCGACAACACGGCTCATCTCGGTATGGCCGGTAAGCATGATAATCGGAACAAACGGGTTGGGGCTGTCCTGGGCGGTGCGCACCATGCGAGTGAAATCAAGCCCGTCGAGTGGGTCCATGTTCCAATCGCATATTATTATGTCGGCCGGAAAATGGCGGAGTTCCTTGAACGCATCGGCCCCGTCCGAAGCATCGACAACATTTCGCACCCCCAGCGCATTGAGTATGGACGTAACCAGTGCCCGCATATGCTTGTTGTCATCGACGATAAGTACGTTCAATCTTTCCAGGTTATAATCAACCATAAACCGTACCCCGACAACGCTTGCTGCATCCGGCTGACAATTTAATCCATATCTTCCGCAGACACTTGGTTTTTCTGCTCTTTGCGTCGTGTAGGAAAGTTCAGAGGCATATCACGGCGGCGGCGATCCGGGCCGAAGTAATTCTCGGTGCTAATGAAAGGGTTTGAATTACCAAGCACCTCTACCATTCGCGATAACAGGGATTTTGCGGAAATCGGCTTTGACAGAAAACCATTTGCCCCGGCGTTACGCGCATCATCGGCAAGGGTTTCCTCGGTAAATCCGGTAACCATCAGCACCGGCAAAAATCTATTGGGGCTGCCTTCGCCAGTACGTATTCGGCGGATACACTCGACACCGTCCACGCCGTCCATTTTCCAGTCAATAATTGCTAAATCCGCACAGAATGTTTTAAGAACCTCAATGGCTTCCGAGCCGTCTCTCGCTTCCTCGGTATTTTCTATACCCAGCGCCTCCAATATCGACAATATCAAGATGCGAAAATGCACATTGTCTTCGACGATAAGTATTTTTTTTTGTCTTACATCCAGGACGCTCATCGAAACCCCTTAAAACCGAACATATCCAGCATATCTGGCCGCTATCAATTTACCGACGAGAATATAATGCAAAAACAGTGTCATAGACAACGAATAAGCCAAAATAATCCATTCAAAACCTCTAGTTGATAAAATCTAACAGAGCATATCTCGGTAATACTGCCTACAACAGGCCCAGTCCCTTAAGTTCCAGTGTCATTTCCAGCGGAATGGTTCCGCCATCCGTTTCTTCAGGGACGGCATCGGCGGGCATTTTCGCGCAATCCAGATAACGCCACCCCTGAAACGGGCGGCATGCCATGGGTTCGGTAATTACCAGTTTGGGAGCCAACACCAGGGCGCACGCCGAATTGCCGTCCGAACGGACAATTCGATCAACGCGGAGGATTTTCTGGCGGACAGAGACAAATCCCCTGATTACCCAAAACAGGCTGCCCCCATCTTCAATTTCCGCCGAACGTCTGGGTACGGAACGGGTAATATGGCGCAACTCGTCCCCATCCCCCGACCTTAACGCCACCTTTACCTTTTCCGCCTGAATCTCGGCAAGGTGCCTTACACTGCGTACTCTGACGGCCATTTTTACAAGGCTAACTGTCATCCAAGGTGTCCCGGTGGCTTGTTGACGATCAGGTTATCGCGCTGGTTACTGATGATTATTCATATAGGCAGCATGAATTGAGGGTCAAGCGGGCAGCTTGAATTGAGGGTCAAGTTCAATATTGGCCAGGTGGTTGGTATAATTGCTGATGGTTTTTGCGGCAACCACAACAACCACTTCCAGCAGTTGCGCCCTGGTAAATCCGGCGTCGATAAAGTCCTGTACGTCAGAGCGTGAAACCCGGCCATGCTTGGAGACCATCGAAAATGCAAATTTCCTCAAAGCATTCAAACGGTCATCGTTGATCTCTCCGCCGTTGGCTGCTGCTTCAAGCCTGGTACCATCCAGTCCCGCTTTCCTGGCCGCCTCGCCGTCCGCCTGGACGCAGTATTCACAACCGTTGTGAGAGCTTATGGCAAGCATCAAAAAACAACTTTCCTGAGGGCTAAGGGTGCCATTATCCCTGATCCCCAAAACTACATCGAGATAGGCATTTATCGCCGTCGGAGATTCGGCCAGCACGCCCACCATATTGGAAACAAAGCCGAAATCATCGTCGGCCCTCTCCAACGCCGCGACCGAACCGGATGGTGCCGTTTCCTTGTTGTGAATATCGAATTTAATCATTGATTCTCTCCTTGAAGTTTTTTCTTGTACTTTTCTGTATCCGCTCGCCTGTCATTTCCGCCAGCCGGGCCATCAATTGGGAACTCAAGCAACTTCACCATCCTGAATATTACTCGCGATATCATTCCCAGTGCTTCACGGCTGATCGTTTCGGGCCGGTCTTCCGCAGTATGATAGGTTTTAAATATAATCGGGCGCAACGCACGAAGTACCCATTTAAACCGATTTGGGTGACTAATATAATCCCTTAACACTTTCTCATCGGCCCTTGGGATAACGGTAACCCCAACGGCAGGCACCCCGTTGTCGGCAAAAACACGGTGGTCGCTGGAAAAGCGAGGCACAATACCGTGAATGCCGGAATATACGTTCTCATCCCTGCCCGCCTTGACCAACGCCCGGACAATCCGTGAATTTTCCGCCGGCCCATAGACATCCCAAATACCAAAAGCATTTCCGATACCGCACATCTCCAGGCTAATCACGCCCAATACGTTGTCGTTACCATGAGCCGCGAGATATTGCCGGGCTCCCTGCAAGCCCGCCTCCTCACCGTCGGAGAACAGGAAACGAACCTTTATTCCGGTTAGCCGCCCAGATTTTTCCAGCCCGGTTTTTTCCAGCCCATTTTTTTCCAGCATCGAATAGGCAGCCATCGCGGCGGCGACACATGACGCATTGTCATTGGCCCCAGGTGTCTTCGACATCCGGTCATAATGGGCAAATACAATCACCATCGGAGCGGTTGCCGGGCCGTAATCAACGATCACGTTGCGGCCCG
>CAZEFJ010000143.1:4685-5811 GCA_964511465.1 uncultured Hyphomicrobiales bacterium
ACAATCACCATCGGAGCGGTTGCCGGGCCGTAATCAACGATCACGTTGCGGCCCGAATAGGCGTCACTGCGAAAAGCCTCCTCCCGGTACTTGATCCCGGCCATGTCCATCGCCCGCAAGATGATTTTACGGCGTTCGATGGTGCTTTTTCCCGACAACACCTCGACCAGACCTAAGGGGGTCGGATTCTTCAGGTAATGGGGAAATCCTGGACCACGGTCAATCTTCGAATCGCACGCCGAAAGCACGACAGGAATGATGATGCTGATTATGAGAATATATTTTTTCACCATCTCCGGCCGCTCACATCCAGTCTGCAAAATTGACTAAAAATCCAAAATATACAGGCCAAAACCCAAGCCCGTAGAATACGCCCCCGGCCCGCTGCCGCCACATGGCCAAACAATGCACGAAATCATAAATAGATGCACCGACAAGGGCAAATAACTGACTTTGGGCTTGACCTATGATCTATATGTCGATTATTCTGGAAATATGGAAATAACACCTGCGATCAAGGGTCTGAGCGCGCTTGCGCAACAAGGCAGGATGGAAGTTTTCCGTCTTTTGGTAAGTCGCGGCGAACAGGGAATGGCGGCAGGAAAAATCGCAAAAACGCTGAATGTGCCGCACAACACGATGTCATCGCAGCTTTCCATCATGGCCAACGCGGGGCTTGTCTCGTCGCACCGCCAGGGCCGCTCGGTTATCTATAAAATCAACTTTCCCAATATACGGGATCTTTTCTCGTTTCTCATGGAAGACTGTTGCCAAGGACGGCCCGAAGTATGTGGCGCATTGCTACCCCAAGAGGCATGCGGATCACTTATCGACAATATTCTTCCGGAATGTTGCGAAAAATCTTCGCAAGTCGTCCAAGGGGAACATTCAGAGGTTATCGACATGCATCCAAGCGAAGCTACAGCAAAAACTGTCACCCCTGCCCCGGACCCCAAAACCGCAATGGGCCTGTTCGAGCGGGGGCTTAGCCTGTGGGTCGGTATCTCGATAATCGCCGGCATCGGACTGGGGATAGTATTCCCCGAAATGTTTCAATTTCTCGCCGGCCTCGAATACGCAAGGGTAAACCTTGTCGTCGCCGTGATGATATGGGTGATGATCTATC
>CAZEFJ010000144.1:0-5792 GCA_964511465.1 uncultured Hyphomicrobiales bacterium
GCCGGGATGGTATTGGCTCAGACGGGGCATCCCTCGTCGCCCATACCGGGGGGGGCAAGGGGGCGGGTGGCGGAGTGCCGCCACCATCCGGTTTTTCAATCCCGGCCTGTTGTCGCGAGGTTAGCCGCAGCCCCGGCTTGTCAAATCCGGGGACGGTTATTTCCACTGCCTTTTCCGTTGCCTCCATCGCATCCCGCAACAGTTGGTACCAGCAACCCTCGGGGGGGCCCGACTTGTTTTCGAAGCCACAGATGTAAAGCCGGTCGCGAGCCCTGGTCATGGCGACATAAAGCAGGCGGTGATATTCCTGATCGGCCCTCCGCCGCATCGCCTGGCGCATATTTTCACAAATTTCCGGCTCTGTTTTTTTATCAAGCGACCATAAAGGCGAACTTTCACCCCACAGTATGGCGTCTTCCATTCTTTTGTCGTGGACCGAGTGGGTGTCCGGCAAAAACACTATATTGGCTTCGAGGCCTTTCGCCCCATGTACCGTAAGAACCCGGACTTCGGGTCGTGCCGAGCCAAGATCACGCTTGATCTCGGTTTCCCCGACGTTGATCCAGTTGATAAAGGCCTGCAGGGAAGGAGTATGGTTTCGCTCGAAATCAAGCGCCAGACTTAAAAATTCGTCGATCGGGTCGACCGCCTCATGTCCAAGACGCGACTGAATGGCCCGGCGTCCGCCGTTTGTCCCGAGAATATGACTATAAAATTCGAACGGCGGGGCATAATCGGCGCGGGCGAGAATATCGCCAAGATATTCCACCGCCCCGGCCGCGCCTCGGTCGTTTTTGGCCCGGTCCCGCAGGGATTGCCACAAAGAGCCGCTGCGGCCAAAGGCGATATCGAACAGTGCCTGGTCATCAAAACCGACAAGCGGCCCTTTAAGAACCTCGGCCAGACCAAGATCGTCTTCCGCAAGCAGGGCAAACCGGCCTATCGCTATCAGATCCATTACCGCAAGCTGCCCGGCAAGCTTCATTCTGTCCGATCCCGCCACCTCTATTTTACGGACCTTGAGGGCGCGGATCATCGCATCGGTGAAGATTCCCCGCTTGCGGACCAGTATCATGATGTCGTCGGGACGAATGCAGCGACCGGCGGAGGCCAGTTCTTCACCCCGTTCAATCCATCCCTTGATCGTATCAGCGATGCGTTCGGCGAGGATCACGCTTGCCTGCCTTGTTCCGGGGTGATCGACAGGTTCGTCCCAGGCCATATCATCTTCATTTTCGTTGGGCTTGACGGGGGGCCATACTTCGACCGTTCCGGCCTGTCCGGCGCGGGTCGGGAAATGGCGAATTTCCTCGTCCTCATCCCGAACACCGTCGGCCGCCCCGGTCGCGGCGAAAACCTTGTCGACGGTGCTTAGAACGTCCTCTACCGAGCGATAGGATACGGTCAGCGGGATGTCCAGCCAGCCGCATCCGGCATCGGTGGTTCGTTTGTGAAAATAATCACGCATCTCGCGGAAGCCGTCCGGATCTGCCCCCTGAAAGCTGTATATCGACTGTTTCTCGTCGCCGACGGCGAAGATAGTACGCTGGCCTGGATCCCGCAGTCCGAAGCCTGAATGGAAATCGTCGGCGAGGCGGCGAATTACCCGCCATTGTTCGGGGCTGGTGTCCTGGGCCTCGTCGATCAGGATATGGTCGATCCCGCCATCAAGCTTGAAATGAACCCAGGACACCCCGTCGTCGGATTGCAGCAGCCTGGATGATTTTAGTATCAGGTCGTCGTAATCGACCACCGCACGGGCCGCCTTAAGTTCCGTGTATTGGTCAAGCAACTCCGCGGCGAAATAAAGCAGGGCCGCCGTCGCCCTGGCGACACGAACGGCGTTCAGTCGTTTTACCACCTCGTCCAGTCTGTTCTGTTCAATCGTCAGGGCGTCCACCGCTGCCGGGTCCGCCGCCGCTATATCCTTGGTGATTAGAGAGGACCGCGGCTTGCCGCCCTGGGTGATAAAACTTCCGATGTATGAATGAGAGAACGTCGCCGCTCTTTCCGCCGCGCCGCCGGTTATCCATTGGGCTATGGCGACGGACCGTTGAACATCGGTTTTTTTGCCCTTTGCCAGGGTCTCGACGGCCCGGCGCAACCCCTCAGCGTCAAAGGCCCCGTCGGCGGCGGCCGCTTCGATAATCCCGGTATCGCTTTCCCCCGGAACCAGTCCCAGGGTTTTGTAAGCGGCCTCGGTCAAGTCTTTGGCCGACCCGGCGCGGGCTCGCATATCGGCGAAGGTGGAACGTTTTGACGTCAATTCCTTTATCAGCTTGCTCAAGCCGTCCTCACCAACCAGCCCTGCCAGGGTGTTAAGAGACTTTGCCACCTCTTCGCCGCCGGGACGTTGACTTCGAATCAAAAGACGATCACGGGCTTCGTTGCGCAGTTCGGCGGCGGTTCGCTCGTCGAGTACCGAAAAATGCGGCGACATTCCGGCTTCCAGCGGAAACCGTCCAAGCAGTGATTCGCAAAAACTGTGGATGGTTCGTATCCTCAGGCCGCCTGGGGTATCGAGAACCTGCGCGAACAATCGTCGGGCGGTCGCCATGTCATCGTCATCGGGGGCGCTGTCAGTAAGATAGCGAAGTGACTTTTCCAGTTCCTCGTCGCTTGCCCTGGCCCACAGGGCAAGCCGCTGATTAAGCCGGTTGGCCATTTCCGCCGCCGCCGCCTTGGTAAAGGTCAGGCACAGCAACCGCTCGGCCCTAACCCCGCCGAGAAGCAGCCGGGAAAGGCGGTCGATAAGTACGTGCGTCTTGCCGGTTCCGGCGTTGGCCGAGACCCAGGCGGAAGTTTTTGGATCGGATGCCCGCCGCTGGTTGGCGACGCCGCTGGTTGGCAAACTGGTCATTATCCGGCCTCCCCGTCACCGCCGCCAAGGCCCCATTCCTTTACCCGGGCAAGGTGATCGTAGTCGCCGTCATGACGTTCCGAGAAAACCCGAAGCCGCGAACGATATGACGTTCCCGGCAGGTCGTAGTAACCGATCAGGCGCGCCAATCCATCGCCGCTGCTGTCGATTACGCCGCGAACTCCCGACTTCAGATTTGGCCGTTTTTCCTGTCCCGGCTGACGACCGCCGGATATTTGAAGGTATAGAAGCTCCGAGACTTCGCCCGCCGCGACATTATCGAAGCCGCCCGCCTCTGCAATTAATCCTTCCAGGGGAAGCTGGGGCGCCAGTCCGCTTTCCATCTGTGGCCCGCTCGGTGCGCCGCCGGTCTTGTAATCGACAATAGCCAGTGTTCCATCACCAAGGCGATCAATACGGTCGGCCCTTGCGGTCAGGCGAAAGCGGCCGCCGCCAAGGTTTATATCCAGATATCCATTGACCTCGCTGGCCAATGTCCTGATGCCGTTTTCGCGGCGCCTTCGTTCCCAGTCAACGAACCATTCGGCAATCCGCACAAATCGCGGCCACCACAGCGCCCGGACTATCGGCCAGGCCATCAGCCGGGCAAATTCGTCGCTCCCGATGGCTATCAGCTTTTTCCCGGCGTCGTCGGGCAGACGGTCCGGGTGGTCCCGGATGAAGCGGTCCAGGATGTCATGGATAACGGTTCCGCGCTGGGCCGCATCGGGCTCGGCGTCGATCGGATCAAGCGGCCGGAGCCCAAGAATCTGTCGGGCGTAAACAGCGTAGGGATCGCGGATCAGGGTTTCAATCCGGGTCGCCGGAAGTTCCCGGGGCCGGACCTTGAGCGGCGGGATCGGTCGGGGCTCATCGACCGGTCCCGACGGGCCATCCGGCATATCCATACCCGCGGCCCATCCCAGCCAGTCTTCATCCGGCTCAAGCACCCCGTCAATCCGTTGCGCCGCCAGCAGGTTGTCCAGCCGTTGCAGCCATCGCGACGGCACCGTGGGCGTTCCCGCGACCCGTTCCGAGCGGCTCATGACCACCCTTGCCGCCGAAAAAGCCTGGACGAAATCATGGGCCGAAAGCCCGATCATCCGTTCCGGTGGGGCAAGACCGAATTGCTTTGTCATCGGTCGGCTCATCCATGGGCTGGCATCGGCCTCGGGCGGCCAGGTGCCCTCGTTAAGCCCGCCTATAATCATTATATCGGCATGTTGCAGCCGGGCCTCAAGATTGCCCCAGATATGAAGCCTGGGGTGGCGACCATAGCGCGGCCTGACGACCCGTCCGACCATCAGGGAATCAAGAAAAGCCGGATAGTGGCGCGGCTCTATGGGTTCTTCAAGAACATCGGCGGCGTCATTTAGTTCGGCGATGAACCGGGCCGCTTGCTCGCCGTCTTCGCCGCTCCATAGACGTTGCTCGCCGCTTTCACTGTCGGTCGCAGCAAGAGTTTCGGCAAATGCCATATGTGCCCCTAGAAGGTCGCCAAGAGCAACCGTGTCCCGGCTCATCATACGGGCGAACGGTTTTAGTGCGGCCTCGAAAGCCTCGAGTCCCGGCAACAGGGCGTCAAGGGCGGCAACGGTCTTGTCGCGGCCACGCTTTAGCGCCCGGTTGCGGGTTTCACCAAGGGCGGCGCGCAGACCGGCTGTTCCGGCTCCGGGCCGGGGGCCGCGCAGAAGTTGTTTTTCCAGCCGTCTGGCCCACGACCTGAAATCGGCGGCCCGATGTCCTGCCGCCGCCAGCGGATGCTTGAGCACGCCCAACAGAGCCACCGGGGCCAGGTCCGCCGCCGCCATTTCGGCGGTCAGTCGGAGAAAGGCCGCGCTCGGCGTTTCGGCCAAAGGCCGCCCCGCCGAATCGTCGATATCTATGTTCCAGCGGCGGAGTTCCCCGGCCACCCTTCTTGCCAGTTGCCGATCCGGGCTCAGCAACGCCGCCGTTTGCCCCGGCGTCTCAAGGCAATGGCGCATAATCAGGGCGATCACCATCGCCTCGGTCCGCTGATCCGGGGCGTTGATACGGGTGACGCCGTCGATATCGGCGGCGGATATCGCACCAACGCCCATATCACCCATGGCCTCGGTCGGTCGCAGCGCCATGTTGATAAGCCGTGCATGTCCCGGTCTGTTGCCTGGTTGGACCGGCCAGTCGGCGACATCATCACGCTCCACGCCGATATGTTCAAGCAGCCGGGATATCCCGAACTGAGGGTGAGTGGCGGCCATTGCCTGCCATGACGGCTCATCCATATCACGATCAAGGCCCGGCAATACCACGCATCCCCTTGGCAGACCGGCGATCACTTTCAGCAACTCTGCCGTTGCCGGTACCGAGCCGGTGGAACCGGCGGCAATCACCGGGGTGGATGGTGGATTGTCTTTCCATAATTCGGCCTGTGCCTCGATCAGCCGGTTACGCCGTTCCGCCGGATCAATCGCACCTTCTTCGGCAAGGATAGAGGGCCATGCCTCGGCCAGTATCTTCAGAAAATCGAGGGTGATTTTCCAGTGTCTGGAAAAATCATCCCTTTCAACCAGCCCTTCCAGGCGGTCGAAGGAAAGCCGTTCGGTATGGACCCGATCCAACAGCCGGGCCAGCTCTGTTGCCAGCCTCGCCGCCTGATCCGGCGTCGTCTTGTCGTCGCCTCTGGCCAGGATAAGGCGGCTGAGAAGCAATTGACGTCGCAGCGGCTCAATCGCCACCGGCAACGCCAGAAATTTTTTATCACCACCAAGTGAAATTTCGTCTTCATCGACGTCGCCCAGCGGGCTCATCGTCGGCAACAACAGCGGCCGCCCCTGTGATTGTCTGAGGAACGCCTCGCGCAGCGAACGGCAGGCCCGGCGGGTGGGAAGCAGAATGCGGACCTTTGCCAGCTCTCCGGGCCCCAGTTCGCCGGGCTCACTGTCGACGGTTT
>CAZEFJ010000145.1:0-3089 GCA_964511465.1 uncultured Hyphomicrobiales bacterium
TACCGGCTGAAGGTGACCATCCTCGGCACCGGCAACCACATTGGTAATATAGCGAATGAAGTCTTCCATGGTTTTGGTCGCGCCAAGCTTGTTCAGCGCCTTGACGACAAAATAAGCGTCTCGCAGCCAGCAATAGCGATAATCCCAGTTGCGCCCGGAACCGGGAGCCTCGGGAATGGATGTCGTCATCGCCGCTATGATCGCGCCGCTTTCCTCAAAACTGCACAGCTTGAGGGTAATTGCTGAACGGATGACGGTCTCCTGCCAATCAAACGGTATGGCCAGATACCGTGTCCATTCGTGCCAGTATTCACGAGTCTGATTGAAAAAGTCTTTTACCGTCTCCGCGATCGGACTGGTCAGACTCTCATCGACGCCAAGCAGAATCGAGAACGGCTCTTCGACAATAAAGGGGACCTCGTTGTAGATATAACTTACCGGAGCATCGGTAGTGCAGCGAAGAGTCAGATTGGAGCCAACGTAGCGAATGTGATTGGACCCCCTGGTCCGCTGCGTCACTTCTGAATTGTAGGAAGAAACCGGACGCAGACGAATTTTTATTCGTGGATGCCCGCTGATTGGCTTTACCTGACGGACCATCTGCACCGGTCTGAACATCCGGCCAAGCCTTTTGAAGCGCGGCGCAAAATCAGTAATCTCGATTACAGACCCGTCACGGTCATAGAGAGTGGTAACAAGAATGGCGGTGTTATGCAGATATTTCTGTTCGCTGCGCTCAAAGTTATCGAGAAGAATGTCAAAAAATCCGCTCTCAAGCACAACCTCTCCATCGGCAAGCAGAGAAGGCTCCCGTTCGGCTTCGTTGATAAGTGAACAAAATACCGGATCACCGTCGAAACGCGGCAAACATGACCACACGACCCTTCCCATGCGGTCGATAAGAGCCCCGAATGTGCAATTGCCGATAACCCCAAGGTCAAGATCGGTCATTAAACTCTATGTCCCCTAAACACTGGCTATAATTGTGCCTTTACAACAAATCAGGAAAGATACGCAACCGGCTGATCTTGAAATCTGCCTAAAAAGATGCTTACACTACCCTAACGGGCTGGAAGCCACCCGCCCTAAAGAGACGCTATGTCTCCCCTAGGGGGTGTTCCAAATTTTACTCCCTGAAATCATCCTAAGGGGCTTCAAATCAGCTTAACAGTGCCTTTTCAAAAGGCTGGATAATTCATGGTTCTATTTCTTCAGATGCAGGCGAAAATACCGCAATGAGCATGAACAGGAACACCAAGGCCGAAACGGCCAAAGATAGCAGCAAATCCGGAAGCGGTCGTCCCGACGCGCTGATGGTGGACGTTTACATCATGGGCAAGCCTTACAGTGTGCCCGAACACGCCACTATCATGCGGGCGATTGAGTACGCTGGCCAGCAGATCATCCGGGGGGCCGGTTGCCGCGAAGGTTTCTGCGGGGCCTGCGCCACCATCTATCGCCTTCCCGGCGATTACCGGATACATTCTGGTCTTGCCTGCACCACCCTGGTCAAGGAAGGGATGATCGTTTCCCAGATCCCGGCCTTCCCGGTTCAGAAGGCGGTGTACAATCTCGAAGAGCTGGAGCCCACCGCAGCAACCATCCAGAAAGTATACCCGGTTACTTTCCGCTGCGTCGCTTGCAACACATGTACCAAGGTCTGCCCGCAGGGGCTTCAGGTCATGGATTATATCCAGGCTGCCATGCGCGGTGACATAGAATCGCTGATGGACCTGTCTTTTGACTGTGTCTGTTGCGGCCTGTGCGCCATGCGCTGCCCGTCGGAAATAGTTCAGCACAAGGTCGGCATCCTTGGCAAAAGACTGTACGGACGCTACCTGCGCAAGGAAAGCCCGGAACTTGACGTAAGGGTAAAACAGGTCAGCGACGGCATCTATGACGATGAATACAAAAACTTTATGACCATGGGCAAAAAAGAACTGGAAAAGACTTATTACAGCAGGGATATAGAGTAATCGGTTATTTTCCATAAGGGGCCGATTTCAACGTATCGTAGGTTTTCAGGAGTGTGGGATGTATCCGGAGTACATGGCGGAAACGCTTGAGAATGTCGCCAAAACAAGAGCCAAGAGGCTGGCACTGGCAAAAAAGAAGGGACCCGTCTTTACCCCGATGAACGCTGAGGAGCGCCAAGACGTCCTCAATCGTTACCATCCCGACTATACCTCGGACGCCAAACAGGAAGTCCGGGTCGGACCCAACAAGGGAGACAATCTTACCGGTGAAGTAGCCGATATTCTCGAGTCCCATTCATGGGTCAAGCCGGAACAGATTGATCTCGACAATCCGCATCACGAAACCGACCTTTTGATTATCGGCGGCGGCGGGGCCGGGTGCGGGGCCGCGATTACCGCCATGAAAGAGGGCGTAAAATCGTTTATCGTAACGAAATTGCGGCTTGGCGACGCAAATTCGATGATGTCTCAGGGCGGTATGCAGGCGGCCGTCACGCCTCAGGATTCCCCACCCATCCATTATCTGGACGCCATCGGCGGCGGCCATTTCACCAACAAGCCGGAACTGGTCCGCGCCCTGACCGAAGACGGTCCCGAGGTGGTCAGATGGCTTGAGGACATGGGCGTGATCTGGGACAAGGAAGAAAACGGTTCCATGCAGGCGCTGCACGGTGGTGGAACGTCAAGAAAAAGAATGCTCTCGTGCCGTGATTATACCGGTGCAATCATCATGCGGACCCTGATGGATGAAGTGAAAAACCATCCCGACATGATAACCATCCGCGAATTTCTGCCGGCGGTGGAACTTATCATGGACGACAAGGGTAATTGCGCCGGGGCCATATGTTACAGCCTTGACACCGAACAGTTCCACATAATCAAGGCCAAGTCGGTACTTGTCGCTACCGGCGGCTTCGGACGTCTGCATATCCGAGGATTCGCAACCACCAACCATTACGGGGCGACCGGCGACGGTCTGGTTATGGCATACCGCGCCGGGGCCAAGCTTTTGTACATGGATTCGGTTCAGTACCATCCCACCGGTGCGGTTTTCCCGGAACAGATTGCCGGTTTTCTGATAACCGAAAAAATACGCGGTGCCGGCGGACAGCC
>CAZEFJ010000145.1:3189-5781 GCA_964511465.1 uncultured Hyphomicrobiales bacterium
GCCGGAGAGGCCAGCGGCGGCGTCCACGGACGGAACAGGCTAATGGGCAATTCGGTGCTCGACTATAATGTGTTCGGGCGGCGAGGTGGAATCTATGCCGGTGAATTTGCCAAAAATGTAAAACAGGGAAAACTGACACTTGAGCATGTCAACAAACATGAAAAAGGGCTGAAAAAGGCAAAAATAGATACCGACCTGGTAACTCCGGTAATCTTGCCCTCATACACGCCCGAAGACGTCAAGCTGCGTCAGCTTGCGCAAAGTGGGAATTCCCTGGCCAGGCACGCGATGCTTAAAGGCAAGGTTCGACACGACGATGGGGAAGCCCACCCATGAGCGATATAAACGATCAACTGGCCGATTTGATAAGGCAGGCCATCGACCTTGAGGTCAACAGCAAGCGCCTGTACCAGCACGCCGCGGAAACAACCGAAAACGAACTTGGCAGAAAAATGTTCGAGCGCCTGGTCAAGGCGGAAGACGGCCACCTGGAATCGGTTGGAGAGATTTTTACCGAAATACTGGGAAATGACGACTGGAAGGAAATCGCCGAACAGGAGCTTAAGGGAGCAGCCCCTTCAACCATCGTCGAAGACTTGAAAAAAGCGGTCGCGAGATGGACCGGAAAGGAAGAACATGCCGACGACATAGTGGCCCTTAGAATGGCCATGGAAATGGAAAGAAAGGCCATCCATTATTTTGAGGAACTGGCCAAGAAATCCTATAATCCCAAGGTTCAAAAGATGATCGAAAAGCTGATTGACGAAGAAAAGTTCCACTACGACATTCTCCAGTCCCAGCGTGACAGCATTCTTAACATGGGCATATGGATGGACAGCGTTGAATTCCAGATGGACGGAAAGTATTAAGCCCAAATGCTGAATATTTATTATGACAAGGAAAGAACGGCGTTCGTAAAAAAGGTCGAACGGCTTAGCCAACAGGACCTTCTGGCCTGTTACCAGTGCGGCAAGTGTTCTGCCGGATGCCCGATGGCCAAGCATATGGATATCCTGCCTAACCAGGTCATCCGCTTTGCCCAGTTGGGAATGAAGGACGAGCTTCTCAACTCTGAAGCCATCTGGATTTGCGTATCCTGCATGACCTGCAATACAAGATGCCCGAAAGGGGTACGAATAGCCGAAGTATTCGAAGCGCTAAGGCAGATAAAAATACGCAACCGAGACGATCATCTGAAGTTAGAGGAATTGTCGGACAAGACGTTGGAATCACTCCCGCCGATCGCCCTCATCGGAAGCATGAGAAAATTCACATCCTGACCATATTAGCAAAGCGAACCAAACCATGGCCAAAATCAAGGTAGTTACCCCGGTCGTCGAAATGGACGGCGACGAGATGACAAGGATTATCTGGAAATTCATCAAGGACAAGCTGATCCTTCCTTATCTGGATATCGATCTCAAATACTATGACCTGTCGATTCAGAAACGCGACGAAACAGACGACCAGATAACCATTGATGCGGCCGAAGCCACCAAAAAGTACGGGGTCGGCATCAAGTGCGCCACCATCACCCCCGACGAGGAGCGGGTCGAGGAATTCGGCCTTAAGAAAATGTGGCGTTCCCCCAACGGCACCATCCGCAACATCATCGGCGGCACGGTGTTCCGCAAGCCGATAATATGCTCTAACGTGCCCCGCTATGTTCCCGGCTGGAAAAAGCCGATAGTCATTGGCCGTCACGCATTCGGTGACCAGTACAGGGCCACCGACTTCGTCGTTCCAGGCCCCGGCAAGCTGACGATAAAGTATGAACCGACGGATGGTGGCGAGACTATTGAACGCGAGGTTTTCGATTTTCCCGGCGGCGGCATCGCCATGGCGATGTATAATCTTGACGAATCGATACGCGGATTTGCCCACTCCTGCATGAACCATGCCCTGGGCCTTGGCTGGCCTCTGTACATGACCACCAAGAACACCATCCTCAAGGCCTATGACGGTCGTTTCAAGGATCTGTTCGAGGAAGTTTTCCAGGCCGAGTACAAAGACAAGTTTGAAGCCGCCGACATTATATACGCTCACCGCCTGATCGACGATATGGTGGCTCAGGCGATAAAAATGCCGGGCGGTTTCGTCTGGGCCTGTAAGAACTATGACGGCGACGTTCAGTCCGACATTGTCGCTCAGGGCTTTGGCTCACTCGGCCTGATGACTTCGGTACTGCTGACACCGGACGGAAAGACCGTCGAGGCCGAGGCGGCACACGGCACCGTAACCCGTCACTATCGCCAACACCAGCAGGGCAAGGAAACATCGACCAATCCCATAGCCTCGATATTTGCCTGGACCAGGGGGCTTCATTACCGCGGCACCTTTGATAACACACCAGAATTGGTAAAGTTTGCCGACACCATAGAAAAGGTATGCGTTGATACGGTGGAAAGCGGACATATGACCAAGGATCTGGCCCTGTTGATCAGCAGCGATCAGAAGTTTCTCACCACCCAGGGTTTTCTCGACAAGCTGGATGAAAACCTGCGAAAGGAAATGGCTGGCGCCTAACCCCTGAATAGATGGAGATTCTGTTGCCGTGGGAACACTCAACGTAGCGCAAAAAATACTGCTGGC
>CAZEFJ010000146.1:0-5738 GCA_964511465.1 uncultured Hyphomicrobiales bacterium
AAAGCGCCTCTGCCGTACCTGGCAATGCACCGGTATCCTCGCCTCGCTCGGAGGAGAGGGCAAGCCAAACCGGTGGCCTTGAGCCCGACGGTTGCGTTTCCGACAGTCAGGTAGAGGATGATTTGCTGGACATTCCGGCCTTTCTGCGTCGGCAGGCCAATTGACGATCGCCATAACCGGAGCGAACCGGAATTAAATGATTCCATTCAATTCCGAGACGCTTTGGGTTCGGCATCGCGCTTTTCGTTCCCTTGAAATTCAAGGCGCCGGCGGCGGCGGTCGGGGCCGAAAAAGTCGTTGCATCTGACGAAGGTTCGCGATCTTTCGATAACTGCACATATCCTGGTGTACAGCGTCCTGGCCGAAATCGGCTTTGTCAGGTATTCGGTCATTCCGACATTCCTGGCTTTGACGATATGCCTCAACTCGGAAAAAGACGTTACAACTATAATCGGAACAAACGGATCGGAACTGTCAGCGGAATTGCGAATTTTGTGGATAAACTTTATTCCGTCAAGCATTGGCGCCCAGTCGGTGAGGATCACATCGGGCGTCAAATCAACAAACATCTCGTATGCGCTACCGGTATCGGAAGCTACCCTGATGTTTCCGGCAGGAACTCCAAGTTGAACGATGACGTCTCTTACAAGACGCCGCATCAGAAGTTGCCTTTCGACCACAAGCATGGTCAGGTTTCGCAGGTTATATTTTTTCATTGGTTCTATATATGAGCCTTGTGAACTCTTGATGCTCGGCAGACACCGCAAATTACACTCATATTCGGTCTGATAGCTGAAGGCTACCTTACGGAATTACCGTGAATACAGTATTTTTTTGATATTTTCAGCGATGATCCGCACCGACCGCATCACCAAGGCAGGAAAACCCGTCGGCGCGCAGCCGTTCGGCCAGCCCGCGTTTGATCCGGTTAACCAGGCCGGGGCCGTGATAGACCAGCGCAGTGTACAATTGTACCAGTGAGGCACCGGCGCGGATTTTGGCATATGCATCCCCGGCATTCGCCACTCCGCCGACGCCGATCAGCGGTATTTTACCCCCGCTCAGCCGGTAAATATCGGACAACACCCTGGTTGATGGCGCAAACAGGGGGCGCCCGCTAAGCCCTCCGCTTTCGGCCTGATGATGGTCGGTCAGGGACGAAGGCCGTTCAATGGTGGTGTTGGTGGCGATAATGCCATCAATACCCAGTTCCAGCGCGACCTCTACGATGTCTGATTTGTCCTTGTCAGCGAGGTCAGGAGCGATTTTCAGCAGCAGTGGCGGACGTTTGGTTTCAGCGAACTGGTCAAGCGCCGAAACTACCGCTTCGAGCAGGTCGTGCAGCGGCCCACGCCCTTGCAGGTCGCGCAATCCTGGCGTGTTGGGTGATGAAACATTGACCACCACATAGTCGCAAAGCCCTGCCAAGGCACGGACACCGGCGACATAGTCGGCCCCGGCATCCGGCGAGTCCTTGTTTTTGCCGAGGTTGACCCCGACGATTCCACCGTTTCGGCGATGGTTCGCGTTCCGAAGTTGCCGGGCTAGGGCCTCTGCACCGTCGTTATTAAAGCCCATGCGGTTGATTACCGCGCCATCGTCAGGCAGTCGAAAAAGCCGGGGACGGGGATTGCCCGGCTGTGGCCGGGGAGTTACGCTGCCGACTTCGACAAAGCCGAAGCCCGCTTGCAAAAGTTGGTTTACCGCCTCGGCGTTCTTGTCGAACCCTGCCGCCAGGCCGACCGGGTTGGCAAAGTCAATTTCCCACAGGCGGCTTGCAAGGATAGGGTCGTCAAACGGCTCCGGGCGTGGATAGAGACCGCTTTTCAGACCCGCCAAGGCCATCCTGTGGGATGTCTCCGGGTCGATCAGTCCAAGCAATGGACGGACCAGATGGAAAATATCCACCACCCTCCTAGCGCTCCCGCAGCGCCGTCTGCAAAGAGCTAAAATACGGGTCGAGAATATATTCCAGGATTGAACGCTGGCCGGTTCTTATCGAAGATATTACCTGGACTCCCGGGACCAGCCGGTAGCGTAATCCCTTGCGTTCAAAATAGCTGCGTTTCGTGGTTATACGCACCTTGTAGAACGGCACCCCCTTGTCATCTCTGATGGTGTCCGGGCTGACCTGTGTGACCGTGCCCTTAAGCGGGCTGAAACGCCCGGCGTCAGCCGAGGCCAGTGCCACCATTGCCGATTGTCCGGAATGCACATAGCCGATATCGCCGGTCGCCAGCCGGGCTTCTATCACCAGCCTGTCACCCCCCGGCACCACGTCGACGACCGTCGCTCCGGGCTTGACCACGCCGCCGACGGTAAAGACTCGCATGGTTTTGACCACCCCTTTTACCGGCGAGCGCAGGACGGTGCGTTTGAGGCTGTCCTCGAACTTGCGGATGCGGTTGGAAAACTCCTCCAGCGAGCGACGCTTCAGGTTCAGCTCCTTGCTGACATTTTCGCGATAATCGTTAGTTACACCTTTAAGCTTGATCTGGGCCTCCTTAAGCGCTGCTGCTGCGGATGGTTTTGCCGCCGCCGCCTCGTCGATTCTGGCATTCAGGTCGGCGGCCTCCTTGAGAAGGTTGAGATGGACCATGCGGTTGGTTAGATCGTCCTTGAGAAGTTCTCTGCTTATGGCAATCTGCTCGTCAACCAGTTTCAGGCTTTTGCGGGCGTTTTTGATTCGCTCCGAAATCGTTTTCATATCCTGGGTGCGTTGGATTATCTGCTCGCGCTGGGCCGCCATATCGCCCTTAAGCTTGCGTCGCCTGGTTTTGAACATATCCGCGCTTTGGGCAACCAGATTGGGATGATCGCGAATCAGGCCTTTGGGGAAATCGACCTTTTCCGACCCCGACATTTCCGCTTTCAGGCGCGCTATATCGATCTGCTGGGAAGTAATGCGAACGTTCAGTTCCTTAAGGTCGGATCCGCTTTGCGTAGATTCCAGGACTACCAGCGGCTGACCTTTTTCCACTAAGTCACCCTCGTGGGCGAGAATCTCGCGAACTATACCACCCTCCAGATGCTGGATGCTTTTGACCTGACTGGACGGTATGACCTCGCCAACGGCGGTGCTGACTATATCCAGTCGGCCAAAATAGGACCATACCAAAAAAGCCAGGACCAGCGCGACACAAACCCCCATGAACATGTGGGTGGCGGCGCTGATATCCGCCTCGCTGTCATGCTGCTTGGTATTTCCAGTCGGCCCGTTCATGTTGTCGGCTCACTTGCGGTACTGGCCGTTGCCGCCGTATGGTTCGGCTGCGACTGGGCATTGAACAACTTGGGTACAGGCTTTGAATTGAGGTCAAGCACATGTTGCGCCCCCTTGAGGATGCCCGGGTCATGGGAAAACGCGATGATCGTTCGCCGCCGTTTGGCTAGCCCGTTGAGAACTGCGTAGACCATGGCGCATCCTTCGGCATCGAGGCCTTCGGTCGGCTCATCCATGATCACCAGCATACCGTCCGAGGCCAGCCCCCTGGCCAGCGCCAGCCGCCGCCTCACCCCAAGCGACAGGCTGGCGCCATTGTCGGTTATGGGAAAATCAAAGCCATCCGGGTTCTCTTCGACAAGGCGGCGCAAACCGGTAGTGTTTACCAGATTATTAAGCCTCTGATCGTCAAGTGATGGATTGAAGGCCATCAGGTTGTCGCGCAGGCTGGCGTTGATGAACTGCGGTTCCTGGGGCATATATATGACATGTCGCCGCCACCATTCAGGTGCTATTTGGCCAAGATCGACGCCGTCTGCGGCTATCCGTCCCCGGCTCGGCTCGATCAGACCGACCAGCATCCTGGCCATGGTTGTCTTGCCGCTTGCGTTGGCCCCGGTAACGACCATGGTAGCCCCCGGTTCCAGCTTCAGCGAAAGCGATTCAAACAAAGGGGTGTGGGAACCGGGATGGCTGAAGGCCACATCCCTTAGCTCGATTCCGCCCATATACTCGCCAAGGGCCGAACCCTTATCCCTTTCACGGGGCAGTTTGGAAAATCCCCTGAACATCTTCAGTGATTGTTCCGCTCTGGCGAAGGCCTCGTTCAACTGGGCAAATTTTATGATCGGACCAAGTGCCCGGGCGGCCAGAATATTCGCCCCGATCAGGGTTCCAATATCAAAATCACCTGCCACCACCCGGATTGCCCCGATGGCAATGACCGCTACCCCCATCAGTGCCTGGGCGCTCTGAATCATCGAACTGATAAGACCTTGGCGGGCACTGATATAACGGCCAAGGGCATGGAACCGTTGTCCCTCGCCCTGCCATTCGTTGCGTATGTAGGCCGCGGAATTAAAGGCCCGCACGGTATCGGCTGCCCGGATTGCCGAGGCGACCAGGGATGAGCGACGCCCGGAAGACTGCATGATCTCGCGGACCGGTTTTCTAAGCGTCCACTGATTGACCAGCGATGCGGCGAACACCAGGATAATAAACAGCGATGCGATAAGTGCCAGGGTCGGGCTAAGCAACGCCAGGGCGAGCAGGAAAACCAGTGCGAACGGGACGTCAAGTACGGCGGCGATATTGAGCGGGCCATAGGCACCCCTGATGGTATCTGCACCGGCGATGATCTCGCGTCTCAACCCCGGCGGCAGCATGTCGATGGCAGCCGACTTGGCCCCGGTGAGGATCGAGAACGCCGCCTCGGCGAGGCCTTCGTCAAAGCGGGAATTGATTGCCGCCGCCAGCTTGAAGCGGACCTGACGAAAGCCGAATTCAAGAGCTATAGCCCCGATGACACCGACGGTCAGTGTCGCCAGCGTTGTGTCCACCCCATATGATACATAGCGTCGCAGAACCTGCATCACGAACAGCGGCATCGCCAACGCCAGAATATTGGCGAATAGCGAAGCTGTAATTATCTCAGCGGCGATTACAGGCCGTGAGAACAGACGTGCCAAAAGCTCTTTCATACGGATTTCCCCAATGCCGAAACATCATAAGGGAAAACATCCATCCGGAAAAGTTAAAGAGAAAACCCGGCTAAGCCGAGACTATGTCATTGCTTGATATTATTGAGGTGACGCCAGACAGTAATATCAGGGAGCCATCATAGTCGGTTCCGGTCCCGGCTCCGTTGTCATAAAGATAGCCGTCCGTACCATTAGTAAAATAATAGGCTGTGTCGGCTGCGCCATTGTTGACGATATCGGTAATCGTCGTCGCAACATCAGTTGTAAACGTATATGCTGTGCTGCTGAAGGTAACGCCTGCGATGCCGGTGAACCTTATCGTGTCAGTGCCGCTGACGAAATCGTTAATATTATCCACGTTAGACGTATTCGAATCGTTTTTGGAGGTATAGACGAAGATATCCGCACCGGCCCCGCCGATCAGAGTATCGGCAGCGGTTCCGCCGGTGATGGTGTCATTACCGTCGCCGCCAGCCAGGGTGTCGATGTTGGTCGAGCCAGTCAGGGTGTCGTCGCCAAGGCCACCCTCTGCACCGTTGTATGAAAGACCGCCGATGGTGCCGCTAACGGTTATGGTGTCGTTGCCGATATCGCCAATCTTGTACACGTTGGCGAAGCCTGACGCAGAAGAGACCGTCGGTGCGTTTGTGCCGTCGACCCGAACCTCCAGAGTGTCGGTGCCTGCACCACCAGTTAATGATGCGATAGCCACCGTATCTTTGAGCAAGACGAAGTCGTTCCCTGCACCGCCGCTGATTGTATTGAAGCCGCCGCTGCCCGAGATGTTGATAATATCGGCATTGGCCGAACCGGTG